>JALZDF010000165.1 GCA_030862645.1 Chloroflexota bacterium
GTGTTCGGCAGGTTCGTATCGGCGACGTCGTAGGGGCCGTCGCTGAAGAAGCGGATGTAGTCCAGCTGAACCTCGTCGAACCCCTTGTCGGCGAGGTCGCCGGCAATGCTTGCGATGTACTCGGCCACGCCGGGCGCCGAGGGATCCAGCCAGGCGCCGCCGATGTTGTCCCGCCATGGCTCCCCCGTGGCGCTGTTGCGGACCGCCAGCTCCGGCCGCGCCAGCGCCGAGGTGTTGTCCTTCATGACCACCATCCGCGCGATCGTGTAGATGCCGCGCTCCTTCAGCATCGGCAGCAGTTCCTCGAGCTCGAAGATCGGCGCCTCGCGAATGGCGCCCACATCAGCCGCCGTCTCCAGGTCCGTGGCGTAGTACAGGCGGCCGTCGGTCTCCTTGACATCGATGACCAAGGCGTTCGCCTCGGTGCGCTCGATGAGGTCGAGCATCGCGTCCAGCCGCCCGGGAGCCTCGAACACGGCCGCCGGCGCATACAGCGCCCGCGCCTCGAACGGCTCAAGGGTAACGTTGATCGAGAGCTCGGCGTCGGCGTGATGCTCGACGAGCCGGTAGCCCGGCATCTTGAAGACGAGGGTCGCGCCCTCCGGCACGCCCGGCAATTCATAGACGCCGTCCGCGTCGGTCTCGGCCAGCGTCTCGCCGCCGTCCACGAAGACCCGCACGCCGGCGATCGGCTCGCCTTCGGCACCGGTGACGGTGCCGCGCGCGACGTTCGGGCGGAGAGTCACCTCGAGCGGTCCCTCGTCCGGGACCGAGGCGGTGGCGGGGTCGTGCCCGTCTGCCTCGATCTCGACCTCCGCGCCGCGCATGGCCGTGATGGTCGCCGTGCCATCCGGCGCCGCCACGCTCGTGGTCGCGTCGACGCTGATCCGGGCGTCGGCGATCGGCTCGTCGCTGCCGCGTGAGACGATCGTGACTGCCACCTCCCGCGGCTGCTCGGGAGTCGGTGACGGGGTCGGGACGAACGGAAGCTGCGGGCCGTCCTGGCTGCAGGCCACCGTCACGATGGCCAGCGCGACGAGCGCGAGCCCGGGCAGGCGGAGGAGGCGAGGCAGCAGCGTCAGGTCCTTTCGGCGTCGGGACCACCGTGGGCGGCGGTGCGCAGGGCGGCGATGGTGGGCGCCAGATCGCCATCGGTACTGTACAGGGCGCTGCCCGTCACCAGCACCTCGCCGCCGGCGGCATGGGCTCTGCCGATGGTGTCAAGGTTGACCCCCCCGTCGACTCCGATCGGCAGCTCGAGCCCTCGGCTGGCGACCTCGTCGCGAAGGGACGACAGCTTCGGCAGCATCTCGCCGATGAAGGCCTGGCCGCCCCAGCCGGGATGGACCGTCATGACCAGGAGCAGGTCCACGCGCTCCAGGTACGGCAGGACGGCATCGGCGGCGGTCTCCGGGTTGAGAGCGATGCCCGGGCGTTTTCCGGCACGCTCGATGGCGTCGATAACGTCCGATGCGTCGTCGTCGGCCTCGACGTGGAAGATGATCAGGTCGCTCCCCGCATCAGCGAAGCGCCCGGCATGAGCCAGGGGGTTGCTGATCATCAGATGGGAGTGGAAGGGAAGGTCGCTGGCCGGGCGGACGGCCTCGACCACGACCGGACCCATGGTGAGGTTGTCGACGAAGTGGCCGTCCATCACATCAAGATGGATGGACTCGACGCCGCCGTCCGTCGCTCGCCGCACCTCCTCGCCGAGCTTTCCGAAGTCGGCATTCAGGATGCTGGCGCTGATGTGCGCCGCACCGCTCACGAGGCTGAAACGGCCGCCCCCGCCGCCTCCCGCGCCTCGCGCAGGGAACGGCCGGACAGCTGCGCGTGAAGCTGGCCGCACGCCGCGTCGATCTCGCGGCCCCGGGTGTCCCGCACCGTGACCGTGACCCCGCGGTCGCGCAGGCGGCCGGCGAAACGCGCGATGCGCGCGGCCGGCGTACCGCTCCAGCGGGATCCGGGCGTCGGGTTGAGCGGGATGAGGTTGAGGTGCGAGCGCCAGCCACGGGCGATCTCGATCAGCCCATCCGCCTGCTCGTCCGCGTCATTCAGGCCGTCGATCATCACGTACTCAAGGCTCACTCGGCGGCCGGTTCGGCCGGCGAAGCGGCGGCCGGCAGCGATCACCTCGGCGATCGGCCACTTGCGATTGATCGGCACCAGCTCGTCTCGGAGCGAGTCCGTGGCGGCGTGCAGGCTGATGGCGAGGTTGACCTGCGGCAGCTCGTCGACCATGCGATCCATGCCCGGTACCACGCCGGAGGTCGAGACGGTGATGTGGCGCGCACCGATCCCGAGCCGGGCCGGGTCGTTGAGGAGGCGGACCGCCTCGAACACGCGGTCCGCGTTGTTGAGCGGCTCGCCCATCCCCATGAACACGATGTTGTAGTGGCCGACTCGGGCGTTGCCGAGCGCGGTCCACGGCGGGCGATGCCAGTGCAGCACCTGGTCGACGATCTCGCCGGGGCTGAGCTGCCGGCCGAAGCCGGCCTGCCCGGTGGCGCAGAACGGGCAATTCACGGCGCAGCCTGCCTGCGAGCTGATACAGATCGTCGTGCGTTCGCCCATCGCGCCGCGGGCCGCGTAGCGCATAAGGACTGACTCGATGCGCTGCCCGTCGACCAGCTCGTGGACGGCCTTGGCCGTCATCCCGCCGTCGGCGCCGATGACGTGGCTGTCGACGATGGTGCTGAAGCGGAATGCACCGGCAAGCTCGGCGCGAAGCGCGGCCGGCAGGTCCGTCAGGTCGTCGAAGCCGGAGGCCTCGGGACGATGCGCGCCGGCGAGCACCTGCTCGACCCGGAACGCTGGCTCGCCGCGGGCTGCGAGCCACGCGGCGAGCGATGCGGGGTCGATCTCGCTGATCGCCGGCTGAGGGCCGACGAGGGGAAGGTCAGTCACGCCGTCCGAAGATGAGCCACGCGTAGTACAGGAAGGTCAGGAGCGCGGTCAGCGCGCCGGCGACGTACGTCCAGGCCGCGGCCTTGAGCACCTCTCTGGCGCCGGTCTGCCTGTCGCCGACCATGCCGAGCCCGTTGACGAAGGCGAGCGCCTTGCCAGACGCGCCGATCTCTACCGGCAGCGTGGCAAACGTGAACAGCACGGCCGCGCCGAAGCCGACGAGTCCGACGATGGCGAGCTGCGTGATCTGCAGGAACACCCCGGCGATGATCAGCCACGGCGCGATGCCCGAGCCGAACTGGGCGGCCGGAACGATCGCCTGTCGCAGCTTCATGGCCGGCTCCCCGGCGTGATCCTGCAGGGCGTGGCCGACCTCGTGGGCGATAACGGCGGCGGCCGCCACCGACAGCCGCGAGGTGCTGGTGACCACTCCTGCAGTCGACAGGGCCGACGCATCGGCCACCTGGGTGCTGACACGCAGGACCTTGCCGCGTGGGTCGTAGTGGTCGGTGAGCCGGCCCGGGACCGGCTCGATCCGGACGTCCTGCAGGCCCTGCCGATCCAGGAGCCTGCGGGCGAAGTCGAAGGCGTCGAGGTTGATGCCCGAGTCAACCTTGGACCACTTGCCGTAGGTCGACTTCACGCGCCAGGTTGCCCAGCCGGTGATCGCCAGCGTCGGCAGCAGGACGGCGAAGATGTAGATGGGATCGAAGAACATGTTGGCCCACCTCCGCGAGGGCTGGAGCGAGTATATCCGACCGCGATTCGGACCGATTACTCAGCACTCGCCGTGCCGGTCGGTCGCAGCGCGGCACGCTGCCTGCCGTGCGTGAACGCATCCGCACGGAGAATCAGCGATGAAGATCACAGGACAGGCGGGCGAACGCGCCCGCTCCACCGGACGACGCGCAAAGCGGGCCCTGCGCGGCAGGCAGCACGGCCCCGGCTGGCTGGGCATGACGGTGATCGGGGCATTGACCGGCGCCGCGGGAGCCATCGCCGCCTTCCTCCTCGATCCGGCCCGTGGCCGCGGGCGGCGCGCTCGCCTCATCGACCAGGGTGGCGCCACGGTGCGACGCACGATCCGGCACTCGGAGCGGGCGTTGCGCACCATTCGGGCGAACGCGTCCGGCAGCATGGCCGCCGCCAGGCATCCCGGCGACGACGAGACGGCACAGCTCGACGATGCGACCCTGGCCGCGAAGCTCGAGACGCGGCTCTTCCGTGACCCGTCGGTGCCGAAGGGCTCGATCAACGTGAACGTCGAGCGTGGCATCGCCATCCTGCGTGGCGAGGTGCCGGATGAGGAGATGCGTGAGCGCCTGGCGAGCGAAGCCGCTGCAGTGGGAGGCGTGTGGAGCGTGCACAACCTGCTGCATCTGCCCGGGCAGCCGATCGAGGAGGTGCCGGCGCGAAGCTAGCCCGTCACCTCGGTCGGCCGCCCCGCGCCGAGCAGCACGTGCTCGCGGCCGAGGCCTCGCCGCCAGGCGTCGGCGGGCATGGTGGCGCGGCCCTCGGGCTGCACGACTTCGAGCGCCAGTGCTCCCACACCACACGCCACACAGGGCGTGTCGCCGGGCAGCAGGGCGCCGATCGGCACCCCATCGACTCCCGGCACCGGGCGCGAGCGTCGCACGTGGATGCGGCGCCCGTCAACGGTGGTCCAGGCGCCCGGCCACGGCTGCAGTGCGCGGACCTGGCGGTCGATCTCGACGGCGGGGCGTTGCCAATCGATCCAGCCGTCATCGCGGGTGAAGGGGTGGACGTGCGTCGCCGCCGACTCGTCCTGCGGTCGCGGGTCCATCTCCCCCGCCGCCCAACGCTCCAGCGCCGGCGGAACAACCTCGGCGGCGAGATCGGCGAGCGTCGCTTCCAGCTCAGGCGTCGTCTCACGGCCGGTGAGCGGCATGGACCAGCGTTCGATGATTGGGCCGGCGTCGAGCTCGGCGGTCATGACCATCAACGTCAGGCCACCCTCGCGGTCGCCCGCCAGAATGGTGCCCGCCACCGGCGCCGCACCCCGATGCCGTGGCAGGAGCGAGGGATGCACGTTCAGCGGCTGCCGCTCCCCGACCTCCAGCAGGGCCTGGGGCACCAGCTGGCCGTAGGCCACGAGCAGCAGCCCGTCGGGGGCGAAGGCGCGCAGTGCGTCGCCCGCCTCGGGCGAGCGCAGCCGGTGCGGCGTCAGAACGGGGATCCCGTGCTCGCGCGCATACGCCGCGATCGGCGTCGCTCGCAGCTGAAGGCGCCGACCGGCGGGCCGATCGGGCTGGCTGAGGACGACGAGGTCGTCGGCGAGTGTCGCCACGCGCGAGAGCAACGGAACCCCGAAGGAGCCCGTGCCCAGGAACGCGATTCGCCCGAGACCCCCCACTAGATGCCGGCGGCCGCTTCCTCGGTGGTCTGCTCGGCTGACTCGCTGATGCGAACGAGCTCTTCGAGGGACTCGAGGTGGTCGATGTAGAGGTGGCCGTTGAGGTGATCGATCTCGTGCTGCAGCGCGCGCGCCAAGAGCTCGGTCCCCTTGACCCGGAACTCCTTGCCGTGCCGATCGCGTGCCTTGACCGTGACCTTCTCGTGGCGAGCCACCTCGGCCACGTAGCCTGGGATCGAGAGGCATCCTTCCCAGTCGACCTGCTCCCCGCCGACGCGCACGATCTGCGGGTTCACGAGCTCCGTCACCTTGCCGTCGATCTCGATCACCGCGACCTGGAGCGGGATGCCGACCTGGTTCGCGGCGAGACCAACGCCGGGGGCGTCTCGCATGGTCTCGAGCATGTCCTCCAGCAGCCGATGGAGACTGGCGTCGAAGGTCGAAACCTTCTTCGTGCGCTCACGAAGGATCGGATCTTCGGCGGTGACGATGCGTCGGATGGCCATGGCGGTGGGCATTGTACCGATTCACAGAAGCGACTCGGGATCGACGTCGATCGCCACGCCGGGCGGCACGCGCTCGAGCGCGGCGCCTCGCGTCTCGGCATCCGGCGCGCGGATCACGACCTGCATGCGGTACCGGCCCGCGCGCCGCACGACGTACGACGGGAGCGGCCCGAGGACCTCGGCACCGGGCACCGCCACGGCGTCGGCCGCCTGCCGGCCACGCTCCTCAGCGCGTGCCCTGTCGGCGTCAGCCACCAGCAGGCGGGCGATGAGGCTGAAGGGCGGATAGCCGAGCAGCCGACGGCGCAGGAGCTCTTCGTCGGCAAAGCCGTCCACGTCCAGGGCGGCGGCGTTGCGAACCGCGTAATGCCCCGGGGCGTACGTCTGGAGGATGACCCGACCAGGTGCCGGTCCGCGGCCCGCCCGGCCGGCCACCTGCGCCAGCAGCTGGAACGTGCGCTCGGCGGCGCGGTAGTCGGGCAGGTTGAGCGTGACGTCGGCCGCGACCACGGCGGCCAGGGTGACGGAGGGCAGATCGAGTCCCTTGGCCGCCAGCTGGGTGCCCACCAGGACGTCGGTCCGTCCCTCACGGAAGTCGTCGTAGATGGTCTCAAAGCCCCGCCGCGCGCTCAGCGCATCCGAATCGAGGCGGCCGATGCGCAGGCCGGGGTAGCGCGTCCGCAACTCGGCCTCCACCCGCTGCGTCCCGGCGCCGAAGTACCTGATCCGGCCACTCCCGCAGGCCGGGCACCTATCGGCGGGTGCAGCGCTGCGGCCGCAGTGGTGGCAGCGCATGCTCCCGCCGTCGAGGTGATACACGAACGGCAGCTCGCAATCGGGGCAGCGGAGGCTCTCGCCGCAATCGCGGCACAGGATGAAGGTGGCGGCGCCGCGGCGATTGAGGAGCAGGACCGCCTGCTCGCGACCCGATCGCAGGGCGCCCAGCGCATCGGCCAGGACGGCCGAGAAGATGGACCGATTGCCACCGGCCAGCTCCGCCCGGAGGTCCGCAATCTCGATCGATGGGATCGTCCCGACCCGACGCTCCACCAGCCGCGCCCGCTCGGCATGGCCGCCTCGCACGCGCGCCACGGTCACCAGATCCGGTGTGGCGCTGCCCAGCATGACGCGCGCGCCGGTGATCGCGGCGCGGCGGCGAACCACCCAGCGAGCGTCGTAGCGCGGCGTGCGATCCGACTTGTAGCCGCCGTCGTGCTCCTCGTCGACGATGACGAGCCCGAGCCTCGCCAGCGGCGCAAACGCGGCGGTGCGCGTGCCGATCACGACGCGCACCTCGCCTCGCAGGATGCGCCACCATTCGTCGTGGCGCTCGCCCGCCGACAGGCCCGAGTGGAGGACCCCGAGCTCGTCGCCGATGAGCGCGCGAAGCCGGTCCGCGAGCTGTGGCACCAGGCTCATCTCGGGCACGGTGACGATGACGTCGCGACCAGACCTGACCACGTCGAGCGTCGCCGCCAGGTACACGTCGGTCTTGCCCGAGGCGGCAACCCCCTGGAGGAGGAGCTCTCCCCCGGCGTCGACCCCGGCGAGCGCGGCCAGCGCGGCGAGCTGCTCGTCGGCCAGGTCGTGCCGCAGATCCGGCGTACCGGCGCGGTGAGCCAGGGGGCTGCGCTCGATGGTCCGCCAGTCGAGCGCCGCGCGACCGAGTGCGACGAGCCGGCGGGCCGGGCCGAGCAGCGTGGCCGGCTCTGTCTCGAGAGCCGCGGCAAGCTCGGGGATCGTGCGCTCATCCTCGCCGAGTGCCTCGAGCAGCGCTCGCTGCACCGGCGCGCGGCGCGGCGGCTCCGCGTCGCCCGCCACCGGGCGCAGCACCCGCACGCGGCGCGGGTTCACCTCGGCCGACCGCAGGGACCATTCCGAACGAACCACGCCGGAACGACGGAGTCGCTCGAGCCAGGCGTCGCGTCCCCGACGCGGCGCGAAGCGGAGCAGGGTGGCGTCGGCGATCCTGCCCTCGGCATCGGCAAGTCCGGAGAGCTCGGCCGGCAGGTCTGCGGGAACGAGCACCTGCCAGCGCCGCACGAGGCGTGACTCGAGGCCGGGCGGCAGCATGGCGGCCAGCGTGGTGCCGATCGGTGCCCGGTAGTACGCGGCGATCTCCTCCGCGAGCTCGAGGAGGTCGGGCGTGAGCATCGGCTCCGAAACGACCGCCTCGATAGCCCTGAGTTCGGAGTCGGACGTATCGGCGGCGGGGGGCAGCGCGTAGCCAAGGGCCAGCCGGCGGCCGTACGGGACGAGCAGAAGCGAGCCCGGGGCGGGCGTCTCGAGCGCATCGGGCACGACGTAGCTGAATGTCCGCTCCGGTCGGTCGGCGAGGGCATCGACCGCCACGCGGACCGCGCGGCCGGAAGCGGTCATTCGGCGAGCCTCAGACCCGCGGGCGGCGCGGTGGCTCGCGTCGTGCCTCGGCCTGGATGATCTCCCAGATCTGCTCGGCGGCCTCTTCGGGATGGCCCGTCTCGTTCACGACCACGTGGTCGTAGTCGTCGGTGTCGGCCATCCAGTGCTCGGCGTCACGGCGCCGGCGAGCCAGCGATGCGCCGGACTCGCTCCCCCGCTTGCGGAGGCGCCGGGCAAGGTCCTCCATGGACGGTGGCTTGACGAACACGAGCAGGGCGTCGGGAACCGTCGCGCGCACCTGCCGCGCGCCCTGCGGATCGATCGTCAGGATCGCGTCACGTCCGGCTGCCAGGATGCCGCGCACCTGATCGATCGGCGTCCCGTACAGCTTGCCATGCACCTCGGCCCATTCGAGCAGGCCGCCGGAGTCGCGGAGCGCGACGAAATCGTCGCGGGACAGGAAGTGGTAGTGGACGCCGGGCATCTCCGCGTCGCGGCGCTCACGGGTGGTGGCGGTGACGATCGGCACGACCTGCGGATGCCGGCGCGCGAGCTCGGCGACGATTGTGCTCTTGCCGACGCCCGATGGTCCCGACACCACCACCAGCATGGGGTTCGGGAAGGTCATGCGCTTCTGCTGATCGCTCACCGATTCCTCGTCGGTCACCCGTCGCCCTCGACCTCGGCGTCGATCCCCACGGGAAGACGCCCGGTGGCAACCGCCACGCCGGACATGCCGAGGCAGGCGTTGAGCTCGCGCGGCAGCTCACTCCAGGCGCGCAGCCGGCGGCCGTCGACCGGACGCTGGAGGCCGAGACGCGCGGCGTGAAGAAACTGGCGGCGCAGGCCGCCCGGTCCCTCCCCGCCGCCATAGCGCAGGTCGCCGGCGATCGGCAGGCTGAGGTACGAGAGATGCGCGCGGATCTGGTGGGTGCGGCCGGTCAACGGGCGCAGGGACAGGAGCGCGTACCCCCCACCGGCGCCGATCACCTCGTACTCGGTCGTCGACGCGCGGCCGCCGGCCACGACCGCCATGCGCTGTCGGTCGCGAGGATCGCGGCCGATCGGCGCCTCGACCCGGCCGCGAGGAGCCGGCGGCTCACCGCGCACGAGCGCGAGGTACTCCTTCTCGATGGTCCGATCCCCGAACTGGCGCATGAGGCTGGCCTGTGCCAGGTCGTTCTTGGCGACCACGATGAGGCCGCTCGTTTCCTTGTCGAGCCGATGGACGATGCCGGGCCGACCGACTCCGGCGATCGAGCCGAGCGACTCGCCGCGATCACGTGCGCGCCCGAGCAGCGCGTTGACGAGCGTGCCGCCGCCATGCCCCGCCGAGGGATGGACGACGAGGCCGGCCGGCTTGTCGACGATGAGCATCGTCCCATCCTCGTACGCCACGGCGAGCGGGATCGACTCGGGCTCGAGCGACTCGTCCGGCGGCGCGCTCAGCTCGACCGTGACTCGCTCGCCGCCCTCGAGCCGATCGCTGGATCGCCGGGCCACGCCGTCGACCAGCGCCCGCCCGTCGCCGATCAGACGCTGCGCGTGGGCGCGGCTGATGCCGCCGACCGACGAGACGGCCAGGTCCACCCTGCCGGCCGGGGCCGTCCCCTCGATCGTCCGGCTCTCCACCTCCGGCGTCACCGCGCTGCCTCGGCGGATCGCGGCTTCTCGAGGAAGGTCAGATAGGCGACCAGTGCCCCGATCCCGAGCACGACCGCCGAATCGGCGACGTTGAACGTCGGAAAGCGGGTGTTGCCGAAGCCGAGGCTGACGAAATCGACGACGTAGCCAAGCCTCAGCCGATCCGTGAGATTGCCGAGCGAGCCGGCCAGGATGGCGCCCAGCACGACCTGGATCCACGGTCCGCGGCTGACAAGCGTGCGATGGAAGTAGATGACCATGCCAATGGCGACCAGCGTCACCGGCACGAAGAGCCACGTCGCGCCGGGCAGGATGCTGAACGCGGCTCCGGTGTTGCGAACGTGCCACAGCTGCGCAAGGTCACCGAACACGTCGTAGCGGGCGCCGAAGGGAACCTTCGCCACGACGAGAGCCTTGGTCAGCTGATCCGCCAGGTACAGCACGACCGCCGTGCCCGCCAGCACGAGCATGGGCCTCGGAAATGCCTCTCGATTGGCGTCGACCTCCACCGCCCCACTCTAGCCGAACACACGCCCGGTCAGGCGCGGGCCACCGAGAGGCGCAACGAGGCCCCGTCAAGCTCGATCGCCTCGGCGCCGTCCGGACCGTCGATGGTGGCGTCCGGACCGAGTTCGACGGAGATGGCCAGCAGCTCTTCTGCGAGCCAGGCGCGGTGCGGCTCGAGCCGCTCGACCCAGGACGGGTCGGCGGACACCGCCACCCGCACGCGGTCGCTGATCTCGTAGCCGGCCGTCTTCCGCATCGCCTGCAGGCGATGCGCGACCTCGCGGGCCATGCCCTCCGCAGCCAATTCCTCGTCGAGGACCGTGTCGAGGGCGACGAGCAGGTCCCCATCCTCGGCGACCTCGTGCCCCGGCCGCGCCCTGGCGGTCAGCTGGAACTCGTCGGCCTGGAGCGTCGCCGCGCCGACCGTCGCGGTGCCATCCGGGTTGACCCGCCAGTCACCCGAGCGGACGGCGGCCATGATGCCGCCGACGGCGGGGCCGTGCCGCGGCCCGATCACCGGCAGCAGCGGGTACAGGGTCCGCTCCACCATCTCCGACTCGTCCGGAATGAGCTCGATGGCGCGGACGTTGAGCTCCTCGCGGATCTGCAGCCGCAGCTCCTCGTCGACGCCCGCATCGCGGGCGAATGCCGCGTGCGATGCCGGAAGCTTCACGCGCGCCGCGCGGAGTGGCTGGCGCGTGCGCACACCGGAAGCCGCACGAGCGGCCCGCCCGAGGGCGACCGTTCGTCGGGCTACCTCCACCGCCGCGTCCACCTCCGGATCGGCGCGGCCGGCCGGCTGCGGAAAGTCGACGAGGTGGACGCTGTCGGGCTGCGCGGCACTCATGGAGGCGACCAGGTTGTCCCAGATGGCATCGGCCAGGTGCGGGACGATTGGCGCCAGCAGCCTGCTCACGGTGACGAGCACCTCGTACAGGGTCGCGTACGCGGCTCGCTTGTCGGCATCCAGCTCGCCCTTCCAGAAGCGCCGCCGGTTGCGCCTCACGTACCAGTTCGACAGGTCGTCCACGAATGCTTCGATGGCGCGCGTGACGCGCATCGCGTCATAGGCGTCGTACGAGGCGGCTGCTTCCGCAACGAGTGCATCGAGGCGAGACAGTACCCATCGGTCGAGCAGCGTCCGCGCATCGTCCACGCCATCGGCCTGCTCCGGCGTCCAACCGTCCAGTCGAGCGTAGGTCACGAAGAAGCCGTAGGTGTTCCACAGCGGCAGGAAGAAGCGGCGCACCACCTCGTGGCCCGGCCCGTAGCCGAACCGCAGGTTGACCGCCGGATTTGCCGCCGCGTACATCCAGCGCATGACGTCGGAGCCGATCCGCTCGGCCGCTTCGTCGAACGGGATCGAGTTGCCCTTGCTCTTGTGCATCTCGACCCCGTCCTCGTCGAGGAGCAGCGCATAGGCGAACAGCGCCTTCGCCGGCGCCTGGCCGGTCATCACCGTCGACTCCGTCAAGAGCGCGTAGAACCAGTTGCGAAACTGGCCGGGAAACGACTCGCTGATCCAGTCGGCGGGATACCACTCCGACCAGTACTCGCGGTCCGTCTTCCACCGCAGCGTTGACAGGCCTACGATCCCGGCATCCAGCCACGGGTTGCCGACGTCGGTCGTTCGCTTCGCCCTGCCCCCGCAGTCGGCGCAGGCCACCTCGACGGCGTCGATCCAGGGCCGGTGTGGCGAGTGGCCCGCGAACTCCTTCCATCCGGCCACAGCGCGCTCGCGGAGCTCCTCCTTCGAGCCGATGACGTCCCAGGCGCCGCAGTCGGTGCATTCCCAGATCGGCAGCGCCAGCCCGTAGTAGCGCTTCTTGCTGATCATCCAGTCGCCCATGTTCCGGAGCCAGTCGAGCTCGCGCTCCTCGAGGCCGATCCCAGGGGGAAGCCAGGTCATGGCGCGCGTCGAGGCGCCGACCGGCTCGCGCAGCGGGTCGGTGGCGATGAACCACTCGTCGACGAGGCGGAAGATCAGCTGGGTGCCGCAGCGCCAGCAGTGCGGGTACGAGTGCGCGTAGGTTTCCTTGGCAACCAGCAGGCCCTTCCCATCGAGATCGGCGACGACGTCGCGGGCGAGGTCCTGCGACGGATCCTCGGCCGCCCCCGCGTAGCGTCCGGTCTGCCAGCCGAAACCCTCGCCGAAGACCCCGAACTGGTCGATCGGGTCGATGACCGCCAGGTCGAAGACCTTGCTGAGTGCGAAGTCCTCCTGGCCGCAGCCGGGGGCGATATGGACGATGCCGGTGCCCTCCGCATCGGACACCTCATCCCAGGGAATGACCCGGTGAGCGATCCCGGCTGCCGCCGCCAGCTCATCGTAGGGACCGCCGTAGGAGAGGTCGACGAGCTTCGAGCCCGGTAGCTCGCGGATCACGGCGGCGCCACCGGCGACTCGCTCCTTCGAGCCGGCACTCACCCACCAGCGGCGCCCGTTGCGGCCCTCGACGAGTTGGTAGGTGAGCGCCGGATGGACTGCGGCCGCCACGTTGCTCGAGAGCGTCCACGGCGTGGTAGTCCAGACCAGCAGATCCTCGCCCTCGTGACCCGGCGAGGTGATCGGCAGCCGGATCGTGACCGAGAGATGCCGCGCTTCGGCGTATCCCTCGGCGGCCTCCATATTCGAGATACCGGTCCCGCAGCGCGGGCACCACGGCA
>JALZDF010000055.1 GCA_030862645.1 Chloroflexota bacterium
GCCCAGCCTCCTCCTCGTGCTGCTTCATCAGCTGCTTGGCGCGCTCGAGATCGTCGGGCTTCGCGGTCTTGAGCTTCACTGGTCCCTGCCTCCGGTCGATTGAAGGTCCATCAGGCGCTCCTCGACGCGGATGATCGCCATCTTCATCTCCTCCTGGCCGTCGCGGGACTCGTGACTTGCCTTGTGGATGAGGAAGGCGGTCAGCACGACCATGGTGAAGAGCTGGAGGAACTCGGACTGCCAGTTCTCGAAGGTCGCCTGCATCCAGCGCCAAAAGTAGCCGGAGTCACCGAAGAGCTGCGCCGCCTGGCCGTGGGTCTGCTGCTCGCTGGCGAACTCGACCCAGCCGGTCAAGGACTGCAGGATCCAGCTCACCAGGAAGAGCAACGCCAGCACCACGCCGAGCCCGTAGTCACGAAGGAGCGTCTTCATTCCTGGTCCTCACTCGCACGGATGCGCCAATCGGCCGCCGCGATGGCGTGGCCGATGCGCTCGGCGCGACGAGGAGCAGGCTTCGTGCCAGCCGCCATCCGGTCCGAGCCTCAGTGGACTCGCTCTCAGACCTCCGCGAGCGATACATGGTGCGTGAACCTGAGCTCCGTCAGGCCGTGCCGCCACCCGATGCTGAGGTTCGCTCGATGGCCCGTGCCAGCTCGTCGGCTATGCGCTCGACGAGCTGTCCGGCAGGTTGCCGGCGCGCCAGCCGGACTCCCTGACCCGCCCACAGCGACAGGAATTCAGCACGGTCCTGGTCGGCGGCCGCGTTCCGGGCCGGTCGCGTCAGGGCGTTCTGCAGGGGGAAGGGCAGGATCGCGTCGGGCTCGCGATCGATATCAGCCATCAGCCGATTGACGATGCCCCGCGCAGGGCGTCCGGAGAATGCACGCGTGATCCGTGTCTGATCCTCGCGCGCATCGAGGATCGCCTGCTTGTAGGCGGGTGGGATGCCCGCCTCGTCGGAGGTCAGGAAGGCCGTGCCCAGCTGCGCGGCCTGGGCGCCGAGGGCCAAGCTCGCGGCGACGCCCCGGCCATCCATGATTCCCCCGGATGCGACGACCGGAACGCCGACGGCATCGACGATCTGGGGCACGAGGGCCATCGTTCCGACCATCGCCGTCTCGAAGCTCGAACCGAACGTGCCGCGATGCGCCCCGGCCTCGCTGCCCTGGGCGACGATGGCATCGACCCCTGCGGCCTCCAGCGCCACAGCCTCGTCCACGGTTGTGGCCGTACCCATCACGAACGCGCCCCGGGCGTGCAGTGCCTCAATCGCCCCGCTTGGGAGCAACCCGAACGTGAAGCTGAAGACGGGCGCGTCCGCATCGAGCACTGCCTCGAACTGCGCGGCGAAGTCGATGCCCCCGGCTGCCGGAACCGTCGGCGGTTCGATGCCGAGCGCGGCATGGGCATCCTCCAGGACCCGGATCATCCGCCCGGGCTCAGCCGGCGCTCGGAGCGCCGGCTGAGGCGCGAACAGGTTGAGGGCGAACGGGCGTTCGGTCCTCACCCTTATCGCGCGAGCCGTCTCCCGGATCACGTCCGGCGATGAATAGGCGCAACCAAGGGAACCGAGAGCTCCCGCCTCACAGACAGCCACGACAAGATCCACTGTCGTGGCACCTCCCGCCATCGGCGCCTGGATGATCGGGTGCTCGATCCCGAGGCGCCGCATCAGCATGGGTTCACGGGGCATCGACGTGCGTCCTTTCATGGCTCTGCTGCGCAAGCCCTACCGGGCTCGAGATCACGGTTGGGGCGACTCCATTGCATAGACCATGTACTCGACGTCTCCCCTGCGCAGCCTCCCCGTGGCCTTCATGCCGATCTTCTGGGCCACCCTCGCCGATCGCCCATTCTGGTGTCGCACGAGGCTGACGAGGCGGGCCAGCCCAAGCTCCGCGAAGGCGTAGCCGGCGACCGCGGTGGCTGCCTCGGGAGCAAGTCCGCGGCCCCACATGTCGCGCCGCAGGTCATAGCCGAGCTCGGACTCCACCCTTCCATCGATCTCCATCGTCTCGATTCCACAGTCGCCGATCACGTCGCCGCCGTCACGCGCGACGATCGTGAAGAGGCCGTAGCCCCAGCGGTCCTGGTGCTCGAGATTCGCGCGAACCCACGCCTGCATTCGCGACCGATCGAAGACGGGCGCATCGAACGCGGCCATGAACGACGGGTCGCCGAAGAGCGTCAGCAACGGATCTACGTCCTCGGCGGACATCGGTCGCAGGATCAGCCTGGGAGTCGTGAGGATCACGTCTCAGGCCTCGGCGTCGCCGCGTGCTCGCGAGAAGAAGGCCTGAAGGGCGTCGGCCACGTCGTCGGGCACCTCTTCGGCCAGGTAATGCCCGCCTCCCAGGGCCCGGCCGCTCACTGCTCTCGGGTCCTCGGCCCAGCGGCGCCACACGGTCTGCACGTTGTGCCAGCGACCGAGGTCGGTCCGGCTCCACAGCGCGAGGATCGGGCAGGCGATCCGCCGTCCGGCGGCTCGATCGGCCGCGTCGATCTCGACGTCGATGCCGGCGCCGGCTCGGTAGTCCTCGCACATCGAGTGGATGACGTCCGGCCGATAGACCGCGGCCAGGTAGTCGGCGAGCGCCTCCGGCGCGAAGACCGACCGATCGGGCAGGTAGTAGGCATCGGGCTCGGCGGCCAACAGGCGCTCGGGAATCGGTTCCGGCTGGGCGAGGAATGACCAGTGCCAGTAGTCGAGGGTCCAGTCGCGATCGGCGCGTTCCCAGGCGTCGATCGTGGGAACGATGTCGAGGACCGCGAGGTGTGTCACGACGTGCGGGTGGTCGAGCGCCATCCGGTACGCGACTCGCCCACCGCGATCGTGCCCGGCCACGGCGAAGCGAGGAAAACCGAACGACTTCATCAGCCGTACACCGTCGATCGCCATCGCCCGCTTCGAGGCCTGGGCATGGTCCGGCCGCGCCGCCGGGGCCGAGCTCTCGCCGTAGCCGCGCAGGTCGGGCGCAACGACGGTGAAGCGCTCAGCGAGCCGCGGCGCCACCCGATGCCACATCGCGTGCGTCTGGGGATGTCC
>JALZDF010000060.1 GCA_030862645.1 Chloroflexota bacterium
ACGTTCGCGCCGCCCTTGCCGATGACGATCCCCGGCTTGGCGGTGTGAACGGTGACCGTCACGTGGTTGATGCCACGCTCGATCTCGACCTGGCTGACGCTCGCGTTCGACAGCTGCCTGGCGACCAGCTCCCGGATCCGCATGTCCTCCTGGAGCAGGGTCGCGTAGTCGCGGTCCGCGTACCACTTCGCCAGCCAGGGCTTGATGATGCCGATCCGGAAGCCGTACGGGTGAACCTTGTGACCCACTTACAGCTCCTCTCGGTCAGCCACCGCGAGGGTGATGTGGCTGGTTCGCTTCAACACCTGGAAGTACCGGCCCTGGGCACGCGGACGCCCGCGCTTCAGGGTCGGGCCCTCGTCGGCGACCGCGCTCACCACGCGCAGCTCGTCGGCCGACAGGTTGTAGTTGTTCTCGGCATTGGCGGTGGCGCTCTTGAGCACCTTCGCCACGTCCCGGGCCGCCGCGTTCGGCATGAAGCGCAGGATCGCCGCCGCCTCCTCCACCGGCTTGCCGGTGATGAGGTCGGTGACCAGCCGCACCTTGCGCGGGCTGATCCGGATGAACTTCGCGGTCGCGGTCACTCGCATCCATCCACCTACTTCAGTGCCGTGGAGCGATCGGTGGCCTTGCCATGGCCACGATAGGTACGCGTCGGCGCGAACTCGCCGAGCCGGTGCCCGACCATGTTCTCGCTGACGAAGACGGGCACGTGGCGGCGGCCGTCGTGGACGGCGATCGTGTGCCCGATCATCTGGGGGAAGATCACGCTGGCCCGCGACCAGGTCTTCAGGACCTTGCGCTCGCTGCGCTTGTTCATGTCGTCGATGCGGCCGAGCAGGCGCGCGTCGACGAATGGTCCCTTCTTGATGGAACGACTCATCTCTCGGCTCCTAACCGCGTCCGTACCGACGGCGGACGATCTGACTGTTGCTCTTGTTCTTCTTGACGCGGGTGCGCAGGCCCATTGCCGGGCGCCCCCACTTGGTCTTCGGCGGCATGCCGGTCGGCTGCTTGCCCTCGCCACCGCCGTGCGGATGATCGCGAGGGTTCATGGCCGATCCGCGCACCTCGGGCCGTCGACCCATGTGGCGCGAACGGCCGGCCTTGCCGATCTTCTGGTTCTCGTGGTCGAGGTTGCTCACCTGGCCGATCGTCGCCATGCATTCGATGCGCACGCGGCGCACCTCGTTGGATGGCAGCCGGATGGTGGCGAAGTCGCCCTCCTTGGCGAGCAGCTGCGCGCTGCTGCCGGCGCTTCGCACAATCTGGCCACCGCGACCGGCGACGAGCTCGATGTTGTGGATCTGGGTGCCGAGCGGGATGCGACTCATCGGCAGCGCGTTGCCAACCCGCGCCTCCACGTCTGGTCCGCTGGCGACGCGGTCGCCGACCTTCAGCCCGTGGGGCAGCAGCATGTAACGCTTCTCGCCGTCGGCGTAGTGCAGGAGGCCGATACGGGCGGAGCGGTTCGGGTCGTACTCGACCGTCGCGATCCGCGCCGGCACGCCGTACTTCTCGCGCTTCCAGTCGATCACGCGGTACAGCCGCTTGTGACCGCTCCCCTGGTGGCGAACGGTCAGCTTCCCCTGGCTGTTCCGACCGGCGCGACGCACGAGCTTCTCGGTGAGCGGCTTGTGCGGCGCATCGGCGGTGATCTCCTCGAACGTCGAGCGGGTCATCTGGCGGAGGCCAGGCGAGGTCGGTCGATAGTTGCGAAGTGGCATCGTCAGACGGCCTCGAAGAGTTCGATCTTGTCACTGGCAGCGATCGTCACGATCGCCTTCTTCCAGCCCGGCACCACGCCCAGCGTCTTGCGACCGCGCCGCTTCTGCTTGGAGCGAACGCTGACGACACGCACGTCGAGGACGGTCACCTTGAACTCGGCCTCCACAGCTGCCTTGATGAGGAACTTGTTCGCGTCGCGGGCGACCGCGAACGTGTAGTTGTTGCGCTCGGTCTCTAGCGTGCTCTTCTCGCTGATCACAGGACGCAGGAGCACGTCGTGGAGGCTCGAAGCAGTCATGCGTACACCTCCTGAGCCCGATCGAGAGCGTCCCGGGTGAAGACGACCGTGTCCGCCTCCAGCAGGTCGACCACGTTGAGGCTGTCGGCCAGGATCACGCGCACCTCGCGCAGGTTGCGGGCGGACAGCTCGACACGCTCGTCGCGCGAGGGCAGGACGAGGAGGACCTTGCCCTCCGCCTTCCAGCCGCTCAGCCGGGTAAGCATCGCCTTCGTCCGGGCCGCGTCGAGATCGAAGCCCTCGACCACGCGCAGCGCCCCATCGGCCTGCTTGGCCGAGAGCACGCCGCGCAGGGCGCTGCGGCGCATCTTGGAGGGCATCTTCTGCTCGTAGCTGCGCGGGTGCGGTCCGAAGACCACCCCGCCACCGGTCCAGTGCGGAGCGGACTTGGTGCCCTGGCGGGCCCGACCAGTCCCCTTCTGCCGCCACGGCTTCTTGCCGCCGCCGGTCACCTCGCCGCGGGTCTGCGTGTCGGCGGTGCCGACGCGGCGTCCCGCCAGCTGGCGGACGACCGCCTGGTGGATGACTGCTTCGCTGATCGGCGCGCCGAAGAGGCTCTCGGCAAGGTCGACCTTGCCGCCTTCACTGCCGTTCGCCTTGAGGATCGTCGTCTGGGGCATCTCTACTTCGCCTTCTGCACGAGCAGCAGGCCGTTGCGCGCCCCGGGCACCGCACCCTTGACCAGGATGAGGTTGCGCTCCGGGTCGATCTTCACGACCTTGAGCTTCTTGACGGTCACCCGCTCGTTGCCCATGTGACCGGCCATGCGGGTCCCCTTCCAAACACGGCCCGGGTAGGTGCCCGCGCCGATTGAGCCGGGGGCCCGATGATGATCGGAGCCGTGTGTCTTCGGCCCTCGCTTGAAGTTGTGCCGGGCGATCACGCCGGTGAAGCCGTGGCCCTTGCTGACCCCGGTCACGTCCACCAGCTCGCCCGCCGCGAACAGGTCGACGGCCACCTCCTGCCCGACCTCGTACCCGTCCGTGTCCTCCAGGCGCACCTCGCGCACGTGCTTTGGGCGCTGGTGATCCTTGTCGAGATGCTTGAACTGGCCGGCGACGGGCTTCGTCGAGCGGCGCGCGACGCCGGCGCCGAGCTGTACGGCGACATAGCCGTCCTTCTCGACGTCACGAAGTCGCGTGACCGTGTTCGGGGTCGCCTCGATGACGCTGACCGGGACAACGCTGCCGTCGTCCGCGAAGATTCGCGTCATTCCAAGCTTCCTACCGATCAAACCTGCCGGCACTGTGGTGGTTCCCTCTCAACTGATGGCGGAAGTTCCTCGGGTGGGACGGTGCCCACCCAAAGCGCTTCACATCTTGATCTCGATATCGACGCCGGCCGCCAGCGACAGCCGCATCAGCGCATCGACCGTCTTGGTGGACGGGTCGATGATGTCGATGAGGCGCTTGTGCGTCCGGATCTCGAACTGCTCCCGGCCGTCCTTGTGGACGAACGGGCCGCGGATGACGGTGTACTTCTCGATCCGGGTCGGCAGCGGCACCGGGCCGGCCACGTCGGCGCCGGTCCGCTGCGCGGTTTCCACGATCTGCTCGGCCGACTGGTCGAGCAGCTTGTGGTCGTACGCCTTGAGTCGGATGCGGATGCGCTGCTTGGCCATAGCGGCTAGCCGATGACCTCGGTGATCACGCCCGCACCGACCGTGTGCCCGCCCTCGCGGATGGCGAAGCGCTGGCCCTGCTCGATGGCGATCGGCGTGATGAGCTCCACGTCGATGTTGACGTTGTCACCGGGCATGATCATCTCGACGCCGGCCGGCATCGCGATCGCACCGGTCACGTCGGTCGTGCGCAGGTAGAACTGCGGACGGTACCCGGCGTAGAACGGCGTGTGGCGGCCACCCTCCTCCTTGGACAGGACATACACCTCGGCCTTGAACTTGGTTCCCGGCTTCACGCTGCCCGGCTTGGCGAGCACCTGCCCGCGCTCGAGCTCCTCACGCTCGATGCCGCGCAGGAGGAGGCCGACGTTGTCGCCGGCCATGCCCTGGTCGAGCGTCTTCTTGAACATCTCGACGCCGGTGACCACCAGCGTGCGCACCTTGGCATGGATGCCGACGAGCTCGATGTTGTCGCCGGTGTTCACGATGCCGCGCTCGATGCGGCCGGTGGCCACGGTGCCGCGGCCCTTGATGCCGAACACGTCCTCGATCGGCATCAGGAACGGCTTATCCGTCTCACGCGCCGGGGTCGGGATGTAGGAGTCGACGGCGTCCATCAGCTCCTTGATCGAGGCGTAGTCCTCGCTCTCGGGATCATCGCTGCCCGACTCGAGCGCCTTGAGCGCCGAGCCGCGGATGACCGGAACGTCGTCGCCGGGGAACTCGTACTTGCTGAGGAGCTCGCGGACCTCCATCTCGACCAGGTCGATCAGCATCTCGTCGTCGACCATGTCGACCTTGTTCAGATACACGACGAGGCTCGGCACCTCGACCTGGCGCGCCAGGAGGATGTGCTCGCGGGTCTGCGGCATCGGGCCGTCGGCGGCCGACACGACCAGGATCGCGCCGTCCATCTGGGCGGCGCCGGTGATCATGTTCTTGATGTAGTCGGCGTGACCGGGGCAGTCGACGTGCGCGTAATGGCGGTTCGCCGTCTGGTACTCGACGTGGCTGATCGCGATCGTGATCCCGCGCTGCCGCTCCTCGGGAGCGTTGTCGATCTGGTCGAAGGCGCGGAAGTCAGCGCCGCCGGACAGCGACAGGAACTTCGTGATCGCCGCGGTCAGCGTCGTCTTGCCGTGGTCGACGTGACCGATCGTACCGACGTTGACGTGCGGCTTGCTGCGGTCGAACTTCTGCTTGGCCATGGGTGGTCCTTCGTCGCTCCTTCGTGCTCTGTTAGCTCTTCGACTTCGCGATGAGCTCGTTCGCGAGGTTGGTGGGAACTTCCGCGTAGCGGCTGAACTCCATCGAGTAGGTGGCACGACCCTGGGTCATGCTGCGCAGCTCGGTGGCATAGCCGAACATCTCGGCCAGGGGGACGTGGGACTGGATCATGCGGCTCGTGCCGCGCTCGTCGATCCCGTCGATCTGCCCGCGCTTGCTGTTGAGATTGCCGATGACGTCGCCCATGAACTCCTCGGGCGTCGTGACCTCGACCTTCATGACCGGCTCGAGGATGGCCGGGTTCGCCTTCGCCACGCCGCTCTTGGCGGCCATGCTGCCGGCGATCTTCATGGCCATCTCCGACGAGTCGACCTCGTGGTACGACCCGTCGATGAGGGTCGCCTTGACGTCGATCACCGGGAAGCCGGCGACGACACCGCCGGCCAGCGCCTCCTTCACGCCCTCCTCGATGGCGCGCCAATATTCGCGCGGCACGGCGCCGCCGACGATCTTGGACTCGAACTCGTAGCCGCTGCCGCGCTCGAGCGGCTGCAGGGTCAGCACGGCGTGCCCGTACTGGCCCTTGCCGCCGGTCTGGCGCACGAAACGGCCCTCCGCCTTCGTCTCCTGGCGGATCGCCTCGCGGTAGCTGACCTGCGGCCGGCCGACGTTTGCCTGCACCTTGAACTCGCGCAGCATCCGGTCGACGAGCACCTCGAGGTGCAGCTCGCCCATGCCGGCGATGCGGGTCTGGCTCGACTCCTGGTCGGTATGCACCCGGAAGGTCGGGTCCTCCTCCGCCAGGCGCTGGAGGGCGATCGCCATCTTGTCCTGGTCCGCCTTCGTCTTCGGCTCGACGGCGAGCTCGATGACCGGTTCGGGGAAGGTGATCGACTCCAGCACGATGGGCTTGTCCTCGGCGGACAGCGTGTCGCCGGTGGTCGTGTTCTTGAGGCCCACCGCAGCGGCGATGTCGCCGGCGCTGACCGCCTCGATCTCCTCGCGGTGGTTGGCGTGCATCTGCAGGATGCGCCCGACCCGCTCCTTCTGGCCCTTGGTGCTGTTGTACACGTAGGAGCCGGTCTTGAGCGTACCCGAGTACACGCGGAAGAAGGCCAGCTTGCCGACGAACGGGTCGGCGGCAATTTTGAAGGCGAGGGCCGCGAATGGCTGGGTCGCATCGGTCTCGCGTACGACCTGCTCGCCGGACTTCGGTTCGCTGCCGGTGACGGGCGGGACGTCGAGCGGGCTGGGCAGGAAGTCAATGACGGCGTCGAGCATCGGCTGCACGCCCTTGTTCTTGAGTGCCGAGCCGGTGAGGACCGGGACCATCTGGTAGGCCAGGGTGCCGGTCCGGATGGCGGCCCGCAGCTGATCTGCGCCGATCTCCTCGCCCTCGAGGAACTTGTGAGCGATGTCGTCGTCGATATCGGCCAGCGCCTCGATCATCTTCTCGCGCCACTCGTCGGCCTGTGCCTGCATCTCCGCCGGGACCTCGCCCACGTCGATCTGGTCGCCGAGGTCGTTGCCGTAGGTGATCGCCTTCATGTTGATCAGGTCGACCACACCGCGGAAGGTGTCCTCGGCGCCGATGGGGATCTGCAACGGGACGGCGTTGACGCCGAGTCGGTCCTTGATCATGTCGACGACGCGCCAGAAGTCGGCGCCGGTGCGGTCGAGCTTGTTGACGAAGCAGAAGCGCGGGACGTGGTATTTGTCCGCCTGGCGCCAGACCGTCTCCGACTGCGGCTCGACGCCCGCCACGCCATCGAAGACGACCACCGCGCCGTCGAGCACCCGAAGGCTGCGCTCGACCTCCACCGTAAAGTCCACGTGGCCGGGCGTGTCGATCAGGTTGATTCGATGGTCGTTCCAGAAGCAGGTCGTCGCAGCCGCGGTGATCGTGATTCCGCGCTCCTGCTCCTGCTCCATCCAGTCCATCGTCGCCGCGCCCTCGTGCACCTCGCCGAGCTTGTAGATCTTCTTGGTGTAGAAGAGGATACGCTCGGTCACCGTGGTCTTACCGGCGTCGATGTGCGCGATGATCCCGATGTTCCGGGTGCGCTGCAGCGACACCGGGCCGGTGGCGGCGGTGGAACGGCCTGCGGTCTGCGTCGTCATCGGCCTACCACTTGAAGTGGCTGAAAGCCTTGTTGGCTTCGGCCATGCGGTGAGTGTCCTCGCGGCGCTTGACCGCCGAGCCGATGCCGTTGCTTGCATCCATCAGCTCCGCGGCGAGCTTGTCGGACATGCTCTTGCCGTTGCGCTTGCGCGCCGACTCGATGAGCCAGCGCATGCCGAGGCTGACCCGCCGATCCGCACGCACCTCGACCGGGATCTGGTAGGTGGAGCCGCCCACGCGCTTGGGCTTGACCTCGATGAGCGGCATCGCGTTGCGGAGGGCCTGCTCGAGGACCTCGACGCCGGCGCGGCCGACCTGGCTCTCGCAGCGGGCGAGCGCATCCTCGAGGATGCGGTGGGCAAGGTGGCGCTTCCCGCCGTACATGAGCTTGTTCGTGAACTGATCGAGCGTCAGAGCGGTGCCGGTGAGCTGCTCGTCGTACTTGGTCTTGCGCGCGATCGTCGGACGTCGGGGCACGGCTAGGCCTTCCCGGGCGCCTTCGCGCCGTACTTGCTGCGACTCTGCTTGCGGTCGCGCACGCCGGCGGCGTCGAGGGTGCCGCGGACGATGTGGTACTTCACGGCCGGGAGATCCTTCACTCGGCCGCCGCGCACCAGCACCATCGAGTGCTCCTGGAGGTTGTGGCCCACCCCGGGGATGTAGGCGGTGACCTCCATGCCGTTGGTGAGGCGCACGCGCGCAACCTTACGAAGGGCGGAGTTTGGCTTCTTCGGGGTGCGCGTCATGACCTGCAGGCAAACGCCGCGCCGCTGCGGCGCGCCGCGTCCCTCAGACGTGGTCTGCTTGAGGGTGTTCAGCGTTCGGCGCAGCGCCGGGGCCTTGACCTTCTTGATGGCCGGCTTTCGACCCTTGCGGACCAGCTGGCTGATGGTTGGCAACGAGAACCTCGCGTTGAAGATGTCTGCGAAATCGGAGTCCAGCGGCACCCACGGCGATCCCGACGGAACAGAACGGGAATCCGATATTTGGGCTGCCCAGACGGGCGACTCCGGGGCCACACACGAAGGCGTCCCGCACGCGGGACACCGACGACGGAGTATACGGAACACTCCTCGTGAGTGTCAAACCAGCGGACGGTACGAAGGGCGACCCGTCCGGGCCGCCCCTCGCCATCGGTCCAGGAGACGCGACCTACTTCTTGGCCGCGGCCTCCTTCTCCTTCTCGTCTTCGGTCAGCTCGTCGAAGACCTGCTCCTCGACGGCGGCCTCCATCTCCGGGTTGTCGCCCGCGCCCATGAGCTCGGCGATCGTCTCCCCCTCAGCCTCGGCAGCCGCCTCGGCCTCGTCGGGCTCGACGTCGCCGTCGCCGTCCGCGTCCGGATCACCGGATAGGAACGCGCGTGCGGCAGCCTCCTCGCGCTGCTGCTCCTCCTCGGCCGGCGTGAGCTGCGCGGCCCGCTCGGCCTGCAGGCGACGCGCCTCGGCGCCGGTCCCCGCCGGGATCAGCTTGCCGATGATCACGTTCTCCTTCAGGCCGATGAGGTGGTCCTTGGCGCCGTTGATGGCCGCCTCGGTGAGCACCCGCGTTGTCTCCTGGAATGAGGCGGCGGCCAGGAACGAAGACGTGTTGAGCGACGCCTTCGTGACGCCCAGCAGCACGGTCTGCGCCGTGGCCGGTTCCCCGCCCTCGGCCAGGATCCGGTTGTTCGTCTCCTCGAACTCGAAGCGGTCGATCAGCTCCGACGGGAGCAGCTCGGTATCGCCGGCGTTGTCGACGGTCACCTTGCGCAGCATCTGGCGCACGATGATCTCGATGTGCTTGTCGTTGATCGTCACGCCCTGTGACCGATAGACCTTCTGGACTTCGCCGACCAGGAAGCGCTGGACGGTGTCCACGCCCTTGATCTGGAGCAGGTCCTTCGGGTTCATCGAGCCCTCGGTCAGCGGATCGCCGGCCGAGACGACGTCGCCATCAGCCACCCGCAGGCGGGCCGAGTGCGGCACCGGGTACTCGCGGACGTCGACCTCCTCGGTGTGAAGGGTCAGGGTGTTGCCCTTCTTCGTCACCCTCCCGGCGGTCGGCGCCTTGACCTCGACAAGCTCGTCGTCCTCGCCGATGCGAGCCATAAGCTGGCTCTCGGTCACCTCGTCGCCGTTGGCGACCAGGATCTCGTGCTGCGGCGTGAGCTTGAACGTCGTGTCGTAGGTCTCGCGGTGCGTGACCCGCACCGTGATCGGCTGGTCACCCGAGGCCGGCGGCACCTCGACGGTACCGTCGATCTCCGTCATGGTGGCCTGGCCCTTCGGAATGCGCGCCTCGAAGAGCTCCTCGACGCGCGGCAGGCCCTGCGTGATGTCCTCGCCGGCGACGCCGCCGGTGTGGAAGGTCCGCATGGTCAGCTGGGTGCCTGGCTCGCCGATCGACTGGGCGGCAATGATGCCGACCGCCTGGCCGAGCTCCACCAGCTCGCCGGTCGCGAGGTTGCGCCCGTAGCACATGCGGCACACGCCGTGGCGCGCGGCGCAGGTGAGCGGCGATCGCACGCTCACGCGGTCGATCCCCGCCGCCTCGATCCGGAGGAGCGCTTCCTCGTCGATCTCGGCGTTCTTCTCGACCAGCACCTCGCCTGACTTCTCGTCGACCACCTCGAACGCCGCCATGCGGCCGATCAGCCGATCGAGGAATGGCTCGGGAATCTGCTCCGACTCCTCGGCCGTGATCCAGGTGCCCACATCGGCGCCGCAGTCGTCCTCGCGGGTGATGACGTCCTGGGCCACATCCACCAGGCGCCGGGTCAGGTACCCGGAGTCGGCGGTGCGGAGCGCGGTGTCGGCGAGGCCCTTGCGGGCGCCGTGGCTTGAGATGAAGTACTCGAGGACGCTCATCCCCTCGCGGAGGTTCGAGCGAATCGGCAGGTCGATGATTCGACCCGACGGGTCGGCCATCAGCCCTCGCATGCCGGCCAGCTGGTGGATCTGGGTCACCGAGCCGCGGGCCCCCGAGTTGGTGATCAGCATGATCGAGCCGCGCTCGTCCAGCCCGGTCAGCATCGACTGCGTCACGTCGTCCGTCGCCTTGCGCCAGACCTCGACGGTCTGGGTGTAACGCTCGTCCTCGGTGATGAAGCCGCGCCGGAACTCGCGGTCGATGTCGGCCACGCGCCCCTCCGCGTCGGAGAGGAGCTTGGCCTTCTCCTTGGGGACGGCCAGGTCCTCGACGCCGATGGTGATGCCCGCGGCGGTCGCGTACCGGAAGCCGACCGCCTTGATGCCGTCGACGAGGGTCGCGGTGGCCTCCGGACCGAGGTCGCGGTAGCAGCGGGCGATGATCTCCTTGAGGGCCTTGCGGTCCATCACCCGGTTGCTGAAGCCGAGCGCGCGCGGCAGGACGGTGTTGAAGATCACGCGGCCGGCGGTGGTGATGACGACGCGGCGGACGCTCTGGCCGTCGCGCGGCTCG
>JALZDF010000113.1 GCA_030862645.1 Chloroflexota bacterium
CACCTCGTTGTGACGCTCCAGCAGCCGGGTGTACTCGGCCGGGCCGATGTCGCCGACGAGACGCGTCGATCCTTCGATATCCGAGAAGAGGAACGTGACGGTTCCGGTCGGCAGAAGGCGCTCGGGCGTGGAGTGGAGTGGCGGGAAGTCGGCGCGGCCGAGCTGGTGGAGTCGTTGAGGCCTGTCGAAATCCTTCAGGCGATGCTCCCCGAGATCGCGCAGCTCCGTCTCGGGGTCGAGCAGGGCCCGCGTCGTTTCCGAGATGATCACCTGGCCGCCGCTTCCCGCGCCCAAGATCCGGGCCACGCGGTGCACGTCGGCGCCGACGTAGCCCTCCCCTGTGAGCATCGGCTCCCCGGTATGGATCCCCACTCGAACCCGGACCGGCGTGTCGGCGATGGCTGCTTGCGCCTCGGCCGCGGCAGCAACGGCATCGGCCGCCCGCTCGAAGGCAACGAGAAACGCGTCCCCCTGCGTATCGACCTCGGTCCCGCCGTGGCGGGCGAACGCCCCGCGCAGCAGCCGGCGGTGTTCGGCGAGGACGTCCGCGTACCGACCGCCAAGCTCGTGGGGGAGGCGCGCGGAACCCTCGATATCGGAGAGCAGAAGCGTGACGGTGCCGCTCGGAAGACTGGTCACAGGCCGATAATGAGCGCTCGCGCGCCCCGCTGCCAAGATGGCGAGCCGATAGGTCGGACCGCACGTCGGGTCGAGGGAGCGAGCGAGACCGAGCCGCGGCGGTGCCCCGCGGGGACGCGCCTCAGGATGCGTATTCGATGCGCAGCTCGCCTACCCCGTCGATGTGCCCTTCGAGCACGTCGCCCGGCACCACCCTCCCCACTCCCTGCGGCGTGCCGGTCATGATCAGGTCGCCTGCTCGAAGCTCGACGAGCGTGGACAGGTAAGCGATCGTCTCCGGCACCTTCCAGATCTGCTGGGCGAGGTCACCCTGCTGCCTCGGCTCCCCGTTCACGCGCAGCCATATCGGGCCGGCGTCCGGGTGGCCGATGGCATCGGCGGGCCGGAGGGCACCCATCGGGGCCGAGCGGTCGAAGCCCTTCGCCATGTCCCACGGGCGTCCGGCCTGCTTGGCCTCCGCCTGGAGATCGCGGCGGGTCATGTCCAGCCCGATCCCGTACCCGAAGACGTGGTCGAGCGCTGCCTCGGCGGAGATCTCCGCGCCGCCGGAGCCGAGCGCGACGACGAGCTCGATCTCGTGGTGGAGGTCACCCGTGGCGGGCGGGAAGGGCAGGCGACCGCCGCCAGGGACCACCGCGAGGGCGGGCTTCATGAAGAAGAACGGCGGGTCGCGGTCGGGGTCGTAGCCCATCTCGACGGCGTGCTCGGCGTAGTTCCGCCCGACACAGAAGACGCGGAGCACGGGGAAGACGGCATCGGAGCCGTCGATCGAAAGCGTCACCGGAGGCGAGGGCGGGATCGCGTAGTTCATCGGTCCATCCTGACTGCTCATCGGGTCGTGGCGTAGGCGGCGACGCGCCGCTCGAAGAAGCCGACTGCCTCCGATAGTGCGAAGGCGAAGGCGAAGACCAGCATCAGCAGTGCCCAGAACTCCGCCATCAGGAAGCCCCGCGAGTAGCGTTCGAACAGGTAGCCGATGCCGACGATGGCGATCAGCAGCTGCCCGATGATCACGCCCTTGACGCCGCGGATGAGGCCGAGCCGGACGCCCGCCAGGATCTCGGGCAGTGCTGCGAAGAGGACGATCTTGGTGAGCACCTGGCGGCGTGAGGCGCCGAACGATCGGCCCATCTCGAGCAGCGACTGGTTGACGTGCGCGACCCCGACCTGGGCGTCGAGCGCGATGACCCATACGCTGAAGAGGAAGACGGTCACGATCATCGTGGGCAGGCCGAAGCCGAGGAGGGCCATCAGGGCCGGCACGATCGCCGTGAGCGGGGAGCTTTCGAAAATGTTCGCCCACATGCCCATCAGCTCGCCGATCGCCCGTATTCGGCCCATGAGGAACCCGACGCCGATGCCGACCACCAGCGCGAGCGCCATCCCGATCCCGAACGCCTGAAACGTGATGGCGGCGGCGTCCCCGAAGCGACTCGAGGTCGCCACGGTTCCGATGGCAGCCAGGACGTCTGTGAACGGCGGGATCAGGAAGACGAGGCCCAGGCGGCCCACCAGCTCCCAGATGGCGAACCAGACCAGGAGCGACAGGGCCATCGGCACGCGGCGGCCGGCGATGGTCATGGCGCGGCGCCCTCCGGTGGCCGCATGTCCTCCTCCACGTACCCGCGCAGCTCGCCCCAGATCGCCTCTACCGCGTCGAGGTAGGCCTGGTTGCGGCGGATGTCGTCCGGCGTGCCGTCGCGAGCGATCTTCGGCCGGACCGCGTTCGAGACGCGCCCCGGTCCACGGGTCAGGATGACGATCTGGTCGCTGACGTAGACCGCCTCCTCGATCGAGTGGGTCACGAACAGGACCGTCTTGCGCTCCTCGCTCAGCAGTCGCAGGAGGTCCTCCTGGAACGCCCGCCGGATCTGCTCGTCGACCGATGCGAACGGCTCGTCCATGAGCAGGATGTCGGCGTCCACGGCCAGCGCACGGGCCAGGCCGACCCGTTGCCGCATGCCACCGGACAGCTGGTGGGGATAGTGATGCTCGAAGCCGGCAAGGTTCGCCTTCGCGATGTACTCGCGCGCTGTACCTTCCCGTTCGGCTTTCGGCACGCCCCGCAGCTCCAGTCCGAAGGCCACGTTGCGCAGCACGGTGGCCCAGGGCAGCAGGGCGAAGTCCTGGAAGACGAAGGCGCGCTCGGGACCCGGGCCGGTGACCGGACGCCCCTTGACGATGACCTCGCCGGAGGTCGGCGCGATGAGCCCGGCCACGATCTTGAGCGTCGTCGTCTTGCCGCAGCCACTCGGGCCGATGAGGCTCGTCAGCTCGCCGGCCGGCACGTTGAAGGTCACCCCCTCCAGGGCGCGGGTGCCGCCCGGGAAGTCCTTGGTGAGCCCGACCACGCGCACGGCGGGGTCGCCCGTGTCCGTCGGATCGGTGATGACGGCGGCATCGGTCATGGCGTGCGGAGCTCCGGGCGGAAGATGCGCTGCTCGAGGCGGGCCAGCAGCGTGATCGTCACGCTGGCGACGAGGATGATCGACAGGATGGCGGCGTACATGTGGTCGTACTCGGCCTGCGAACGGTAGAAGGTGATGAGGTCGCCCACGCCTGTAGGGGTGATCAGCAGTTCGGCCAGCACGGCGCCGGTGAATCCCTGGGCCAGCCCCAGGCGCAGGCCGGCGAAGATGAGGCCGCTGGCCGCGGGCAGAATGACCTTCCAGATCCGCTGCCATCGGCTGGCCAGGAATGCCTCGCTCATCTCAACGAGCGAGACCGGCGTGTTGCGGATGCCCCGATACGAGTTCAGGACGATCACCGGCGTGCTCAGCAGCACGACGGCGAAGACCTTGGCGGTGAAGTCGATGCCGTAGATGAAGGTGATGAGCGGGATGATCGCCGCCGACGGAGCGGCCTGGAGGATGACGAAGACCGGCAAGCCGAGCCACTCCGCCTTGGGTGACAGGCCCATCGCCAGGCCCGCCGCCACCCCACCGATGGCGGTCAGCGCCACGCCGACGAGCAGCGGGCCGATGGTCTCCGAGTAGGCGCGCAGGAACGTACCGTCCGCGAGCATGCCACCGAACGCGCCGGCCGTCTCGGTAAAGCTCGGGAAGGTAAGGGCGACAGGGATCCGACCGCCGAGCTCCCAGACGGCCAGCACCAGCGCGATCGAGCCGGCACGCAGCAGCCAGGTGCGTGCGGCAGGCGTCAGCCCATCCCACGCACCCGGCCGACGTGTCGCACCGGTGGCCGGCGCGGCGACGCCGCTACCGGTCACCGGCCCACGAGGCCCGGCTCCGCGCCGTCATTGCCCGACGGTCTCGAGCGCGGCCTCGGCCGGCGCGAGGTCCCAGAAGTCCTCCACGTTCAGCGTCGCGGGATCGCCCTCGACCTGCCCGACCAGGCCGTAGAACTCGAAGTCGGCCCGTGCCGCCTCCTCGCCCCCACAGTCGGTGGCGAAGACGCCCTCCTCAGCCGCCTGCTCGTAGTACGGCACGATCTGCTCCACGAGCTCCGGCTCGAGGTCCTCGGCGAGGCCGAGCCTGTCGCGCTCCGCAACCACGAAGTTCGGGTCCTCGATGATCGAGTTCCACGTGGTCAGCGTCTCCTCGAGCAGCACCTGCGCGACCTCGGGGTTCGCCGCCAGCCACTCGACGTTGGCCACGAACGCCTCGTCGGTGGCCGGGACGTCCGGCAGGGGCAGCTCGTGGAACCGGTCCGGAGCCTCTGCCTGCACGAAGTTCCAGGCAGGGATGTCGAGGAAGGTAGCCTGCACGTTGCCCTGGACCAGCGCGGTCGCGCGCACCTCGGCGCCCGAGACGAAGCTGATCTCGCCGAACTCGATGCCCTCCTCCTGCTGGACGAGGAGGGCCATGGCCTCGGTCGTCGACCCACGGGAGTGGACGGTGAAGGTCTCGCCGTCGAGCGCCTGCCAATCGGGGTACGCTTCCGCGTCGACGATGGCGAAGAAGCGCGACGTCTGCAGCTGGCAGATGATCCGGATGGGAGCGCCGGTCTCCTGGATCACCGCGTAAGGTGCGCCCAACGTAACGTCGGCCTGCCCACCCAGCACGGCTTCCGCGGCGAGGTCCTCTTCCGCGAACTCGATGAGCTCGACGTCGATGCCACGTTCGCGAACGCGCTCGAGCGCGATGAGCAGGTTGAGGGTCTCGACCCCCTCGATGTCGCCGAGCGCCACCCTCAGGCTGCCCTCGACGGTTCCCCCGGCGCCGCCGGGCGAGCCCTCGGCGGTGGCGGGGCTGCCTTCCGATGCCCCGTCCCCCGGACTTTCAGCCTCCCCGGCGGGCGCGCAGGCGGCCAGGACAAGCGCGATAACGAAGAACCAGGCTGCGATTCTCACGGCCCTCTCCTCCAAGTGCGGTTGGCACGCTCGGGGGTGCAGTCTTCCGGATGTCGCCGGATTGTACGACTCCGGTTGCATCGGTTCGGTGATCGCCTGACGAGGGGCTGTCGACACGAGCAGCGCTCGCCTATCGGGCGAAGTTCACCGGGATGCTCGTGCGGCCGCCTGACCTTCACGCCGATGGTCTGCACGGGCCCTCCTATCGACGAGTTCATTGGCCGATGGTGGTCCTATCGGCCCGATTCGACAATCACCGGCTGGCGTCGAACAGGAAGCCGGCAATGAGAGGGTTGACCCGCTCCGGGGTCCTGATGTCGGGGCGATGGCCGCCGCCGGCAACGATGTGGAGGCGGGCATTCGGCATGGCGTCCGCGATCTGCCGGGCAAGCGAGACCGGCACCGCCGCGTCGCCATCGCCGTGGACGATGAGCGTCGGGTGCGTGATGCTGCCCAGGAGCTCCGCCGGCCGCCGCCAGTTCAGTTCCGTCTCCTGGGTCGCAATGATGTGGGGAGACGCCTCCAAGCCGATGCCGATCACCTCCTCGATCAACGCGTCGGAGCCCGGTTCGCTGAAGACCGTGCGCATGAACGGCACGATGAAGCCCGCCCAATCGGTCCGCAGCGCCTCGAGCCGGACGGGATCGGGCTCCGCCGGCTCGGGCTCGAGCCGCATGTACGGCGCGACGACGGCAATTCGCTCGACGCGGTCAGGGTGCGCCGCCGCAAGCAGCAGGGCGGCGTTGATGCCACGCGAGGCCGTGACGACGGCGGCGCGCTCCGTCCCGTTCGCGACCAGCACGGCCAGCGCATCGGCGGCGTGCATTGGAAAGTCGTAGCCGTGGGCCGGTCGGTCGCTGGCACCGGCGCCACGCGGGTCATAAGTGACGATGGTGGCGTGCGGCTCGAGGACGGTCACCTGGTGGCCCACGACGCGGGCATCCACCAGGTTCCAGGTGGGGATGAAGAGGACGGCCGGGTCGGCGGTGCCGTATCGGTACCAGGCGATCCCGGTGCCATCCGCGCTGATTGCCAAACCGCGGTCGAGGGGCTCGGGCTGTGGGATCATCGGAGGATCATCGCAGTGCCGTGCGCGCCGCCGCGCTCAGTTTCGACCGCGCGCGCTCGCGCGCGCGCTCACCTCCCGTGAGGGCACGCGATCCGCTGCAGAGCCTCCGTCGCCGCTCGGATCGCTGCCGTACGTTGATCCCCGGGACGGTTGTTGGGGCGGACCGCAGCCGCTGGCACGGCCGATGCTCCACGGCGGACCGTCGACTCAAGAAGTAGGGCCTCGATGACCATCACATCCACGCGGCCGGCACGTCAATGACCGAGCTTCACGCGGCGGTGGGCCCGCCGCTCATGGTGCTCCTGGCCGTGCTGAGCGCTGTCGCCGCCGTCATTGCGCTGCGTGGCCATCCGCCGACGGCCCTCGAACTGCCGAGGCGGGTGCTCCTCGTGGCCCTCGTGGCCCAGGCCGCGATCGGCCTCGCCATCGCGGTCCGGGGCGGCGGCCCGGCGGAGGGAATTCACTGGCTCTACGGCGTGGCGATCATCCTCGTCCTGCTGGCGGCCGGCGCGCTTCGACCCGAGCTGTCACCCCAGCAGCGGTCGGGAGCGCTGGCCCTGGGGGCGTTGTTGGCCACGGCCCTGGCGTGGCGACTCGGCGCAAGTGGATGAAGCGAATCCTGCTGGGCGTGGCGGCCGCCATCGGCTGTGCCGCCGTCGTCCTCACTGCCGCCGGAGAGCGAGCCGCCGCCGAGACGGATGAGGCGGGATCCGTCGAGCGCGGTGAGGCGCTGTACCGCGCCAGCTGCTCGACCTGCCATGGAGACGATGGGAGTGGCGTCGACGGGTGGCCGTCAATCGTCAATGCCGGCGCGGCCGCGGCGGACTTCCAGCTCCGAACCGGCCGCATGCCCTTCGCGCAGGAGATGGGCGAGCAGGCGCAGCGCAAGCCGCCCGCGTTCGACGAAGCGGAGATCCGTGACCTCGTGGCCTACGTGGCCGGCCTCGGGGAGGGACCGGAGATCCCGGAGGTTCGCATCGACGAGGCGCGCCTTTCCGAGGGACAGCAACTCTTCGCGGTGAACTGTGCGCCCTGCCACGGATCGAGCGGACACGGCGGTGCGGTGGGCGGCGGGGCGATCGCCTGGCCCCTGACCGACGCCGAGCCACGGATCGTGGCCGAGGCGATGATCACCGGACCGGGACAGATGCCGGTCTTCGATCTGCCCGCCGAGCAGCGCGACGCGGTGGTGACGTACGTCGAATACCTCGGGTCGGCGGCGAATCCGGGTGGATTCGCGATCGGCGGCATCGGTCCCGTGCCGGAGGGCTTCGTGGCCTGGCTGGTCGGGATCGGGCTGCTCGTGATCGTCGTGGTGCTCGTCGGGCGGGACTGGGATCGGCGGGGTGACGCGCCGTGACGCCGACGCGCCTCGCCGCCGGCTGCTTCGCCGCCAGCGCGCTCGCCTCGATCGCGCTCCTCGTCGTGTACCTCATCGGCGGCCAGCCACAGGCGGAGGGACTCTTGTTGGCGGTCGCGCTTGGCGGGCTGGGGGCGGGCATCGTGATCTGGGCCGTCCGTCTCCTGGATGCGCCGATCCTGGTGGAGGACCGGCATCCGCTCGCGTCTCCGGACGAGGTGCGGGCGGCCGCCACCGACGCCGCCGACATCGAGAGCGTGACCCGGCGCCGCTTCCTGGTGCGGCTTCTGGCGGGCGCGGGTGCCGCGCTCGCCGCCGCGCTCGCGATCCCGGTCCTGTCGTTGGGGCCTGCACCCGGTCGTGATCTCTTCCAGACCGCCTGGCGCGAAGGCAGGCGCATCGTCGGCGAGGATGGCTCGCCCATCCGCGCGGCCGATCTCGGTCTCGGGACGGTTCGGACCGTCTTTCCGGAGGGCAATGTCGGCTCGGCGGATGCCGTGACGCTGCTCATCAGGGTGCGGCCGTCGGACCTGGAGCTCTCGGCGGAGCGGGCCGGATGGGCGCCCGAGGGATGCATCGGCTATTCGAAGATCTGCACGCATGCGGGCTGCCCCGTCGGCCTCTATCGAGCCGAGGAGCAGGCTCTCCTGTGCCCATGCCATCAGTCGACCTTCGACGTGCTGCGCGGCGCAATCCCGACGTTCGGACCGGCCGCCCGGCCGCTCCCTCAGCTCCCGATGCGCATCGACGACGAAGGGTATCTCGTTGCTCTCGGTGACTTCACGGAGCCGGTCGGACCGTCCTTCTGGAACATGACACATCGCCAGGGAGGTGAGTCGTGACGCTGCGCTGGTTCGACGAGCGCCTTGGGCTGGCCGGCTGGACGCGGACGGGCCTGAGGAAGGTGTTCCCGGACCACCCGAGCTTCCTCTTCGGTGAGGTGGCGTTGTTCTGCCTGGTGGTGCTCGTCGCCACCGGCGTCTTCCTGACCCTGTTCTACGTTCCGGACGCCACGCCGGTCACCTACGAAGGCAGCTACCTGCCGCTGCACGGCCAGACCGTCTCAGCCGCCTACGCCTCGACGCTCGACCTGTCGTTCGAGGTTCGCGCCGGCCTGGTGATGCGCCAGGTGCACCATTGGGCCGCACTCGTGTTCGTCGCCGCCATCGTCGTGCATCAGCTGCGTGTCTTCTTCACCGGCGCGTTTCGGCGCCCGCGGGAGCTCAATTGGCTGATCGGGATCGGCCTGCTCGTCTTCGCGCTGGCGATGGGCATCACCGGCTACTCGCTGCCCGACGATCTCCTCTCCGGCACGGGCCTGCGGATCATCTACTCGGCGGTCATCAGCATCCCGTTCCTCGGGCCATGGCTCGCATTCCTGGTGTTCGGCGGCGAATTCCCGACCGAGACGATCGTGAGCCGCCTCTTCGTCTTCCACATCATGCTGCTGCCCGCGCTCCTGATCGGCGGCGTCCTGCTGCACCTTGCGATCCTCTGGCGCCAGAAGCACACGCAGTTCCGTGGCGGCCAGGCGAGCGAGACGAACGTCGTCGGTCGAGCCTTCTGGCCCAGCCAGGTCTTCAAGTCGCTCGGCCTCCTGCTCCTCACGGCGGCGGTCCTGGGCCTGATGGGCGGACTGATTCAGATCAACCCCATCTGGGCCTACGGGCCGTTCGATGCGACCCGGGTGAGCGCGCCCTCCCAGCCCGACTGGTACGTCGGCTGGCTGGATGGCGCCCTGCGGCTGTTCCCGCCGATCGAGATCACGCTCCTGGGCATCACGGTGCCATCGGCCTTCATTCCGGGCGTCCTCATTCCCGGCATCGCGTTCGGCATCATGACGCTCTGGCCGTTCATCGAGGCCTTCGTCACCGGTGATCACCGGGAGCACCACCTGCTCGATCGGCCGCGGGATGCGCCACTCCGAACGGCGATCGGCGCGACGGCGCTCACCGTGTTCGTGGTCCTCACGATTTCGGCGGGCAACGACGTTGCCGCCCTGATCTTCAACCTGCCCGTGGAGGCGACGACGGATCTGCTGCGCGTCGGCGTGATCGTGCTGCCGGCGATCACCGGCGTGCTGACGTATCGAATCTGCCGCGAGCTCCAGCGTCGCGAGGTGGCCGCCGCACAGGGTCATCGGCCCCAGGCGGTGCGGTTGCGACGGACCCCCCAGGGCGGGTTCGAGGAGGACGAGTAGCGGACTAGCGCCGGTCGAGCTGGGTGAGCCAGCCGACCAGCGCCGCCCCGAGCACCGCCACGCCGGGAGCCAGCAGCCAGGGACCGAAGATCAGGCCGAGCCCGATGAGGACGGCCGCCGCCGCGCTGACGATCGGCCACGGGCTCGTGGTCGGGATGAGCTCGGGGCCGCCCTCGAGAGGCCCGGCGGCGTTCGCCGGCTCGTCGAAGCCGATGACCCGGTTCACGGTCGCGATCGCGCCGCGACCTCGGGTCCCGCCGATGGCGGCCGGCGCGAAGACGGTCGCCATGCCGATGAAGGCGATCAGCGCGAGAAGCAGGCCTCCGAGCAGCACCGTTCCGGCCGGCTCGTAGCTCACCAGCCAGTAGACGAGCCCGGCGGCCGCCGCGTAGAGCGCGGTGCGCAGGAAGAGGCGCAGCTCCTCACTCATGGCGCCGTCGTTCGGCCTGCGATCGGGACGGTGCGGGCCCCGTGACCTCGCCGCCCTGGCGCTCTTCGCGCACCTGGAGGCGCTCGTCGAGGACCGGCCGGTCCGAGGTGATCGGCGGCATGCGCGTGAAATTGTGATGGGGCGGCGGCGAGCTGGTGGCCCACTCGAGGGTGTGCCCGCCCCAAGGGTCGTCGCCTGCCGGCGGCCCAATCTGCAGCGAGGTGATGAAGTTCCAGATGAAGATGAGGATCGCGACGACGAAGAGGGCGCTTCCGGCCGTCGCGAGGATGTTGAGATCGGTCCAGCCAGACGCCTGGGTGTAGTCGCCGACCCGCCGTGGCATGCCGTCGAGGCCCAGCTGGTGCATCGGGAAGAACGTGACGTTGAAGGCGATGAAGAGGAGCCAGAACTGGAGCTTGCCGAGTCGCTCGTCCAGCATCTGGCCGGTCATCTTGGGGAACCAGTAGAAGATGCCGGCGAACATTGCGAAGACGGACGTGCCGAACAGCACGTAGTGCATGTGGGCCACGACGTAGTAGGTGTCGTGCACCGCGTAGTCGATCGGTGGAGAGGCGAGGAAGACGCCGGTGATTCCGCCGATCAGGAAGGTCCCCATCATCCCGACGCAATAGAGGAGCGGCGTCGCGAACCAGAGGCTTCCGCGCCACATCGTCGCGATCCAGCCGAAGAACTTCACGCCGGTCGGAATGGCGATCAGGAACGACGTGATCGCGAAGTAGATCGTGGCGACGGCCCCGGTGGTGAACATGTGGTGTGCCCAGACGCTGAAGCTGTACGCGCCGATGAGGATGGTGGCGAAGACGAAGGCCTTGTAGCCAAAGAGCGGCTTGCGGCTGAAGACCGGCACGATCTCCGTCACCACCCCGAAGAACGGCAACGCGATGATGTACACCTCGGGATGACCGAAGAACCAGAACAGGTGCTGGTACACGAGCGGGTCCCCGGCGGTTGTGAAGAAGCTGCCACCGAGGTTGCGGTCGATGAAGAGCATCGCCAGCGCCGCCCCCAGGACGGGGAAGCTGAACATGATCAGGATCGAGGTCACCAGGATGTTCCAGGTGAAGATCGGCAGCCGGAGCATGCCCAGTCCCGGCGTGCGCATGGCGAAGATGGTGGCGACCAGGTTGACCGAGCCCAGGATCGAGGCGACACCGGCGAGGAGCAGCCCCACGACCCATAGGTCGGCACCGAAGCCCGGGGAATAGGTTTCGGTGGAGAGCGGTGGATAGCCGTACCACCCGAACGCCGCCGGCCCGGTGGTGAGGAGGAAGCCGCCGAAGACGATGACGGCGCTGAAGATGAAGAGCCAATAGGTGAAGGCGTTGAGGCGCGGAAACGCGACGTCGGGCGCACCGATCTGGAGGGGGATGAGGTAGTTGGCGAGACCGATCACCATCGGCGTGGCAAAGAAGAAGATCATCGCCGTGCCGTGCATCGTGAAGAGCTGGTTATAGGTTTCGAGATCGAGGAGCTGGAGCTCGGGAACGGCCAGCTCTGCGCGCATCACGAGAGCGAAAGTGCCGGCCAGGCAGAAGAAGACGAACGCCGAAGCCATGTAGAGCACGCCGATCTTCTTGTGGTCGGTGGTCGTCAGCCAGGCGACCAGTCCCTCGCGAACATACGGATCGGCCAGGTAGTCACGCTCGGCCGGGCGCAGCCCTTCCTCGCCGGCGGTCACGGCTGCGTCGCCGCCTGCTCGGCGAGCCAGGCATCGAAGGCGTCGGGTTGGACGGCGTCGATCTCGAACAGTTGTCGCGCGTGGAGCAGGCCGCAGAACTCGCCGCACTGGCCGCCGTACGTCGCCTCCTCCTCGATCACCACGTCGAAGCGATTCTCGCGGTTGGGGATTGCGTCGCGCTTGATGAGAAAGGTCGGGATGTTGAACGAGTGGACGACGTCTCGCGACGTGATGACGAACGCAATCGTCCGATCCACGGGAAGCTTCAGGGTGGGAGGATCGGCGGCCGTGCCGCTCACCACCACCCCGCTCTCGGCGTACGTGAACTCCCAGCCCCATTGGAAGCCGCCGACCTCGACCGTGACCGCCGGTTCCTCCTCGCGGGCGTCGACGCTGCTAAGCACGCTGACGGTGAACGCGACGAGAACGACGACGAGGGCCGTCGGGATGGCCCACCACGTGACTTCCAGGGCAAGGTTGCCATGGACCTGTCGCGGCATCGGCACGCTGCGGCCCGGCTGGCCGCGGTGGCGAACGATCGTCCAGGCCAGCAGACCGATGACGAGCAGAAAGACCCCGGCGGCCGCGATCATGAAGAGCTGATACAGGGTGGCCACATCCCGCCCGCGGTCGGTCACCGGTGCCGGGAGGCAGGAGGTCGCGGCCATGGCCGTGGCGGCAAGGACGACCCCGACGCGGCGGATCATGCCCTGCCGCACAGCATCACAGGTGCCACCACCTGGCATGACCCTTCGGGCCCGACCTCACGCCGAACCGGCACGTCGGTTGCATCGGCGCGGCGTATGGGCGAGAAGACGGACGCCGGCGCGCTGACCCAACATCTCATGGAGGTGTTGCCGCTGCTCGCGCGGGATGCCCTGGCGGCCGCGATCGCGGGCGGCACGCTTCCGGGACCCGACGGGATCGCGCTTGCCGATCAGTTGCGTCGGTTCGCCGCCGATGACATTCGCGACCTCGAACGACTCGCGGCCAGGGTTGCCTCCCTGGGCGCCATGCCGAAGCTGGCGGTCGCAACCATCGAACCCGCGGACGAGTGGCGCGCGGCGGTCGAATCACTGGTGGCCGGCCAGCGCGAGACGCTCGACGCCCTGGTCTTGGCCATACCTGCCGATGCTGACGATGCGGAGGGAGAAGCGACCGAGCATCTCCTCGAGCATGTCGTGGCGCGCAAACGGGACGCCATCGAGGTCCTCGAGCGAACGTTGCGTTGACGCACCACCGCCTGCTCGGGACGCCACATGTGGGACAGGACGTCGTCGAACCACCACATCTGGTATGGTTGACCGCATGCCAGCGACGTTGATCGCTTCGGAAGCGGACTACCTGTGACCGGCCTGGCAGACCGGCGGCAGGACTGGACATACCGTGCCGCGCGGCGACGGATGGTTCGCGCGGGTCGCGCGGAGATCGGGCGTCACACCGCCGTGGCCCGCCTGGACGACCACGGCAACCGGCTCGTCGACTGCGGCTGCGGCTGGACCGGCAATGGGCTCGGATGGGCAGCCCACCTTGACGCGGTGGTGCGTTCGGCGCTGAACGCCGGGCAACCGGCCTAGGCCGGCCGCCCCCGCGCCAGGCAGGAGTTGGCACGGCGGCGGTCAGCGGTCGTGACGATCGTTCAGCGCGTAGCCCCGGTGGTCGCCCCGGTGACGGCGAGATCGCCCAACGCCGTGCGGGCCCGGTCCGCCTTGTCGACGGCGAAGGCCACCGTGACCTCCCCCTGGCCGCTCATGCCCATCGGCACCAGCAGCTCGATGTTGACGCCGGCATCGCCCAGGCGTCGGGCCGCATCGGCGACGGTGCCGGGCTTGTCCTGGAGCCTCGCGGTGACCGCTTCCACTTCGCGGAAGGCGATTCCGGCATCGTTCAGGGCCGTCCTCAATCCGGCCTCATCGGTCGCATAGAAGCCGGCACCGCCGCGGTCGCCGATCCCGAGACAGACCACGGTGGCGAGGTTGATCCCCCGCTTGGCGATGGCATCCGCATGACGGGCGAACTCGCCGGGCCGGTTGGGTGCTTCAACGATGAACCATTGCATGGGCACCTCCCGTGGCGCCGTTCCGGCGCTCCTGCCTGGGCCGGCGCGGCGCATCTCCACCGAGGACGGGTCGGTCTCGTCAGCGGTCCCGATCGCCGCACCCGAGGGCCGCCATCGCGGCCGCGCGCGTCCGTGCTCCCCGTCCTCTGCTCCCAATTGTCCCGCCGATGTCGACCCGTTTATCCACCGTTTGCCGACGGCACCAGATCGTTCCCTGGACGATGGACCGCGCTTATCGCCGAATGACTCCGGCCCTGAGGCGCTCCTTCGCGGCACGCCTCGCTGAGCGGCCGGCGCTGTCGCGCGCGTGTCGGGGGCGCGGTTGCGGCCGGACGATACCGTGAGGCGATGCTGCTCGACGTTGCGCTCAAGGCCGTGGCGGTGGTGGCGCTGGGACTGCTGATCCTGACCGCGCTCATGTACGTCACCCAGCGCAGCTCGCTGTACTTTCCGTCGACGGCACCCGCCGGCGAGCCGCCACCCGGAGTCGAGCCCATCGAGATCACGACCGACGATGGGGTCCGCCTGGGTGCCTGGTTCGTCCGCGCCGCTGAAGGGCGCACCGAGCCCGGACCGGCGGTGCTGGTCTGCAATGGAAACGCTGGCAATCGAGCGCATCGACTCCCACTGGCTGCGGGGCTGGCCGAGCGCGGCTATCACGCCCTCCTCTTCGACTACCGCGGCTATGCCGGCAACCCAGGGTCGCCGACCGAGGACGGGCTCAGGGCCGATGCGCGGGCCGCCGCGGGTGCTCTCGCCGGCCGGCCCGAGGTCGATCCGGGGCGCGTGGCGTACTTCGGCGAGTCGCTGGGAGCATCCGTCTGTGGCGGACTGGCCACGGAGGCGCCCCCGGCGGCGCTCATCCTGCGCTCGCCGTTCCCCTCAATCGTGGCGATGGGAAGGCATCACTATCCCTACCTGCCGGTGTTCGAGCCGCTCGTCTGGGATCGCTATCCGCTGGAGCGGCAGCTTGCCGAGTCGGTGCGGGCGCCACTGCTCGTCATCGTCGGGCAGCGGGACGAGATCGTCCCGCCCCGGCTCAGCCGCCAGGTCTTCGAGGCTGCGACGGAGCCGAAGCGGTTCTCGGAGCTGCCCGCGGCCCACCACAACGACGAAGCGCTGCTCTCGGGCGAGGGGATGCTGGCCGAGCTGGCCGCGTTCCTGGAGGAGTGGATGCGTTGACCCGGTCTCTCCGGGACTCCATCGGCAACCGAGCGGCACCGGTGGTTGGCATCGGCCGTGCATGAACTCGCCGTGAACCCACCACCCTCGAAGAGGAGCCGCCCGATGGAGAGCAGGGCCAAGCTATTCGGACACCCGGTGCACCCGATGCTGATCGTCCTGCCACTGGGCCTGCTGTCGGCGGCCGTCGTCTTCGATGTCGTCCACCTCCTGACCGACGACGCGGCGTTCCGCACGGTCGCCTTCTGGAATATCGCGGCCGGAATCGTGGGCGGGCTGCTGGCAGCGGTCTTCGGCGTGTGGGACTGGATGCACATTCCGGGTGAGACGCGCGCGAAGCGGATCGGCCTGCTGCACGGCGGCGGCAACGCCGTCGTGCTCGTGCTCTTTGCCATCAGCTGGCTGCTGCGCGCCGGCGCCGTCGATTACGAAGCGAGCGCCCTCGCGTACGTCTTCTCGTTCGCGGGCCTGGCATTGGCCGGGGTGACCGGCTGGCTCGGAGGGGAGCTGGTGGATCGGCTCGGCGTCGGGGTGGACCCGGGAGCCAACCTGGACGCTCCCAGCTCGCTGTCCGGCGCGCCGGCCGCGGGCGACCTGCGTGCCGCGGGCCCACGGTCCGGCCGACCGTAGCCCACTCCGGGACCGGTTTTGTAAGTCGGCCGCTCGGCCAGCAGGTCGTCGTGGTCACCGGCGCATCCCAGGGCGCCGGGCGGGAGACGGCGGCGGCGCGTACCGCGACAGACGCCGAAGGTTGCCTTGCCGATGCGGCGGACAATGAGCACGCATGAACGCCCAGCGCCCGAACGAGCACGACACCGACGCCGACCGGATGGGCCGTGCCGATCTCCAGGGAGACAGACGGATCCGCAGGCTGCGTCGCATGTGGCGGGCGCTCCCGAGCGCTCCGCGATGCAAGATGTGCCATTCGCCGTTCGGCGGTCCGGGCGGGCCGATGCTGAAGCTGATCGGCAAGGGGCGATGGGCCGGCAACTCCGATTATTGCGCCGGCTGCTTCAAGCAGATGTATCGGCGGCGCGACGGCGCCGAGATCGAGTGCACGATCCTGTTCGCCGATATCCGCGGCTCGACCCACCTGGCCGAGTCGATGAGCTCCACCAGCTTCCGCGCGCTGCTCGACCGGTTCTACCGAACTGCGGCCGAGGTGCTTATCCGGCACGAGGCGATCGTTGACAAGTTCGTCGGCGACGAGGTGGTTGCCATCTTCGTGCCGGCCCTGGCGGGAGCCGGCCACGCGTCGCAGGCGGTCGACGCGGGATTGGATCTACTTCGCGCCACCGGCCACGAGGCCGATGCGCCCTGGGCGCCGCTCGGGATCGGTATCAACACCGGCGAGGCATTCGTCGGCGTCGTCGGGACCGCCGACCACGTCGAGTTCACCGCCCTGGGGGACAACGTGAACGTCACCGCCCGGCTGTCGTCCGCCGCCGGCAGGGGCGAAATCCTGCTCACCGAAGCCGCCGCCCGGGCGGCCGGAGTGGCCGGTCTCGAACGCCGGCGGCTCGATCTCCGCGGCAAGGCCGAGGCGACCGAGGCGGTGGTGCTCACCTTGACGGGGGCTGCCGTCACCGACGCACCGTAGGCGGGAGGATGCTGGAGGATCCCGGGCTCGATGGCCCCGAGCTCAGGCGTGGCCTTCGGATCGCCTACGGCATCGAGCCCAGCGCCGCGCGCTTCGTCCCTGGCTACGATCTGCGCGCAGCCTCCTACGAGATGCGCGGCACCGGCGGGCCCTGGTTCGTGAAGATCCGGGTCGGGCCATTCCCGGAACCGCCGCTCGAGGTGCCCCGCGCCCTCCTCGAGGCCGGCGTGACGAACGTGCTGGCGCCTCTTCGCACGACGAAGGGACGGCTGGCCGAGCCGATGGGGGACGATCGCACCGTCGTCGTCTATCCGTTCGTCTCCGGCCGCAACGCGATGGAGGCCGGCATGTCGGCCGAGCAGTGGCGCGCCTTCGGCTCGACCCTGCGAGCCGTCCACGAGAGCGGCCTCGAACGGGAGTTCGCCGATCGGCTGCCGGCGGAGGCGTTCGCGCTGCCGTCGGCGCCCGAGTTGCGGATCGTGCTGTCGCAGCGGCCCGCGCTGGACTCGCCGGCGGCCGAGCGGCTGCGCTCGTTCCTCGATGCGCAGGCCGACCGCATCGGCGTCCTGCTCGAACGGGCGGGCGAGCTCGGCAGGCGGCTCGCCTATCGACCCTTCGAGCGCGTGCCGTGCCATGCCGACATCCATGCCGCCAACATCCTGGTCGCCGATGATGGACGCATCCTGCTCGTCGACTGGGACGGCCCGATGCTGGCGCCGCGCGAGCGCGACCTGCTATTCGTGATCGGCTCGCGGATCGCGCGCAAGGTCGAGCCGCAGGAGGAGGCGTGGTTCTTCGCTGGGTACGGCGACGCCACCGTCGACCCGGAGGCGATCGTCTACTTCCGCTACGAGCGCATGTTCGAGGATATCGGCGTCGATGCCGCCAGTGTCTTCGGCGACCCGGCCCTGCCTGAGCCGAGTCGCAAATCTCAGGCGGACACGGTCGAGCGCTATTTCGCGCCCGGCGGGTTCGCCGATTCGATCGAGGACGTTGGCGACTGGCCGGCCACCCGGTAGCCGAGGTGGCGGCGAGTGGTGACAGGCGGCTCCCTCGGCCGCGACGAGGTCCGCCGGCTCAGGGTGCGGCGTCGAGATGAACGATCCGGGTGATGTCGACGAGCGTGCCGTCGCGGACTCGGGCGAGGAAGCGCGGGTCGGGCCACGGGTCGAGCCCAGCGACCTCCGGCGGGAGCGGCTCGATGGCGGTGTTGACGCCGTCGTTGCAATCGGTGGGCGAGCAGAGGCGCACGATCCCGCCGCCCTGGGGGACGAGCCGCCCCTCCACCAATATCCATCCGGCGGGCGCCGCCTCGATCGCTTCGACGACCGAGTCCCATGCGGGCCAACCGTCGAAGGTGTGAACGACCACGCCGTCGTCGGAGCCGCACCACTCGCGTTCGACCTCGGGCGGACCGGCGGGTTCGGTGCCGATCAGCGGTGCGGGCCGAATGTCACCGACGAAGATGCGGCTGCCCTGCACCGCGGTTTCCCATGAAGGCAGCCCGGCCGGCGCCGGACCGCCCAGCTTCACGCCGAATTCGTCCCACTTCGACCCGTGGTGGGGATTGTCGAGAGCTCGCGCGGCGGGACACCACCAGAGCAGCTTGCCGAGATGCGACGGCATGTGTGGATCGAAGCCCGACAGCACGTCGACCGTTCCATCGGCGTGGCCGATGACCCAGACCGGCGTCCCGTCGGCCAGGTGGTCGGCCCGGACCTCGCCGGCGGCCGGCCGCCGCAGGCTGAACCCGTCGTCGGGAGGGTCGTTATCTCGCAGGAGCAGCGCGCCGAGGATCGCGGTGCCCACCACCAGCGCCGTCATGAGGAGAACGCCGGCGAGCGCGCGCTTCATGAGGGCGAGCCGTCCGATTCCGGTTCGTCCGGCGAACGCGCTTCGGAACGCCCTCGCCGCAGGAAGAGCACCTCCGAGCAGATGGGCCGGTATCCCGCTGCCAGGAATGCGCGCAGGGACGCCACGTTGCCCGGCGCGACCTGGGCGAAGATCGGCTCGCCGTGCGGCGCCAGGCTCCGAGCCCTCGCAGCCAGCGACGCGCCGATGCCCCGGCCGCGTCGGGCGGGAGCCACCTCGAGGCTGACCTCCAGGCGACCGGCGAGACCTCGGCCGACGATCACCAGGTCGTCGCAGTCCGGCGGCGAATAGACGGACAGCGCGGACCGATACGAGCGGGCTCGGCGCACGCGGTCATGCCCGTCGCGGTCGGTGCGCGGCACGAGGTGG
>JALZDF010000084.1 GCA_030862645.1 Chloroflexota bacterium
CCGACGACCACCTGACCTCGCCATCGCCATCGGCGTCCTTCGGCGACGATCCGGACGAGCACGACGCCTCGCCGACGCCATCCACCAGCGCCTCGCCCGAGGCGACCTTCGATGACGTGGACGACGACGACGCGTCGCCCAGCCCATCGGCCGAGGGACTCGTCGACGACGACCGCTCGGGTCCCGGTGACGGTGACGACGACGACGACCGCTCGGGTCCCGGTGATGGCGGCGACGACGATGACAGCTCGGGTCCCGGTGACGACGACGACGATGACAACTCCGGCCCCGGCAGCGACGACTGAGACCCCTTCGCACGCATGTGGGCAGGGACATGGCACGATGAGGGCGTGGACGACCGCGCCCTCGTCGATGCCGCGCTCGCCGGCGATCGGCAGGCGTTCGGTCTCCTCGTCGAGCGCGAGACGCGCACGGTGTACCGCGCCTGCCTGCGCATCCTCGGACGTCCGCACGACGCCGAGGACGTGACACAGGAGAGCTTCGTGGCCGCGTATCGCGCGATCGGGACCTTCCGTGGCGAGGGCTCGCTGCAGGGCTGGCTGCTTCGCATCGCCACCCGCCAGGCCTTTCGTCGTCTCGCGCAGCGTCGGCCAACCGTGGACATCGCAGCAGTCCCGGAGCCGGTGCTGGAAGATACGCGGACCGATCCGCCGGGCGTGCTCGTCGCCGCCGAGCGGCGCGATGAGCTGCGGGCCGCCGTCGAGGCCCTGCCGGATCCCTACCGGGAGATCGTCGCCCTTCGCTTCTTCGCCGAGCTTTCCCTGGCGGAGGTCGCCGACGCCACCCATCGGCCCATCAACACGGTGAAGACGCAGCTGCGGCGAGGGCTCGAGCGCCTTCGCCCGGTGCTCGGCAGAGGGATGGACCGATGACCCGGCATCCCTTCGACTCCGGCGAGCTGGGGCGCACCGATCCGCAGCTGGATCGCCTTGGCCAGGAGCTCGAGCGTTACGCGGCCGACCTGGCCGACGTGCCACCGTTGGACCTGTCGGCGCGCATCCGGGCGACCATCGGCGGTGAGCCGACCCCGAGGGCCGGATGGTGGGCATCGCTGCTCGGCATCCTCGCGACCTGGCACGGGCCGGCGCGGCTCGCGCTGGCCGCCGCCGTGGTGCTTGCCGCGGTGGTTGGCGCCGTCACGCTCGGCGAGTTGGCGAACCGGGCGCGCACGAACACCGGTACGAGCCCGAGTCCGAGTGTGATCGTGATGCCGACGCCCACGCCCACGCCGACACCGACTCCCACCGCCGAGCCGACGCCCACGGCCGAGCCGACGCCCACGCCGACACCGAGCATCTCGGCCTCGCCCACCCCGGCGCCCCTGCCGACCGGGACGGACGGTGACGAGATCGAGACGCCGGAGCCGAGCGAAACGGATGGTGACGACAACAGCGGTCCCGGCGGTGGCGGCGGCGGTAACAGCGGCCCCGGCGGAGGCGGTTAGCTCGTGACGGCGTCGAATACGGCTGGGTAGCTGACGCTGCCGGGCTCGAGCGGCCGGTCGGCGATGGGCCGCACCTGGTACGCCGGTCCGGCGGCATCGAACGGCGAGCGGATGCCGGCGTCGGAAGCCGGGCGGAAGCCGAAGCGCCCGTAGAAGCTCTGGGCCCCGAGCACGGCGACAAGGATCTCGTCTCGCTCGTCGACCATGCCGAGGACCTCGCGGGTCAGGGCCGATCCGATCCCATGCCCGGCATGGGGCGGCAGCACGGCGAGGGGTGCGAGGGCCAGTGCCGGCTCTGGGCGTGCGCCCTCGCGATCTGCCAAGAACTCGACGCGGCTCACCAGGACATGACCGAGCACGCTGCCGTCATCGGCGACCGCCACCAGGGAGAGGGCCGGAATGAAGTCGGAGCCGGCCCGGACGGCGTCCACCAGCTCGGCCTCGGCGGGCCCGCGGAAGGCCTCGCGATGGAGCTCGTGAATCTGATCGAGGTCGACGGGCTGCTCGGGCCGGATCGACCAGGCCGGTGCATCGACCAGCTCGGGGGCATTCGTGATGGTCATGCCCTCGGCCGAGCAATCCGCGGGCCAGCGGTCTCAGATGCCGCCGAGGACCCAGAGGTCGTCAAGAGCTCCTTCCGCATCGCGACCGCCGAACAGCAGTGCGCGGCCGCGCGACTCGTCCATGACCAGCTCGCCGCCGGCACGGCCCGGCGGAGCGGATCCCGACGGATCGAGAGCCGTCGCGTCGGCCGCGCCGTCCTCCAGGAGCCAGAGGTCGTGGTGGAAGGTCCCGTCCAGCGCCTGGCCGCCGAAGACCAGCGTCGCGCCATCGAGGCGGGCTCGCGCGTACAGGTTCCGCGCCGGCGGCAGGGCGCCATCGAGACGCGACCACGTTCCATCCGCAAGCATCCAGCGGTCACCGAGCGCCGTCACGCCGGTCGTCTGGCCTGCGTACAGCGCGAGGGCGCCGTCATCGGTCCACCAGCATCCGTGGAGACAGCGTTCCACCGGTCGCGTCCCCTCGGGGGTCTCATCGGTCCAGGTCGAGGTGGCGAAGTCGTAGGCACGCGTGTCGGAGAAGCGTGCACCGTCCTCCGTGAAGCCGTGGCTGACCCACAGGCGGCCGTCCGGCCCGAGCGATGCGCACGAGCCGTAGCGAGCCGTGGGCTGCGCGCCGGCGGCGGGCAGCTGGGTCCAGGCGTCCGTGGCAGGATCGTAGGCCCACAGGTCGTTGAAGAAGGTCGACGCGTCGGCCTGCCCGGCAAACAGGACAAGCCCAACGCCGCTCACCCAGGCGGCCTCGTGGCCGAAGCGCGCCGGTGGCCCGCCGGACGGCTCGAGGCGCGTCCATGCATCGGCGGTGAGATCGAACGCCCACGCGTCGTCGAAGACGGTCGTGCCGTCTCGGCCGCCGAAGAGGTACGCGATCTCGCCGCCCGGATCCAGGGTCCAGGTGTGATCCTCCCGGGCGGCGGGACCGGTGACGTCCAGCGACGCCCAGGCAAGAGGCTCTGCCGTCAGGGTCGGCGTCGGCGTTGCGGCCGCCGAGGTTGTCGGACGGGGCGTGCTCGAAGCGCCGCCCTCCGTCGACGACGGGCGGCTGCTCATCGACGGTAGCGCTCCGCTGGCGCCCGGGCCGGAGCAGGCGCCCAGCAGGAGCGCGGCGATCGCCAGCGACAGGGGCCGTGTGCGGCGCATGCCGGCCAGCATACGCCGGCCCATCAGGAGCCTGGCGCCTGCGGAAGTCGCTCCCAGAGGGCCATCTCGTTGCCCTCGGGATCCTTCAGCACCGCGTACCAGCCGATGCCCGGGACGTCGCTCTTGCCCTCGACGACGGTGCCTCCCAGCTCCGCGACCCTCGCCAGGCTCTCCTCGATGGAGTCGACGTGCACGTAAGTCCGCAGCTTCTCTGGAGCCAACTCGCCGCGCTTGCCGATCGCGCCGCCGGCTCCGGCCTCGCCGGCAGGCGTGGTGAACACGTGGTACCCCTCGAACCCGGGGACCGGCGGCGCGAATGTCCAGCCGAACAGCTCGGTGTAGAACTGCCTGGCCCGCTCTGGGTCGTCGGCCGGGATCTCGATGTGGGTGAAGTCGCCATGCTTCATCGCTGTGTTCCTCCTCGGATGCCTCGCTTTGGTCCCCTAGAACCTACGACGATCGAGCAGCCCGGGGTTCGACCGGCATGCATCCAAATCGGCATGGCATGCGTCAGAACGGCATGCCGACCATCGAGCTCCTCTCCCTCATCGTCGCCGCGGTCATGTGGATCGCGCTCCTCAGCACGCTGGAGGGCGATCCAGTCGCCCGATGAGCTGCCACGCAAGGGATGGGCTGGGCGGAGCGTGGAGCGGGAGACGAGATTCGAACTCGCGACATCCACCTTGGGAAGGTGGCGCTCTGCCAGCTGAGCTACTCCCGCCCGCCTGAGGGGCGCGATTCTACCCGATGCCCGAGCCGGTCACCAACCGAAGGGGCACACGCGACGACGCCGGGCTCGGGTCCCGACGTCGGTTCGCGGAGGGAGGGCTCTGATCAGCGAAGGAGGGTGACTCCGCCGCCGGCCGAATGAGGCGATGCGGCCGCTTCGGTCTGCTGGGTGGCGGCAGCGGCCGCGGCGATGACGAAGGTGAGCGTCGCCGCGGCGACCGTGGCGGCCAGGCGCCGCGAGGTGGCGCGCCGCAGCGCCATGCGGTCGATGCTGACGGAATCAGTGGAGCGCTCCCGGGCGACCTTCTGCAGCAGCGCGGAGTGGCTGAGCCGCTCGTGGT
>JALZDF010000100.1 GCA_030862645.1 Chloroflexota bacterium
GAGTACCGCGTGAACATCGAGGCCAACCACGCCACGCTTGCCGGGCACAGCTTCCAGCACGAGATAGCCACCGCGATGGCTACCGGGATATTCGGCAGTATCGATATCAACCGCGGCGACTACCAGAACGGCTGGGATACCGACCAGTTCCCGAACTCGGTCGACGAGCTGGCCCTGGCGCTGTACGAGATCCTGCGCGGTGGCGGTTTCACGACCGGCGGCTTCAACTTCGACACCAAGCTGCGCCGCCAGAGCCTTGACCGATACGACCTCTTCCACGGCCACATCGGCGGCATCGACGCCCTGGCGCGGGCCCTCCTCGTGGCCGCCGCCTTGATCGAGCACGGCTCGCTCGACGAGATGCGCGAGGAGCGCTATGCCGGCTGGGATGGCGAGATGGGAGCCTCGATCCGTTCGGGCGACGCGACGCTGGCCTCGCTGGAGGAGTGGGTGGTCGGCGATGGGATCGAGCCGCAGCCGGTATCGGGCCGCCAGGAGCTGCTCGAGAACGTGGTCAACCAGGAGGTCTGGGCGATCGAGCGATCCTGAGCCTTCGATCGAGAGCGATTCACTCAGCCGCCTCCGACGCCGACATTCGCCCGCCGCTCGCCAGGGAGCCCGCTCCAGCCGCCGGACCGGTTGGCCGGTCGTCGGCCCGTCGACGGCCGGTGCGTCCCACGGCCGTCTTGCAGCCGCTGACCACCCGTCATCGGAGTGGACGCGCTCACGGGAATCGGCTCCCGCGGAATCGCGCGCCCGAGCAACCTCTCGATGTCGGCCAGCTGCGGCAGCTCCTCGGGGCTTACCAGGCTGATCGCCACGCCATCGATGCCGGCACGGCCGGTGCGTCCGATGCGGTGGACGTAGTCGGAGGTGACCGTCGGCAGCTCGTAGTTGACGACGTGCGGGAGTGCCGCGATGTCGAGGCCGCGAGCAGCCACCTCCGTCGCCACGAGGACGTTCACGTTCCCGGCCTTGAAGTCCTCGAGCGCCGCCTCGCGCTGCAGCTGGCCCTTGTTGCTATGGATCGCGGCCGTCCTGATGCCGGCGCGCGACAGGTGGGACGCCAGCTTGTCGGCGCCATGCTTGGTGCGCACGAAGATGAGCGCCTGCCGCACCTCGCCGGAACGGACGAGCCGGACGACCGCTGAGCTCTTCGCGTCGCGATCGACGAGGTGGACAACCTGGCGCACCAGCTCGGTGGCAGTGTTGCTGGGCGTCGCCTGGACCGATGCCGGCTCGCGCAGCAGCTTCGCCGAGAGGCGCTTGATGGAGTCGGAGAAGGTCGCCGAGAAGAGCAGGTTCTGGCGCTGGGCGGGCAGCCAGGACAGGATCTGGCGGATGTCGTCGATGAACCCCATGTCGAGCATCCGATCGGCCTCGTCCAGGACGCAGACCTCGACGGCGCCGTAGTCGATGTTTCCCTGCCAGGTGTGGTCCAGGAGACGGCCCGGCGTGGCGACCACGATCTCAGGGCTGCGCCGCAGCGCGGCGACCTGCGGAGCCATCGGCACGCCGCCGTAGATGATCGCGGAGCGGATCGGCAGGTGGGCGCCGTAGGTGCGGACGCTCTCCTCGATCTGGACTGCGAGCTCGCGGGTCGGCGTCAGCACCAGCACGCGAACGCCCGCTCGGTCGTGCGCCGCCGGCGTGGCGGACAGGCGCTGGAGGATGGGCAGCACAAACGCGGCGGTCTTGCCGGTTCCGGTCTGCGCCGCCGCAAGCAGATCACGGCCGGCCAGCACGTGCGGGATCGCCTCCCGCTGGACCGGGGTCGGCTCTGTGTAACCGCGGTCTGCCACGGCGCGAAGCAGTTCGGGGCTCAGCCCGAGCTTGTCGAAGGACACAAAATTCTCCTGACGGGCCCACCCGCCGCAGCGGGGCCCGGCCAGGGCATGGGGGTCTGAAATCGTCGTACTCGGGAAAGAGCCGCGGCGCTGACCGGAGCGCCGTATCGATCACATGTAGTCGCTCAAGTATGGGGCAAGTCGCGCATTGGCGCTTTCGGTGCCCCATGCGCCGGACAACCCGAGGCATTCGCTGTCACGGTCAGTACCGTCACAGTCGATCTTGCCGTTCGCCGGAACCCCGCTTTCGGCGCCGCAGCAGCGGACCTCGCGGCGACGCAACGAGGTGAGTCCGGCGAGCGCCTAGAGGGTGAACCCACGAACTGGAAACTCCCCTCGATGCGCCGCGCCATTCATTTCCTACCGTCATCAGCCTGCCGCTGGTGCTGACACTCGCCGCCACCGCGCCGGTGGCCGCCGTCGACCTCACCCGGCAGCGCTTGAACACCCACGACAGCTACGGGTCAGCCTGCCGCGCGGCTGGTACGACAACCAGCGCGTCGAGGGCGGCGAAGGGGACGACGTCGCGGCCTGCCACTTCTTCGGCCCGGAGGATTTCGAGGTTACACCGCAGTCCGGGATCGGCGGGATGGCGATTACCATTCGTCTCGGCAATGACGGACCGCCTGGCGAGAGTGACGCCGCACACAACCGTCGACGGCAGGCCCGCTTTCTTGGCTGAGAAGACCGTCGCCGAGGAAGGCTTCGAGCCAGCCGGCACCCGCCACGACGACCCCTGCATCGAGATCGGCCCCGACGCCTGGCTGTCGGCAGGAACGAGCGACGCTCCGAATTTCGTCCGCGATTACGAGGAAGACAAGGTCGTCCTCGACGCGATGATGGACAGCCTGCGGTTCCGCGCCGCGAGCCTCCACTCCATCGGCGCTGCCGGCCCTGGCCGGTGCGCTGGCGATGATCCTGCTGGCCCTCCTGGCGACCGGTCGCCGGTTGTCACAACGAGCGGTCTGACATGAAGCCGGCGCCCGCAGGCGGCCGGTGTGAGCCGGCCGTCTGCCCTACGTCCCTCGGAGGTAGCGATTTGGTCAGCGATCTGGTGCAGCGAGCACAGCGTGGCGATCACGAGGCATTCGCCTCGCTGGTACGGCCCCATCTGGACCGACTGCACGGACTGGCCGGTCTCCTGCTGCGGGATCCTGCCCGGGCTGAGGACGCGCTCCAGGAGGCGCTTCTGAGCGCCTGGCGCGACCTGCCCAAGCTGCGCGATGCGGAGCGCTTCGAGGCCTGGCTGCGGCGGCTGGTGGTCAACGCCAGCTACGACGAGGGGCGGCGACTGAAGCGACGCCGCGGTGAGGTCTCCTTCGCCCCGCAGCACGAACCACGGACAGGAGGTGGCCACGACCACCTGCTCGACCGCGATGAGCTGATCCGCGGATTTCGACGCCTCAACGACGAGGAACGATCCGTCATCGCCCTTCGCTACTACCTGGACCTGTCGAATGCCGAGGCCGCCGAGGCGCTCGGGATCCGCGAGGTCACCTACCGCAGCAAGCTGCACCGCGCACTTCGGATCATGCAGGCCGCGTTGGCTGCGGAGAGTCGGAGCTCCACTCAATCGGAGGGAGGTCTGTCGTGAAGGCTGACCGCGATCTTCGCGATCTCGAGCTGCGCCTCAGCCGCGCGCTCGAGGCGGCCGCTCCGCCATCGGATTCACGGCTCGCGGAGCGTCTCCTGAGCCGCACGGCAGAAGTCAGTCAGCGGCGACGCTCGTCGCTCTTCTCCTTCGTGCGCCCCGTACTCGCCATCGCAGCGGTCGTGACGCTCGCAGTCGCAGCCGGCTTCGGCCTGTCCCGGCTGCCGGGCAACTTCGGCAGCGGACCGGCACTCACCGATAGCCCGACCGCCGCCGTATCGCCGAGCGAGACGCCGTCGATCAGCGCGTCGGCACCACCGTCCCCCGCACCGCAAGCATCCTTGCCAGCGCCCAACCCCTCAGGCGGCGCACTTGCCGACCGCCAGCGCTGTACGAACGAGGCACTCGGCTTTGCCGTCAGCTATCCGGCCAACTGGTTCACGAACGACGAGGTCGAGCAGGAGTTCGGCGATCCGATCCCTGCCTGCAAGTACTTCAGCTCGCAGGCGATGGACATCGCACCCAATGCCGGGCTGCCGCCCACGGTCGCGATCAGCTTCGAACGCTGGGCCGACGTGCCCCCGACCGGCGAAGGCTGGAAGGTCATCGGCCGAACAGAGACGACAGTTGCCGGGCTGTTGGCGGTGGTGACCGAGAGGGAGCAGACGAGTGATGCGGGTGCACCGTTCTCGGCGCGAGGCGACCGCAGCTACGCCTACGAGGTCGAGCTGCCCGATGGCAGCGTCTTGACGGCGGGTACCGGTTTGAGTTCCGACGGCGACTACGATGGCCACAAGGCCGTCCTCGATCAGATGATGGAGACGCTCGAGCTGACCGGCGGCGGCACACCGCGTGAGCCTGAAGGGCCTCTGGGCCCCTGAGGTGACGCGGCTCTCGACTCCTCGTCACGACGCCCCAATTCAGGCGGCGGTGGAACCTCATTGGACGGTTCCTGTGCTCAGATCGGTCGTCCGACCGGCCGTTGACAGGCAACCGACCTTGCTGAAGGGCGTCGAGTTAGGCAGTGAGCATGCGCCAGCTGGCCCGCCATCGCGGGTTCGACGTCGACCGGGTCGGGGCGCCGTCAGTGGATGGCCGGCCGCTGCTCTCGAGGCTGTCGATCCGGGGCGGCATCGACTTGGTCGATCGCCTGACCAATGCGCTCCAGCACGAGGTCGAGCTGGTCGTGCGCGACGTTGAGGTCCTCCAAAATCGCCTGGAGCGCGGACGAGGTCTCGACGTCGTCGCGCACGGCCAGCAGTAGTCGATGCGCAACGTTGACTAGGACGGAGACCTCGTTAAGGTCGTCTGCCACTGCCGACGGTTCCATCTGCGTTTGGTCCGTGCGGGTTATCCCCGGCACGGTACCCGGAACGACGACAGCGCGAAGCTGATTCGTTCCTCGCCTCAGACCAGGCCCGCGCGATAACCGGCGCGATCGTCAACTCGGGCAGGTACTCGACTGAGGACGCGCCCGCGCGCATCTCGATGACCCGCGGCGAAGCGATCTCAACCGGCTCATGCGCAGACGTCCGTCGGCCGGCACGAGCAGAGCTGCTGGGCGCCGCGCGATGCGCTCAAGGTCCGCTAGGCCCGCCCGTCGCGGCTGATGGATCGGCGCATCGATTCACGACGTTATCAATCCAGCTGATGGTGAAATCCCAAGAACGGTCGAGTTACCAGCGTCCTTAGGCGGATGTAGGACTGGCCCAGCAGGGCCACCGCTGGCCCCCGATTTGCGCGTGGAGTGGGGTGGCCTACGGGGCTTGAACCCGTAACCTTCGGAGCCACAATCCGATGCTCTGCCGATTGAGCTAAGGCCACCATAGACCCCCGCCCGTGGGCGTCAGGACGGGGGGCCGTATCGTCGCCGATGCGCCCCGCGTGGTCAACCGGCGCGAGACCGGATCAATCGCGGCCGCCCATCGAGCGCAGCACGAGGATCACGAGGGCCGCTCCGAGCGTCGCGATGACGAGCGCGCCGAGCCAGCCGGACGCCTCGTTCTGCCCGAGTAGGTTGACCCACAGCCAGCCGCCGATGAGCCCGCCGGCGATGCCGATCAGCATGGTGCCCAGGCAGCCATAGCGCTGGCGACCAGGCACGAAGGCGCCGGCGATGGCGCCGGCCAAGAGGCCGATGATGATCCACCCGAAGATCCCGAGCTCAGGCATGGTTCCTCCTTTGTCGTGCAGCCGGGCGCTTGCACGCCCCGTGCCGCTTGGTGCGGTTACTCCTCGGCCGGCCCGGTCATGTCGAGGACGACAGAACCCGATGCCACCTCGACGTGGACACGCTCGAGGGCGGGATCCGCCGGGTCGATCGGAATGCCGTCGTAGGTCCAGGCGCTTCCTTCGCAGTCGACCAGCCGATCGGCACCGAGCTCGACCGGGCAGTCTTCGCGACCGGGGCTGGCGGCGTTCACCGCCGAAATGCCGCCGGCCGCCGTCGGCGCCAGGATGACGGTGACCTGCACCCGCCCGCCCCCGGCCGCGCGCTCACCCGACCAGCCGTGCGAGCGGCTGAGCACGAGCTCGTGCCGGGCCGGTCCGGCCAGTGCCTCGGCGGCGGTGGCTATGCTCACCACGCTGTCGTCACGCGGCGGCGCGACGCTGAAGATGGCGGGCCGCACGAGCAGGCCAACCGCCACCACGGCCGCCGCGATCAGCAGGCAGCCGACTGCGGCACGCCGGATCGGGACCGGCTCATCCATCGGTCGAGGGCGGGAGGAGCTCGATCAGGGTGGCGCCGGTGCAGTTGTAGAAGACGGTGCCATTGTGGCGCGCGGTGCGGTCGTCGATGCCCCGGCGCACGAGCGCCGTGTGGCCGTGCAGCCAGAGCGGCGGCGCCAGCCGGTCGGCCAGCCAGCGAAAGGCGGTGAAGCCGCGGTGCGCGAGATCGTGATCGTCGTTGACGTCGCGGGGCGGCGCGTGCGTCACCAGGAGCACCGGTCGCGCTCGCGAGGCGCCGGTCCAGGCGCCGATGACCCGGGCCCACATGCCAAGCGCCGAGACCTGCATGCCGCGCTCGTTGTAGATCGGCGAGCCGGAGAAGCCCATCAGGCGAATGCCGACCTCCTCGATCACCTGGCCATCGGGCATCGGCTCGGGCAGGAGTGCCCGTCGGGTGTGGCTCCAGGCCGGACCGACGTCGTGGTTGCCGCGGATGTAGCGAAGGGGTGCGTGGAAGGCGTCGGCGACGAACGAGAGGTAATCGGGCTCGAGGTCACCCGCGCCGATGATGAGGTCCACCTTACCGATCCGCTCGCGGGTCACGCTGGAGTCCAGGGTCGGGTCCGGCTCGTCCGACACGGCGAGGATCCTGATCGGCCGCCCGTCGCGGTGCTCGAACGGGAGCGGATCCGGCCAACGGATGGTGAGCCGATCGGTCACCGGTGCTCTCCTCGATCGCCCGCCAGGTCGCGCCGCGAGACCTCGTCGATCGCGCCGCGGCGCTCAACCGTTCGCGACTGGCGCCCCTGGGCGGCCTGACGGAGCTCGTCGGCGCCGATGAGCGAGCTCGCGTCGAGGGTCGCCTGCCCAGGCTGCGTCACGCCAGCAACGAGGAGCTGGGTCACGTCGGCATCCACCTCGACGCCACCCGTTTGGAGCGCCGCGGCCACCCGGTTGTGGCCGTCCACGACGTAGTAGTCCTCGCCGACCTGCGCCAGCTCCACCGGAGGCAGCATGGCGAGCCGATCCATCGCCCCCGTGATGCGCTGCCAGCGGGCACGCCAGTTCTCGCCGCGCAGGCGCGGCAGCGGCAGGAAGTCGGCGGTGTTCTGCGACGGGTAACGCATCGTGCCCACGATTCGGTCGAGAGGGACGCTGCGGAGGCCGATGCGACGGCGCGGCGCGCTGGTGGCGGCGGGATGGCGATCGAACAGCGACGGCAGCACATCGCGCTCGGCGCGACGGTGGCGGCCGACGGCCTGCCGGCGCCGCCGCAGCGTCTCGCGGACCCGGCCGAAGGCGGTCAGCGCCAGGACGAGGATGGTGAGGCGGCTGGCCGCGCGTCGGGCCGAGCCGGGAAGGCGTTGCATGCGTGATCCAAATCGATGGCGGAGTGGGTTGCAGCCCGTACTATGATGCCTTCCCGACCATGGGCCATCAGGCCGCCATGGCCTGCCGAGACTGACAGGAGCGAGGTACTCGATGGCGACCGTCACGTTCGACCATATGTACAAGCGGTACGGCGAGGACGTCATCGCCGTCAACGACCTCAACCTCGAAATCCAGGACGGCGAGTTCCTGGTCCTCGTCGGCCCTTCGGGTTGCGGCAAGACGACGGCACTCCGATGCGTGGCAGGTCTCGAGGACATCAGCGACGGACGCCTCCTCATCGGCGACCGCGTGGTCAACAACGTGGCTCCCAAGGACCGCGACATCGCGATGGTCTTCCAGAGCTACGCCCTCTACCCGCACATGAGCGTGTACGACAACCTGGCGTTCGGTCTCAAGCTGCGCAAGGTCAAGAAGGCCGACATCGACGTTCGGGTCAAGGAGGCCGCCGGCATCCTGGGCCTCGAGCGCTTCCTCGATCGCAAGCCGAAGGCCCTCTCCGGCGGCCAGCGCCAGCGCGTCGCGCTCGGCCGCGCCATCGTCCGGGAGCCCTCGGTGTTCCTGATGGACGAGCCGCTCTCCAACCTCGACGCCAAGCTTCGCGTCGGGATGCGCGCCTCCCTCGCCCAGCTGCACGCGCGTCTCGGCGTGACGACGGTCTACGTGACGCACGACCAGGTCGAGGCGATGATGCTCGGGCAGCGGGTCGCGGTCATGCGCGACGGCCGCATCCTCCAGCTCGACACCCCGCAGCGGCTCTACCGCGAGCCGCGCGACCTGTTCGTCGCGGCGTTCATCGGCTCGCCGCCGATGAATCTCGTGGAAGCGCGGATCGAGGACGACGACGTCGTCTTCGGCGAGTACCGGGTGCCGCTCGACTCCCGCCGCCGGCCGCCTCGGGGCGCGACCGGTGTCGTCCTCGGGATGCGGCCCGAGTCTCTCGAGGACGCCGAGTTCGCACGGGGCCGAGGGGCCGCTCGAATCGAGGTCGTCGTGGAGGTCGTCGAGGAGCTCGGCTCCGACGCGCACGTCTTCTTCCACGTCGACGCGCCCCCGATCGCCGGCGAGATCCGCGACGCGGGCGAGGACGACGCGACGCTGCTGTCGCAGGAGCGGGCGCTGTTCACCGCCCGCGTGGACGCGCGCACGAACGCGCGGCCGGGTGCCCGGGTCGTGCTCGCCGCCGACGCCTCGCGCTTCCACTTCTTCGACCCGGCGACGGGCGCAAGCCTGCTGGAGCCGCAACGGGCGACGGCTCCGGTCGAGCTGGCGCAGTCCGCGGCCACGGACCCGTCCGTGCTCGCCGGCTCGGGAGATGGTTAGTGCCCCGTCCGCGGAATACGATGCGCCCTGGGCGGCTGCAAAGCGGCGCCATGCGGCGT
>JALZDF010000112.1 GCA_030862645.1 Chloroflexota bacterium
CGCCGATGCCGACGCAGATCGATTGCGGTCCCTTGCGCCGAAGGCGCGCGTTGAGGTGGTGCCTAATGGCGTGGATGCCGACCGGTTCAGCCCGCATCGGGACCTGAAGCCGTCTCCGTCGACCCTCGTCTTCGTGGGAGCCATGTCCTACCCGCCGAACGTAGCAGCCATGCGGTACTTCACGAACGAAGTGCTGCCGATCGTGCGTCGGGCCCGGCCTGATACGCGGCTCACGATCGTGGGACGCGATCCGGCGCCCGACGTGCGAGCAATGGCTTCGGCGTCCGTCCAGGTGACGGGCGAGGTCGAGGATGTCCGCCCGTACCTGGCCGCCGCATCGGTCTTTGTCGCTCCCATGGTCAGCGGAAGTGGAATCAAGAACAAGGTGCTGGAGGCAATGGCGATGGCGCGTCCGGTGGTCGTCACGTCGTTGGCAGTCGAGGGCCTTCCCGTCCACAACGGCCAGAACGCGCTCGTGGCGGATGGCGCCGCTCCACTGGCCGCTGCCATCATCCGGCTGCTGGGCAATCCGGAGGAGCGGACCAGGATGGGGGAAGCTGGGCGTTCCCTGGTCGAGCAGCAGTACACGTGGGAGGCGTGTGCAGCGCGATACGAGGAGCTGTACCAGGAGCTCGCCACCGAGACCGGACGGTTGCGATGATCCGAGCTCCGGCGGTGGAGCAGCCACGCATCGCGTACATGATGTCGCGATTCCCGAAGATCTCCGAGACGTTCATCCTGTACGAGATCGTCGCCCTCGAAGAGCTTGGGCTCCACGTGGAGATTTTTCCCCTCGTACGGGAAACGGAGCCGGTACAGCATCGAGAGGCCGAACGCCTCGCCGCGCGCGCCCACGACGTCCGTCTGGCGTCGCCCTCGGTTCTTGCGGCGCAACTCCATTGGCTGAGGCGGCGCCCTCGCGCCTACCTGTCGGCTTGGGCCGCCGCGTTGCGCGGAAACATCGGCTCCCCGCGCTTCCTCGTGCGTGCGCTTGCCGTGGTTCCGCTGGCGGCCACCTTCGCACGGCGGATGGAAGAGCTGTCCATCGACCACATTCACGCTCACTGGGCTACGCACCCAGCCCTCGGGGCGTACGTCGCGTCGCGCCTGACCGGCATCCCCTACAGCTTCACCGCGCATGCCCACGACATCTATGTCGATCGGCCGATGCTCGAGGAGAAGATCCGAGGGGCGGCCTTCGTGGTGACGATCTCGGAATTCAACCAGCGCTTCCTGGAGCGGCTGTACGGCCGGCCCGCCGCCGAGCGCATCGTCGTCATCCATTGCGGCACCGATACCAGCCTCTTCCATCCTCCAACGGACCGGACGGGGGCGCCCTGGACGATCGTGTGCATCGCCAGCCTCCAACCGCAGAAGGGCCAGGCGCATCTGATCGAGGCCTGTCGCCGGCTTGTCGCCGAGGGGGTCGAGCTACGCTGCCTCCTCATCGGCGAGGGTGAGATGCGACCGATGCTGGAGAACCAGATCGCAGAGGCTGGACTCCAGGGCCGCGTCCAGCTTCTTGGCCACCAGGCCAGGCATCGGGTCGTCGAGCTTCTCGGTGCGGCCGACGTCGTCGCGCAGCCCAGCGTCATCCTTCCGAGCGGAAAGATGGAGGGGATTCCGGTGGCGCTCATGGAGGCACTGGCCATGGCGCGACCGGTGGTCGCGACTGCCATTTCGGGTGTTGCGGAGCTGGTGGAGGATGATGTGACCGGTCTCCTCGTGCCGCCAGCCGATCCCACGCAGCTCACGGACGCGCTGCGGCGCCTCTACCAGGAGCCGGCGCTCGGGGAACGTCTGGGCGCCGCAGGCAGGAGCCGCGTGATCGAGGACTTCGACCTCACTCGCAGCGCGCGCCAGCTCGCCGAACGGTTCGCCAGGACTCCAGCTCGGTAGGGTTAGGTCCGGTCTTGTCCGGATTGCTGTGGTACCCTTGCTGCGCCCAGCGCTCGCAATCGAGTCAAACTCATCGCAGCCCCAGGCCCCAGTACCGTGCCCTTACAGGATCCCGAGACCCGCCGATCGCGACGAGACCGTGTCGGTCATGCCTTTGCCTCGCTCTTCGTTGGGCTCGCCGTGACGATGGTCAGTGTTGTATCGGTCATGCAAGAGATCGAGGCCGCCGCCGCACAGGCGGAGCAGGTCGAACCTCGCTCCGCGACCACCCTTGTGCTCGCCGAGCTCGCCGCTCGGACCATCCAGAGTCGCTTCGGCACGGACATCTCCACGCGGACATCGCCGCCGGGCGCCGTCGACGCAAGGTCCCCCGAGCCGGTCACGGATTTGGTGGTGCCGATGCCTCAGCCCGCAGCGACCACGGTGCCTCCCGAGCCGACCGAGGAGGCTGCTCCAACTTCCCCGGTCGCGTCGGAGAGCGGGGATGTGGCCGCGGCAGCCGGGTCGCCTTCTCCCACCTCCGCGCCGTCAACCGGCGTTTCGGCGATGAGCTTCGGAGGGCACAACATCCTGGGCATCAACCTCGCGAGGCTGCCGCAGAGTGGTGCGGCGTACGAACGCGTGAAGGCGCTGGCGGCGCAAAGCGGCAGCCTCAACTATGGTGACAACAACGGGCCGAACAACGACGTCCTGCTGGCGAAGGCCGCCCTTGGGGATAAGGCAGGCGTCTTGGCAATGGTCCGTGCTGCCAAAGGCAGTCTCACGCCGAACATCATTCACAATGCCGCGGCCCGCAACCTTGCTGCGACAGCCATCGCGCTCAGCCTCGTCAGTGCTCACGAAGAGGACGGCTGGTTGCTCATGGCGCGCGAGATGGCGTATGACGGGGGGCAACAGACTCTCCTGTATGCCGCAGGGCGGTCGAACAATCACGGCAGCGCCGCGGACCAGTCGCTCGTCGCCATCGATATGCATCTCAACGACCGCGCTCACCTGGAGAGCCGGGTGATCCCGATCATTCGCCAGCGTCTGGGCGACGAGATGGGTATCTCGCTTCGCTTCGGAGAGAGCGTTCAAGCGGATCCAGCCAATCCGGTCACGATTGGACTGCCGGGAACCTTCGCCGACGGGGTCTCGCTCGATGGGCTGCTCCTCGAGGAGCAGCGCCGAGAGTCTGGTTTCCCGAATTGCGGCGGCTATAACTTCGGCGCATCTGGTCAGATCCTGATCAGCGTGTGGCTGCTCGAAGTAGCCGGATACAACGCCCAAGAATGGGGGCAGCGCGCCATCCACCGCGTGTTCGCCCGACTGGTGGCTATGGGCTGCGCACCCGAGGGTGACGATCGGTGGCAGGGCCACATGTACAACGCCCTGGCCGGCCGCGCCGTGCTGCCGGAAGCTGTTGGCGATGGTAAGACGCTGGGAATCACCGACTATCTCTTCTCCGGTCGATGAAGGAAGGCACCTACGGTGCTTGCCTTGTTCCGGACCGCTGAGGGTCAGCCGATGGCGCAGAGGGCGCAGAGTCGCGCCTCGGTGGTACTGACGATCCAGCCCTCGACTGTGACCACGCGGCCGGCATCAAAGTCCGCCCGCATGCGCGACGCGACGCGCGCAGCCTCGCGACCGGTCGGTACCCCAGGCGCGCCCAGAATGAGCCAAGCAAGCCTGCTGGTGTCCGCCTCGCCCGGCGTCGCCGCCAGGTAGGCTCGGCCCAGCAGCGCAGCGCTTTCACGGTGCACGATCAGCTCGCGCAGGGATTGACCGACGTCGCTGGACGCGGCGAGTCGCTCCAGGATCAGGCCAATCGCGCGCGGCCCTAGCGTCGCGGATGCCGCCAGACCCACGCCCGTGACCAGCAGGCGTCGGCGGCCGGCGTCGAACGGGATGCTCACAGGACCGATTGTTGGAGGTGCGCGGCGAGCCGCAAAGCGAGCGCGACGATTGTCATGGTCGGTGTCGCCGATCCGGCGGTCGGGAAGACAGAGCTACCGGCGATGTAGAGGTTTCGCATTCCGTGCACCCGGCAATCTCGGTCCACGACCCCGTGCTGCGAGTCGCCGTGCATGCGCGTCGTGCCCATATGGTGCCATCCCCCTGCAAGGTCCTCGGGCCACCGGTCCCCGTCGGCATCGACGATGATGCGGAGCCGGCCGAGGCCCGCCCGACCGAGCTCTGCGCCAAGAAGCTCCAGCGCCCGGACTACGCTGTCGCGGTCGGACGAGGAGAGGCGCCAGTCGAGCTGCGCCCGCGGGATGCCGAGCGTGTCGCGTTCCTGCCCCAGGGAGATCCGCGAATCCGGATTCGGAACTGGATCAATTCGGGTCGTGACGTCCACCGCCGACAGCGGAATGGATCCGATCGACTGGCCGTAGCCTACCGTCGCGATGTCCCCGAACACCTCCGGGATGAGGGCGCCTCGCTCGTCCGGCGTCGCGGCGGCCACGGCACCCACGACATCAGGGAGTGGAATCGGCAGCGGCGCGCCGAAGGCGAGGAATCGCCGCCAGCTCGTCAGGTCATCGGCCACCCGGGAGATGTCGTCCGGAAGCTCCGGTTGGGCCTCGTCACGACCGGCCAGCCGGCGCAGGGCGGCGACCGCTTCCGACGACGATGCACGCTCGTAGAACGGCGCATACCGCGGCTCGAGGCGGAACTGCACGTCCTGAAGTCCCTCGGCTTCGCGGACGCTCGGGGGGAGTGCCAGGTATCCCGTGATGCGGGAGCCCGCCGCGTTATGAGCCTGGTAGAACCGTAGGTCGATCTGCGCGTCGAACGGAACGAACACTCCTCCAACGAACCGCGGGTGCTCCAGGAAGTAGCGACCGACGAGGTCATGTCCGTTGCCAATGCCGGCCGGCAGGCGTCGGTTCGAGGCCAGGAGCAGGCGCGCGTTCTCGATTCCGCCTGCCGCGATGACGTACGTGCGTGCTCGGGCGCGAAGCGAGTTTCCCGCGAGCGTTCGGAGCCGCAGTCCCACCACCTCGTCGGGGGACTCCCCGAGCTCGATCTCGACGAGGTTCGTGTTCATGAGCACGGTCACCGCCGCCGATGCCTCGAGCTCGTCGCCGTAGTTACGGGCAAATCGGCGGTGGGTGTCGCGCACGTTCTGGGCAACCCTGGTCACGACGCGCTCGGGGTCGAGCTCGAGGGGCCGGTAGGCGCTGTCCTCGACCCACGTGTGCGTCTCCCACTCAGCGGATGGGAGGCCGCTGATCTCGCCTGCCCTCGCATAGTAGGCATCGATGTCTGCGATCGAGATCGGCCAACCGCTGTTCCGACTCCAGGGATGTGGCGCGAGATCGAAGGCGTCGAAAGGCCGGCAGGTGCCGCTCCAGTGGTTCGTCGTGCCCCCGAAGTAGCGCAGCCGCGACGAGACCAGCGGGAAGTACGGCAGCCCGATGTTTTCGCCCTCGTAGAGTTGCTGCGTCTCCGCCTCGAGCTCGACATTGCCGCTCTCGATCAACAGCACCCGGGCGCCACCGGCGCTCAGCTCGCGCGCAAGCGTGATCCCAGCCGCGCCGCTGCCGACGACGGCGACGTCGCCCGTCAGCAGCTCTCCATCTGTGATCCCACGGCCGTCGACGAACACTGACCTGCACGCATCGCCGGAGCGCTTCGTCCTGAAATGGCGACGCGGTCCGGCCATGACATTCTACGCTGCACCGGTGGGACCGGAGTCATGACAGGCAGCCGCGCCAGAGGACGGCGAGCGCTCATCTGGCGACGCCTGGTGGCGCTCCTCGCCGATGGCATCATCCTCGGGCTGGTGGGCTTTGTGCTCCTCGCCATCGGGACGCTGCTCCTCGGCCCCGCCGTTCGCGTCGAGCCGAGCGGCAGCGAGGCGCCCGCCGTCGACGCGATCGGATGGCGCATGCTGGCGAACACTGTCGCGATATCGGTCCTGAGCGCGGCGTATTTCGCCGCTTCGTGGACATCCGCCCGGAGCTCGCCCGGGCAGGCCATCCTCGGGATCCAGGTCGAAGACGCGGTTGTCGCGGGAGCGCCCCTGCCGTTCGGACGGGCAGTGCTGCGTTGGGCGTGGATGGGATCGCCACTGGGGATCCTGGCCACCGCGGTGGTCAATGAGCCACTTGCCTTCGCGATCGTGACCGCTGCATCCGCAGTGTGGTTCCTCACGCTGCTCGCCACCGCGCTGTTCAGCCGGTCGGGACGAGGCCTCCACGACCGGCTCTCGGGATCGCTCGTCACGTGGCGGGAGCGGGGAATGGGCGTAGAGCGTCCGGATGAGGCGAACCGGCGGGAAACGTGAATCGGGCCCGGCCGCCGGCCGAGCCCGATTCGATGTCGTTTTCTTCGGGCGAGCTAGCTTTCCATCGCGCGGAACAAGAACGCCGCCATCTGCCCGCGTGTGACCGTCTGGAGCGGACAGAACGTCGTCGCCGAGCAGCCCTTGGTGATGCCCGACTCGGCCAGCGCGTTGATGTCCAACTCGTGCCTGGACCCGGTGTCGTCGGTGAAGTAGTCCACCGCGGTCGGTGGCAGGTCGAAGCCCCTGACCAGGAACGAGGCCATCTGCTGGCGCGTCACGGCCGCGGTGGGACAGAACGTCGTCGCCGAGCAGCCCTTGGTGATGCCCGACTCGGCCAGCGCGTTGATGTCCAACTCGTGCCTGGATCCGGTGTCGTCGGTGAAGTAGTCCTCCGTGGTCGATGGCAAATCCAATGCCCTGACCAGGAACGAGGCCATCTGCTGCCTCGTCACGACGCCGTCCGGACAGAATGTCGTCGCCGAGCAGCCCTTGGTGATGCCCTCGTTGTAGAGCCAGATGATCTCGTTCTCGAAGGCGTGCCCGGAGATGTCCGTGAACGGGTGCGACGGACCCAGCGCCAGGTACCCATGGTAGTAGGAGTCGTTCGTGTCGCTGCTCGCGATCGCGACCAGACCCGTAGCCGCGGTCACGTTGTGCTTGCTGGTCGAGATGTCGTTGATGTCGTTGGCGCCGTCGTCGATGAATAGCGTGCCGAGTCCGGAGGTCGTGAAGCTGAGCGAGCTCAGCGGCGCCGACTTGTAATAGATGGCCTGACCGGAGCCGGGATCTCGCGGAGAGGTGTACAGCACGTACACCCGATCCTCCGTCTCGTCCACCACGAGCTGCGGTCGCGTGACATCCTGCTCCCCGCCGACGACGACGTGCTCGGCCCAATTGCCGGTCGAGGCGTTCCGGCTCAGCAGCTGGATGTGGTCGGGACCGTCGTCGGTCTTCACGGCTGCCAGGACCTGGCCGGAGTCGGTCGCGGCCAGCTTGAGGTTGACATGGTCCTCGGCGAAATCGTCGGTGCCCTGCGCGGAGGACTGCTTTGTGCTCCAGTCCTCGTCGTCGGCCGAGTCGGCGTGGGTCGAGAAGTAGAAGAACGTCTGTGCTTCGGACGGATTCTGATCGCTCCACATGACGCCCACGGAGTTGCCGCCGAAGGCGATGATGGCCGAGATGTCGTCCTCGCCCGCCTCACCGATGTCGAACGCCGCTCCCCACGTGTGCTCGTCGGCGAGCGACCGGTTCACCATGATGTTGCGATTCGTGGTCGTCACGCCGGTGGGATCGACCGCGTTCTGGAAGGTCACCCACAGCTGACCGGTCGAGTCCTTGGCGATGGTCACCGTCTCGGACGGTCCGGTGCCGACCGTGATGCCAGCGGCGGTGAAGTCGGGGTCGTGCGCCCACGTGTCGGTTGACGGGTTGTAGGTCAGCTTGAATACGAGGATCGGGTCAGGGTCGTTGTCGCCGTTCACCGAGGCGACGTAGAGGCTGTTGCTGGCCGCGTCCCACAGATAGTCGCCGTGGCTGCTGTTGCGCCCATCGACGACCACGCCGGTGTCAGCCCAGACATGGGTTGACGCGTTGTACCGGTGGATGCGGTACTCGGTGTCCTCTCCTCCGACGAACATTCCGGCCCACCAGGACCCGTCCATGAACCACACCTTGGATTGCGGCTTGTCCTCGGTCGGAGCGTTGACCCCCGGCCCGTAGGAGTGATCCTTGAAGCCGGCGGTGACGGGTGCTGCCTGGGTCGAGTTGATGGGAGCGAGTGCGGCGAGCAGCATGGCAGCCATCGCCGCCAGGATGGCGACCGTCGTGAGTCGCGACGGAGCGGTCGCACGTGGCAGAAAGGGCACGAAAAATTCCCCCTGGGCGGCTGAGTGGGTTTGAGTTTCGCCACCCGGTGGGCGGCGGCGCGGTCGCGCCTGGCGCAGCATAGCCGGATCGCCGTTGCGACACCAGTACCATCGGCGGCCCTTCGGTGCCACAATGCACCGATATTCGACCGTGACCGATCCGTGGTGTTGACCCCCCACTGATCTCGGCACACAGTCACAGGTCCAGGGTGGAGGACCCGATGCAAGCAGTTCGGCGCGCAGCAACCTCGGCGCCAGGCCCGGGAAACAGAGCCCGCTATTGCCGTCGTTGCGGAGCTCCCCTGTTTCTCGCGTCCGGCGCCATGGGTGGCGTTCGGTGCATGGCCTGTGGGGCGACGCCGGGTGTTCCGATCCGCTCCAGCGCGGACCTTGGTCAGCCGTCGGTTCGGGGAGAGCCCAACGCGCGGTTGACGGCCGTCCCAATGGGCAATCGCCCCCCATCCGCTTCCGGCGCGCCTTCGCGGAGTGCGCCCGTAGCACTTCGGCGTGCGGCGACGGCATCGCGCGCGCTGGGCCGGCGCCTGATGGACGACCCGCCGTCGCTGACGATGCGCACGTGGATCACCGGCGCCGCGGCAGCCGTCGGAATCGCGCTCGCGATCCTCGTGGCGTTAGCGATCGGCTGACCGCCGCGTCGCTGCCGGCGACATCCGAAGCGCGCGCGACCACCTGGGATGTCACGTACCGCGATGCCCATCCCGGCGGACCATCGTGGCCTGGCCGGACGGCGTGTCGCGGACCTCGATGCCCAGGCCAGCGAGTTCTGCTCGCAGGGCGTCAGAGGCGGCGAAGTCACGCGCCGCACGAGCGGCGGCGCGTCGCTCGAGGAGCTCGGTCGCTCCCGGGGGCAGGGGCGCCTCTGACTCGGCCGGCGCGTCGAGTGAGAGACCGAGGACCCGGTCGAAGTCGAGAAGCAGCGCGCGACGCTGACCATCTGTCAGCTCGAAGATCGCCGCCACCTCGTGCGCGACGGCCAGCGCCCGGGGAGTGCCGAGATCGTCCGCCAGAGCCTCGCTGAACCGCGCGCGGTGGCCCGCCATCGGTTCGGTCGCCAGATCGACCGGTTCGTCCGGTCCAGCCGTGGCCCGACGCAGGCGCGCCAGGCCGGAGGCCGCGGCGTGCATAGCGGCATCGGTGAAGTCGAGCTTGCTGCGGTAGTGGGCCGTCAGCGCCAGATAGCGGAAGACCAGCGGCTCGTAGCCGAGGGAGGGGAGCTCGGCCACCCTGATGATGTTGCCTGCACTTTTCGCCATCTTGGCGTCGCCCATGGTCAGGAACTCGCCGTGCATCCAGACGCTGACCACCTCATGTCCCAGCGCCCCCTCGGACTGAGCAATTTCGTCTTCGTGGTGCGGGAACTTTAGGTCGATCCCGCCGGTGTGCACGTCGAAGCGCTCGCCCAGATGCTTGAGCGACATGGCCGAGCACTCGATGTGCCAGCCGGGAAAGCCGTCGCCCCATGGCGACGGCCATTTCATCGACCGATGCTCCTCGGCGTGCTTCCAGAGCGCGAAATCGGCCGCGTCGCGCTTGTCGGACTCGACCTCGACCCGATGCCCGGCATGCGTCTCCTCGATCTTCTGGCCGGACAGCTTGCCGTAGTCGGGGAACGCGCTGACATCGTAATAGACCGTGCCATCGACCTCGTAGGCCAGGCCCTTCTCGAGCAGGCGCGCTGTCAGGTCGATCATCTCGGGGATGTGATCGGTCGCCCTCGGCATGATGTCGACCGGCAGCATGTTCAGCAGCGCCTCGTCCTGGAGCCAGGCGGCGGTGTAGAAGTCCGCGATCTCCATCGGCGTCCTGCCCTCCGTCTGGGCTGCCAGCTCGACCTTGTCCGGGCCGGTCAGGGAGTCGAGCTGGTCGTCGCGCATGTGGCCGACGTCGGTGATGTTCTTGACGTAGCGCACCTCGTAGCCGAGATACTCGAGGGTACGGTGCAGCACGTCGCCGAACAGGTAGGTGCGCAGGTTGCCGATGTGGGCGAACTTGTACACGGTGCTGCCGCAGGTGTAGATCGATACGCGCCCCGGCTCGATGGGCTCGAGTGGCTCAGTTCGACGGGTCAGCGAGTTGTGCAGGCGCACCTGCGGGAGGGGTTCCGGCATGGTCGGCGCATTGTACCGATGACCCGCGCCGGCTTCGGGCGCCGGATCTGGCGAACCCACCGATTCCAGCCGCTGGCCGTTGGTACTAGACTCGTGCACAGCACTTTGGTGCTACGCGTGCGAACTGGGGAATCCTCGTGACTCGGGCCCCTTCCGAAGTCTACTGCGAGGTCTGCGGCGCCACTGCAAACGTGAGCGCTGGCTCCATCGAGTACTGCCTGGACTGCGGGGTGTACGTCTGCCCGCGCTGTTGGAGTAGCCGGCGACGTCGGTGCACTGCGTGCCTCGAAGGCGTGACTGGTCGACAGTGGCGGGGCGCGAGGCTTCGAACCGCCCGGCGCGCGGATCGTCGGCTCCGCGAGGTCGTGATGGAGGCCGGCACGATTGCGTCCGTCGGCGGGTCCGCCGACTGCACGGACGCCTTGGTGGAGGTTGCCTGCCTATCGATCAAGGTATCGACGGCAGAGCATATCGGGGAGCAGGCGCTTGCAACATATGTCGGTGGAGGCCGGACGGACGCCCGCGCGCTGGCAGCACGGATCCAGCGGCATGCCGACGCGGCCCGCTCGGCGCTCAGGGGCGTTTCCACGGCGCTGACCGCTACGGAGCCCTACCGTCCGCCAATCGTCATGGCATCCGACGAGTTCAAAGCTCGAGTCGCAAAGGCGTCTGTCAGATGGCGTCTCCCCATTGCGGCGGCGGCGATCGTCACGGCCATGGTGCTGCTACCCGGCTGGCTCGATCGTTCGGATGCCGGCGAACCCGCTCGCGAGGGAACGCTCGCCGGAAACGAGTCTTCGGGGGATTCTGTCGGCTCCCCGCCTCCGACATCGAGCCCGGAGGGCGTCGCCGCGGATCAGCAGGTGGTTACCTTCAGCTTCGACCAAGAACGGATAGACCTTGGCATCGGTACCGAGTGGCGGCAGTCCAGTGGAGCCGCCGACGCGGTCGCTCTTGCAGGATTTCCCACGGCGGTCGATCGCAGCGCGCGCCTGGAGAACGTGGACGGTGCCGGTGCTGAGACCTGCCGAGCGTCCTCGGTGCCGTCGGCCCGCCTGACCCGGCTCGTCGCAGACGTCTTTGTGGCCGGGGAGCCGGCAACGGCGACACTCATCGTCCGCAGAGCGACCGGGCCTGATCTGCGCGTGAACCTTGGAACCTCCGAGAGCTCAGTGGTGATCGGCGGCGATACTCCCATTGCTCACGAGCGAGCGCTCCAGATCGGGCAGTGGTACCAGGTCGCAATCGCGGTCGACGACGACCGGACGCTCTGGCGCGTGGGGCGGCTCGACATTGCGTGGACGTCCTACCTCGCGGGAATCATCGACATCGGCGCGCTTGAGGGGGTCGACGAGGTCTGCCTCGCGATCTCGGAGGACTCGGCGGGCCACATCCACTTCGACAACGTCACCATCGAGACAACTGCGGAAGGATGATTCGGGGGGCGGTCAGTCACCGGTCTGGGTCTTGTGCTCTTCGCCTTGGCTGCGCTCCTCAGTGGACGGCGTCACGATCGAGGGCGCGAAGGCGTCGGGCGGCGGCCTCCAGCACCTGGAGCCGGACTTCGGGGAACTCGTCCATCAGCTCTCTGAACTCGCGTCGGGCCAGCACGAGCATGCGCGACGGCTCGGCAAGGGTCACCGTGGCCGTGCGCGGACCACCGTCGAGCAACGCGATCTCACCCAGCACGTCGCCGACTCCGCATTCGGCGAGCGACGCGCCGTCGCGCTCGATGCGGGCCGAGCCGGAGACCATGACGAACATCTCCGCGCCGCGGTCGCCCTGCTTCATGATCTGACGACCGGCCGGCAGATCGACGATGTCGGCCAGCGCCGCCACCCGCTCCAGCTCGCGGTCGCGCATGCGACTGAAGAGGGGAACGGTCCGAAGCAGATCGATCTTCTCGTCGCGTGCCATGCGGGGCGCCTCCGTACGCTCGTGCCAGGGGCCTGGCCCGAGCAGCATAGCGCTGCGAGGGGTGCGGACGGAAGGGGCGCGGACGCCCGCTACCATGGACCGATGCCGCAGCGAGATGCCTCCGAGGACTACCCGCTCACGCTCGGCGAGAATCCGCGTTTCTGCCCCGCCTGCGGACGCACCGTGGAGCCGCGAACGCTCGAAGATGATCACCGTCCGCGGCTGGTGTGCCCGGATGGCCACGTCACCTGGCGCAACCCGCGGGTGGTGGTCGGCGCAATCCCCGTGCATGGCGGCCAGGTATACCTGGCACGGCGGGCCATCGAGCCGGCGAGCGGCCGGTGGACTTATCCGGGCGGCTTCTTGGAGGTTGGCGAGTCGGCCCAGGAAGGCGCCCGTCGCGAGACGGAGGAAGAGACGGAGCTGCGGATCGAGATCGAACGCCTGATCGGCGTGTACTCGCGCCCCCACGCCGGCATCGTCACCATCGTCTTCGAGGCCAGCGTCGTGGGCGGGCGGCCGGCGCCGGCGGCCGAGACGAGCGAGGTGCGGGCATTCGCGCCCGAAGACGTCCCTTGGGCCGAGCTTGCCTTCAGCACCGTTGAGAGTGCGTTGCGCGACTGGGTGGCGTCGCTGCCGGGCCGCGGCCCCCGCTTCGAGCCGGAGCTCTATGTCGAGGGCGATCCGGCGTAGCGGATGACTTCGCCACGCACCGGCAGGGCGGCGCCGAGCAGCAAGCCGTAGCCGAGCGAGGCAATCACCGGGATCGGATGGGTGGCGAACGCCAGGAGGCCGGTGTCGCGGGCGACGACCGTGCCGACCAGGGCCCAGGCAAGCAGCGCAATCGCCGGCGCCGCGACGGCCAGTGTGGCCCGCACGGTGAAGAAGCGGGCGAAGAAGTACGCAGAGCTGATGCCGGTGAGCGCGCCTCCGGCCTGCACGGCTCCGAGACCAAGGATGAATGAAAGCTCGGACGAGCCGGCGAGCGGCGAGAGCGCAAGCGCCACGGGTCGCAGCGGCAGCAGCGGATCGCCGTCGACGACGGCCGACAGCAGCATGGCGATCGCGATCCACACGTAGCCGCCGGCCAGTCCGGCAATCAACCCGCGATACGCCAGGCGCAACCCGTTCACCTCGGTCATGCCTCGACAGTAGGGCGCCGCGCGCCGATTCCAGAGCGGATCGAAGGTCCGGCCCCTCCCCGTACGCGCGGCGGCGCGCTCAGTCCGTGTAGCGCGCGAAGACGCTCACCGCGTTCTGCCCACCGAACCCGAACCCGTTCGTGATCGCGACCCTGACCGGTGCCCGTCGCGCCTCGTTCGGCACGTAGTCAAGGTCGCAATCAGGGTCGGGCGTCTCGTAGTTGATGGTGGGCGGGATCACGCCGTCGCGGATGGCGAGGACGGCGGTCAGGGCGCTCACCGCGCCCGCGGCGCCGAGGGTGTGACCGATCATGCTCTTGTTGCTGCTGACCGCGAGGCGATCCGCGTGTGCCCCGAAAGCCGCCCGGATCGCCTTCGTCTCAGTGGCGTCGTTGAGTGGCGTCGAGGTGCCGTGGGCCACCACGTAGTCAACCGCCTCCGTCTCCAGGTGCGCGTCGCGTACCGCCCGCTGCATGGCCAGCGTGGCGCCATACCCGGAGGGATCCGGAGCGCTGATGTGGAACGCGTCGCCGGTCAGGGCGCCGCCGGCGATCTCGCCGATGATGCTCGCGCCGCGAGCCTCTGCGTGCTCGGCGGCCTCGACCACCAGGATCCCCGCCGCCTCGCCGAACACGAACCCGTCGCGGTCGGCGTCGAACGGGCGCGAGGCCTTGTCCGGCTCATCGTTCCGCTTGGAGAGCGCGCCCATGTTGGCCAATGCGGCGAAGGCGACCGGCAGGATCGCAGACTCGGATCCGCCGGCGATCACGACGTCCACGTCGCCATGCTCGATCATGCGCTGCGCGTCGATGAAGGCCTGCACCCCGGAAGCGCAGGCGGCGACGCTGGTGATGACCGGCCCGCGGATCTTGTTCTGAATGCTGATCTGCGCGGCCGCCATGGAGGGGGAGAGCATCGGCACCATGAAGGGGCTCACGCGACGGCCGCCCTGCTCCATGAACGTCTGTTGCCCCAGGGCCACGTCGCCGATCCCGCCGCCGCCGGTATTCACGATCACTGCGATGTCGTCACGGTTGTGGTCGCCGATCTCCAGCCTCGAGTGGTCGATTGCCTGCCGGCCTGCGGCGACTGCGATCTGCGCAAATCGGCTCATGCGCCGTGCCTGCTTGAAGTCCATCCAGTCCCTCGGATCGAACCCCTTGATCTCCGCCGCAATGCGCACCTCCTCGTCGGCCGGGTCGAACTGGCTGATGGTCGCGACGCCGGATACGCCGGCCACCAGGTTGGCCCAGAAGGTCGGGACGTCGTTGCCGATGGGGGTTACTGCTCCGAGCCCGGTGACGACTGCACGTCGGGACGGATCGCGCAGCGGCGGAGGACGCGTCACGCTAGTCCTCGTAGCGGCGGAGGATGACGCTGCTGTTGTGCCCGCCGAGGCCCATCGAGTTGGAGAGCGCTACCCGCACATCGGCGGCGCGCGCCTCGTTGGGCACGTAGTCGAGCGTGAGCTCCGGGTCTGGGTGGCGGTAGTTGATGGTCGGCGGGATGCAGCCGGTCGCCAGGACCTTGGCACACACATAGGCCTCGATCGCTCCGGCGGCTCCCATGGCATGACCGGTCATCGACTTCGTGCTGCTGACGGCCAGCCTATCGGCGTGCTCGCCGAACACGGCGCGTATGGCCATGGTTTCGTATCGGTCATTGAGCGGCGTGCTGGTCCCGTGGGCGTTGATGTAGTCGACCTCTTCGGGACCCATGCCGGCCCGCGCCAATGCCGCGCGCATGGCGCGCTGGTTGCCCTCGCCGCGGTCGGCCGGTGCCGCCATGTCGAACGCATCGGCGGAGGAGCCGTATCCGATCACTTCGGCAATCGGCCGCGCGCCACGCGCCAGCGCATGCTGGAGCTCCTCCAGCACGAGCACGGCCGAGCCCTCGGAGACCACGAAGCCGTCGCGGGTGGCGTCGAACGGACGGGAGGCCATCGAGGCGTCGTACGCGCCGGTGTCGGGATCCCTGGGTGTTCCGAGGGCTCGCATCTGGCCGAACCCGGCGAACGCGAGCGGCACAAGAGGCGCCTCGGTCCCGGCGCCGAGCATGATGTCCGCCTGGCCGCGCACGATCGACTCCATTGCCTCACCGACGGCGTGGCCACCGGTGGCGCAGGCGCTCACCACCGCCATGTTCGGCCCGCGGATGCCGTACTCGATGGCGACCTGTCCGGAGGCCGAGTCCGGCAGCATGTGCGGCAGCATGAAGGGCGACACGCGCCGTGGCCCCCGCTCGTCCAGCGTCTTCTGGCCCTCGATCAGGATGCCGATGCCCCCGATGCCGGTTCCAAAGACCATGCCGAAGCGATCGGCATCGACGTCCCCGTTGACCCGGCCGTTGTCGCCGAGCAGCCCGGCGTCGCGCAAGGCCTCCCCGCTGGCGGCCACCGCGAAATGCGTATTGCGGTCGTGGCGTCGCACGTCCTTGGCATCCATGTACGCCGATGCGTCGAATCCCTTCACCTCGCCCGCAACGTGGATCTCGAACGGGGCGGTGTCGAAGAGGGTGATATCGGCGATGCCGGAACGGCCGGAGACGAGGGCGTCCCAGGTGGCATCCGAGCCGATCCCGACCGGAGACACGATGCCCAGCCCGGTCACCACAGCGCGTCGCTGTGTCACGCGGGCATCTCTCGCAGGGTTGCCAGGAAAGAGCGGTCACTCGGGCCGTCCGCGACGTGCGTCTCGGCGTCGGGGCTGATGCGCCGGATGAGACCGGTGAGCACGCGGCCGGGCCCCACCTCGACGAAGTCAGTGACCCCGCCGCTGACGAGGCGGCGCACCGTGCCGGTCCACTGCACGCCGTGGACGAGGTGCTCGCTCAGCTCGTTTCGCAGGCCGTCGGCTGTATTGATGACGCTGGCGTGCACGTTGCCGAGCATCGGGACCTTGGGATCGCGGAAGGGCACCCTGGTGAGGATCTTGCCGAACTCGTCGCGCGCGCGGCGCATCAGAGGCGAATGGCTGGCCACGCTGACCGTCAACCTCGCCGCCCTGCGCGCCCCGACCGTCTTGCTCATCTCGAGCGCGAAGACAAGGGCGGGAATGACGCCGGATAGGACGATCTGGCCGGGCGCGTTGGCGTTGGCGACGCTGATCTCGCCGTGCTGCCGCGCCTCCTCGACGATTTCGTGGACCTGCTCGTCGGAAAGGCCGATGACGGCGCCCATGCCGCCCTCGATGCCGCGCTCCTGCATGATCCGTCCACGCTCGCGGACGAGGCGGAGCGCGTCGGCGTAGTCGATGGCGTCGGCGGCGACGGCCGCGGCGTACTGGCCGGCCGAATGTCCGGCCATGGCGGTCGGGTTCACCTCGATGCCAGCGTCACGCGCCTCGGCGCGAATCGCCTCGAGGAAGGCGACGCTGGTCGCCAGGATGGCGGGCTGCGCGTTGATCGTCTGATCCAGCTCCTCGGCGGGTCCCTCGAGGATCATGCGCGACATGGGCATGCCGAGGGCGGCATCCGCGCGCTCGTAGGCGGCGGCGGCTGCCGGCGAGCGGGCGACCAGCTCGGCGCCCATGCCGACATACTGGGACCCCTGGCCGGGAAAGACGAACGCGATCGTGCGCGAGCGACGGGAGTCACTCGTTTCTTGGGGAGGTTGTGTCATCGGCTCTGCGTGCTCAGAATGCTCGCGCGAGTATAGCCGAGCAAGCGCTCAAGGGCGTTTCGCGTGCCAGCTCAGCGTACGCAATAGCGTGCGATGACCTCGGCGAGAACCGGGAGGCCGAACGCGAGGGCGCTGACCGGCACGCGCTCGTCGTGGCCGTGGAAGAGCTCCAAGAAGGGGAATTCCGCCTCGAGGCGAAGCGGGGCGAAGCCGTAGCAGGGGATGCCGAGCTGGGAGAGGGCCTTCGCGTCGGTGCCGGGCGTGATCATCATGGGCACGGCGGTGGCTTCGGGGTCCGCCGCCTGCAGCGCCTGGCGCATGAGGCCCACGATCGGGGCGTCAGCCGGCCACTCCACCGCCGGCAGCGCGACCACCGGCTCTACCGATATGCCGTCGCCGACGACTCGCTCCAGGTGCGCCAGCAGCGCGGCCTGATCGGTATCCGGCAGGGTGCGGACGTCGAGTTCCGCCTCGCCGGCGCCGGGCATGACGTTGACCTTTTTGCCGGAACGCAGCACGGTCGGGGTAACCGTGTCGCGCAGCATGGCGTCGAGGGAGCGACGCATGACCGGGTCGTCGACGAGTGCCGCCATCGTCGCCGATGCAGCGCCAGGATCGGACTGGGCCAGGCGCGCCACTTCGCCCAGGCCGAGCGCCTCGAAAAAGTCGGCCACCACCTGGTGCACACGAGTGCCGCGCCGGGCCTGATCCGCGGCCACCGCCGTCACGGCGGCGGCCAGCTTGACGGCCGCGTTGTCCCCGTGCGGCATGGACGCATGGCCGGGTACGCCCGTCGTGCGCAGCCGCGTCCAGACGATGCCCTTCTCTGCGACCTGGATCGTGTAGAAGCGACGGCCGCCGAGGCTGATCGAGTAGCCGCCGACCTCGTTGAGGGCGGTTGACGCGGCGCGCCCCTCGGCGTCATGGAAGAGCTCGGACCGTTGCTCGACCAGGCCGCGCGCGCCATACTCGCCGCCCGCCTCCTCGTCCGCCACGGCCGCGAAGATCACGTCGCGCAGGAGCTCCGCCCCGGAACGCTTCAGGGCGAGCACGACCGCCAGCTCCATGGCCACCATGTTCTTCATGTCTACCGCGCCGCGGCCCCACACGACGCCGTCGATGAGCTCGCCGCCGAACGGGTCGCGGGACCACGACTCGGCGTCCACCGGGACCACGTCGAGATGGCTGAGCAGGATAAGCGGCGGTTCGGATGCGGGGCCGTCAGCCTTCAGCCGCGCCACGCACGAGCCCCGACCGGGAGTCAGCTCGATCACCTCTGCCGGGATGCCGGCGCCACCGAGCACGTCAGCGCAGTAGCGGGCCGCTTCCGTCTCCCCGCCGCGCGGGTCTCGTCCGGCCGCCACCTCCGGCCCACCGTCGGGCGGATTGACCGATGGAATGCGGATCAATCCCCGCAGGTGCTCGACGCAGGTGTCGAGGTCGAGGAACGGCCGCAGGTCGGAGCCCATCGGCGTACGGTAGCGCGCCGCAGACCCTCAGTTCAGCCCTCCGCGCGACCGATCTCGGTCACGCTCCGCTGCGCCGGCGCCGCGCGCCGACTCGACACGAGGTACCCGAGCGGCAGTTCTGCGGCGAACAGCAGGAGCGCCACCACGAGAAGCATCGGATCGGTGTTGGCAAGACCCAGCGAGAACAGGGCGATCAGAAAGACGACGTGGATCGCGACCCGTGTCACGAAGGCCAGCCGCAGGTCCAGGATCGCCTCGGCGGCGCCGTCGGGCTGGCCCCGATCCGGACCCCAGATCGCCCACACCGACACTGCCACGAAGGCGAGCAGGGTGAGCGCGAACAGGGCGAGCCCACCACCAGGCGCGGGATCCACCAAGGGCTGCAGGATCGTGAACGGCACCAGACCCGCGAGAAGGAGCGCGAAGGCCGGGATGGGCACCAGCAGCTGCAGCCACTCAAGGACCGGTCGCTCGCGGGCGGCGTGGCGCAGCCACCGGGTGACGAGGCTGAAGCCGGCGGTGACGAAGAGCCAGGCGTAGAAGTTGCCGGCTGGCACGCCGAACCAGCCCTCCTCCAGGCCGATGCCACGCCAGGTCCACAATCCCATCCGAATGGCCACCGCGTCGAAGGCGAGGTCGAGCGAAATTGCGATCACGCTGTCGACGACGGGGGCGAAGCGCCGTCGGACCCCAAGCGCATCGGTGATGCGCATGGCGCCGGCGATGATGAGAGCCCAGGTCAGGCCGATGACGATCGGCGCGCGATCCACCGCCAGGAAGAAGTCGGAGGAGTAGTGATACGTCTCGAAGATGAGCTGGTCGCCCTCCTCCAACAGGAGGCCGAACGCCGCCGCGCTCGCCAGCTCCAGGAACGGCAGCCGGCCGCGCTTCAGGGCGAGCCAGCAGGCGAGCAAGAAGAACGCGGCCGCACCGAGCTCCAGGACCAGGTACAGGAGGTTCATGCCCCTCAATCGTAGCAAGTTTCCGCGACCGGATCGGAAGCGGCAGCGGGACGCCGGCCGGTGGCACGAGCCACGCCGGCGCCCGATGGTACGTCGCCGGGGCAACGATCCAGGTTTCGGGCCGACGCCGGCTGGGTCGTAGAATGCCGCTCATGACCTTCCCCGTGGGCATACCGGCCATGCCGCACGTCCGCGTACTGCGCGCCGAGGAGCTTCGTGACGGCGAGCTGCTGCCGGTCGAGATCGACGGGACGCCCGTCGTGCTGGTCCGCCATGCGGGCGAGTTCTTCGCCGTCCAGAACAACTGCTCGCACAAGGACTTTCCGCTCTCCGAAGCCGGCTTCGATCCACGCGACGGCGTTCTGGTGTGCGCCTGGCATGGCGGCTGTTTCGACGTGCGTACCGGCGATGCGGTCGTCCCGCCGGCCACCGAGCCGGTCGAAACGTTCGCCGTGCGGGTCAACGACGGCTGGGTCGAGATCGCCCTGACCGGCAGCCTGGCGCGAGACCGCGGCGCGGCCTGAGGACCGATGCGGATCGAGGCGCTCTTCTTCGTCAACTGGATCCTCTGGGCCGGGCTCTCCGCGGGGACCCTCCTCGCCGTCGGAGCAACCGAGGCCCTCGGCGGCACGACCCGCGGCTACCGGCTGTTCATGGCCTGGATGCTGGTCGTCTTCGCCGGCATCCTGGTGGCGAGTGAGCTCGCGCTTCCGCCGGGCACCAGCCCGTCAAGCACGGCCGACGTCCGGCGCTCGCTCACCTTCGTGTTCGCGGCGGGCTGCGCAACGTACCTGGTGGCGTCGCTGGCGCGATGGCCGCGCGCCTGGCTCGCGATCGGGACCGGGGTCATCGGCCTGGCGGCACTGGTGGTCGTGGCGGCGGCCGGCGGCAGCGACAGCGCCCCGCTGTTCGCCGGTCAGCTGGTGCTGGCTGCGCTCGCCCTCGGCGCCGTGACAGCGGCCATGCTGCTCGGGCACTGGTATCTCGTGACACCCAGGCTCTCTCCGACGCCACTGCGCCGCCTGATGTGGCTGCTCATCGCCTGCCTGGCGCTGCAGGGCATCGCCTTCGTCGTCGCCCTCGCAGGCGGCGGGGCCGACGCGCTGGCCGGCGGCCTCGGCTGGCTGACCTGGCTGCGCCTGGCGGTCGGCATCCTGCTGCCGATCCTGATCACCGTGCTCGCCATGCTCGCCTCGCGAGCCGCCTCGCTGCAGGCCTCGACCGGCCTGCTCTACATCGGCCTGGCGCTGATCATGGCCGGCTCGATCGCCGGAGCCAGCATCACGTACCTGACCGGCGTGCCGGTCTGAGCGCCGTGCGCGTCGAGGTTCGCTGCTTCGCCTCCCTCCGCGAGCTCGCGCAGGACCAATCCGACCTCGAGCTTCCGGCGGGCGCTTCGGTCGCGGACGCCTGGGCGGCGATGGCGGACGCGCATCCGGGCCTGCGACCGCATCGTCCGTACGTGCGGGCCGCGTGCAACGGCGCATATGCCGCTTGGGAGGATGTTCTGACCGATGGCGACGTGATCGCCTTTCTGCCACCGGTCAGCGGCGGCGCGACCACGGCGCTGGTGGACGGGCCGATCGATGTCGCCTCGCTGGAGCGTTCCGTCGCCGATGCCGGGCATGGCGCGCTCGTCAGCTTCGTCGGCCGGGCGCGAGACCGTGCCGATGACGATCGAGTCGTGGTCGAGCTCGAGTACGAGGTCTATGCCGAGATGGCGGCTTCGGTCCTGGCCCAGATCGCGGCCGAAGCCGAGCAGCGCTGCGACGCCAGGGTGGGCGTCGTCCATCGTCACGGCGTGGTTCCCATCGGTGAGGCGGCCGTCGTCATCGTCACGGCCGCCAAGCACCGAGCCGAGGCATACGAGGCGAACCGGCTCGTGATCGAGGCGATCAAGGAGCGGCTGCCGATTTGGAAGCGTGAGCGCTTCGCCGACGGCAGCGAGTGGAAGCGACCAGGCGCCTAGAGGCTCTCGAGCCATCGCCGGGCGTCGGCGGGCGAGCGAAGGTGGACGAGCGCCAGGTGGGGATACGTGTCGAGGCCGTGGGCGATTCTCGCGCGTCGCCCTCGGTGCGTTCGGAGGATCCACCACAGAAGGCTGTTCGGTCCCGCGACGTGGCTCAGTCGCTCCCGGTTGCCGGTGCCGGCCCAGAATTCCTCGCGCGAGCGGAGGCGGGCAAGCGTCCGGCGCGCCCATCGGCGCAGGACGGTCGCCATGGGGTAATCCAGCCAGACGAGGGTGTCGGCGCGCGACCAGGTCAGGTCGCGGACAGGGGAGTACCCGCCGTCGATGACCCAGCAGTCGCCGGCCACGGCTGCCGCAACGCGCGCCCTGAAGGTGGATGTGGGGACCGGCGTCCAGTTCGGTCCCCAGAACAGTGCATCGAGCTCGACATGCGGGATCGCAAGCCGCTGCGACACCGCCCGAGACAGGGTCGTCTTGCCGGAGCAGCTGGTTCCGGTGATGTTGATCCGCTCCATCGCCGGCACAGCCTAGCGGACGGGTGTGGCGTGCAATCAACGCCTGGGAAAGGCACAATGCCGCAGACATGGCGACTCCAAAGCCGGGCGAGATCCGCTGTCCGACCTGCCACCGATCCACGCCACCTGCCGCGTTCTGCACCCAGTGCGGATCCGCGATCCCGTCGGATGCCCGCATCCGGCCGCGAGGCATGGATCGCGACGAGCTCCAGGATCGCATCCGCGCGCGCCGCTCCGGGGGCGGTGACCCCTACCGCCGTGGAGGGCTTGCGGACGAGGATTCGGTCGGCTACGGGCGTTTCGAGCCGGACCCGCACGATGCGCAGGCGCGGCGCAGCCGGGGGCCGGACGAGAGGCGTTGGGATGCCTTCGAGGACCGATCCGGCTCGGCCGGTGGCGCAGCGGCCGCCGGAGCTGCCGCTGCGGGGGCCGATGCTGTCGACCGGCCGGACGTCACGCGTGAGGCCGACGACTGGCAGGAGCGCCCATCGATCGTGCCCCCGATCGCGCCGCCCGAGCCCGCCGCACCGCCTCCGCCGCCGGCCGACGAGCCGGCCCACGTCGACAACTACGACGACGCCGCGTACGACGACGCGGCCTACCCGCACGAGTACGACGAGTGGGATGACGGGCGCGAGCGCCGCTCGTCGGGCGCTGGCGCCTTCGCCATCCTCGGCTTCCTGGCGCTGGGCGTCCTTGCGTTGCTCGGCGGCGCCGTCCTGGCCGGGGTCTTCAGCGGCGACCCGCCGATCGGAGGCGTCGACGCGACGCCGACCTCCAGTCCAACCATCCAGGCAAGCATCGCTCCGAGCGAGGCGGCCAGCGGGGGCCCCACGGCCGACGCCAGCGCCTCACCGAGCGGCCAGCCGCCCGCCAGCGGCGAGCCGGTGACCTTCCCCGACGGCTTCACCGCAGAGACCCAGCCGTGCATCCCCGGCAGCATCACGCAGAGCGGCTGTGACTCGAACGGCGCCAGCAATGCCGGCCAGGTGGAGATCTGGGTCGGCTTCACGAATGGCACCTCTGACGACGTGCTGGGTGCGAGCCTGATCGGCCCGGATGGATCGACCGTCGGTGACGGATCGATCGATCTCGCCAGTCTTCGTTGTGGGTCCAGTTGCAGTGGCTACACGTACTTCCCGTTCAGCGGCCTCGGTCCCGGCACCTACGAGGTTCAGATCACGCGCAACGGGGAACCCGCAGGTTCGACCACCTTCGAGGTCACCTGACCACCGCGGCGTGGCCAACGGTCAGCAGAGAACAGCTCAATCATGTCGCGGTCCACTTTCGAGCAGCTCCGGATCCCCGTCGCGCTCGCCCTCATCGCCGTCGCCGCCTTCGTTGTCTGGCCGCGCGGCGCTGCCGAGCCGACCGCCACCGCCCCCAGCCCGACCGTGATCGTGGGCCAGCCGGGAGGCGCGGCGCTCCCTGCTACTTTGGAGCCGTCGCCGGCCGCGCCGATTCCGACGCTGACGCCGGCGTCCACCGCTCAGCCGACCGGGACGCCGGCACCGACCGAGGCGACGGACGATGCCGGGTTCACCGCGGACGTGCTCGTGTGTCGGTCGATCTCTGGTTCGAACTGCAACGAGGAGCTGGGGACGGTCTCGTCGAGCATCTCCTCATTCACCGCCCTCGTCCGATTCACCGATGCGAACGGCGGGGACACGATCAACGTTGTCGTGAGCGGGCCGAACGGCACGACCTCCGGCGGCGAGTATGTCCTGCAGGGCGGCGGCGACGGCCACTACTTCTCGACGTTCCAGGCGGGAGCGCTGCCCGATGGCGATTACACCGTCACGGCCACCCGCAACGGCGACGAGGTGGCCACCACCAGCTTCCGCCGCGCGGGCTGAGGTCGCCCCTACCCGCCGGCGGACGAGTCGCTGCCAGCGCCCAGGCTTGCGATCGGCGCGGCGCCCGAGTCCCGACGCCGGGCGGCCAGTGCGCTGATCGCCTCGAGGACGCAGCGGTGGGCGGCGGCGGCGGTGACCTCGGCGTGGTCGAACGGTGGCGAGACCTCGACCACGTCCATGCCGGCCAGCTCGACGGACCCGACGACCTGGCGCACCGCGCGGAGCAGCTCGCGGGTGAGCATGCCGCCCGGCTCGGGCGTGCCGGTGCCCGGCGCCATGCCGGGGTCGATGACATCGATGTCGACGGACAGGTAGATCACCTCCGGGCCGTCGAGCGCCTGGGCCACGGCGTCGGCGATCACGGCCTCGGCGCCGCGCTCCTCGATCTCGGTCATCAGGTGCCAGCGCATGCCCTGCTCTCGCATCCAGTCGAGCGTCTCGGTGCCCGGCCAGTAGCCGCGCAGGCCGACCTGCACGAAGTTGCGGCCGGCGACGGCGCCCGATTCGATGAGCCGCCGCATCGGCGCCCCGTGCGAGCGCAACGTGCCCCAGGTCGAGTTGGCGGCATCGGCGTGCGCGTCGAAGTGGACGATCCCCATGCCGCGCGGCGCGACGTATCGGGCAACGGCCGAGGCCGAGGGGAAGGTGATCGAGTGGTCGCCACCCAGGACGATCGGAACGGCGCCGGCCCGGGCGACCTCGAAGACCTTGCGCTCGATGACCGCGTGGCCGCGCTCGATGTTCATGGGGGTCACCGGCGCGTCGCCGGCGTCCACCACGTTGAGCCAGTCGTACGGCTCGATCCCGAGCTGCAGCGAGTTGATCGCTCCGGAGTGATAGCTCGCCTGGCGGATGGCCCGCGGGCCGAAGCGTGCCCCCGGCCGATGGCTGACTGCGTCATCGAATGGCGCACCCACGATCGCGACGTCGGGCTTCTCGGCGGCCAGGGCCGCGGCATCGGTAATCCACGGCAGCTTCTGGAATGACGCCAGCCCGACGTAGGCGGGCAGGTTGAAGTCGTCGTAGGCGGTGTACGGGTCACCCTCGGTCGGGGCCTCGTCGTTCATGCCGCGCGCGGCGCGGAATCTCTCGTCGGTCATGGCGCGCGTGCGCTCACCTCCGGCGGATCGGGAAGGGCGCCGTCGCGGTGCGGAGCAGGCCCACCCGGACGGCGATCCTAGCACGCTACCATCGCCGGACCGATGGACGACGACCCGACCTATACCCTCGAGGAGGCGCGCTCCCTCCTCCCGCTCATCCGCGGCACGATCCTGCAACTGGCGATCGAACGGCGCCGCGCCGATGTCGCGCACGACCAGCTGCATCACCGCCTCCGCCACGAGGCGACCGGCCGACCGGAGGAGTCGGCACGGCTCGAGGCGACCACGACCGAGCTGCGCACGCGCGTTCGCGACCTGCTCGACCACCTCGAGTCGCTCGGGATCGTGGTCCGCGACCTGGACGAGGGGCTGGTCGACATCCCCACCCTGCGCGACGGGGAGCGGGCCTGGCTCTGCTGGCGCCTGTCGGACCCGGAGCTGGGGTTCTGGCACTCGACGCGCGAAGGCTTCAGCTCGCGACAACCGATATGAGCGGGCTCGGGCCGGAGGTGGTCGTCGTCGGTGACGCACTGCTCGACGTGACCGTGCGTCCGATGGCGCCGATTCGCCCCGGCGCCGACGCGCCCGCCGAGGTCATCATCGGCTGCGGAGGGCAGGGCGCCAATCTTGCCGTTCGCCTGGCCCGGCAGGGCGCGCGGGTGGAGCTCGTGTGCGGCCTCGGTGACGACCCTGCGGCCTCCCTGGTGGCCGATGCGCTGCGCGGCGAGGGCGTCGCGATCACGGCGGTGCGGGTCGAAGCCACCGGCGGCGTCGTCATCCTCGTCGACGCCGCGGCCGAGCGGACGATGCTGAGCCAACGGCGCCCGTTCGCGGCCGCCATTCCGGCCGGATCCGTGACGCCGAACACGTGGGCCGTCCTATCCGGCTACCTGTTCCTCGAGCCGGATGTGCCCGCTCTCGCCGACGGAGCGGCACGGCGCGTGGTGGTGGGCTGCGCGGTTCCCCACAGCGCGGTGCGCGGCTGGCGGCAGGCGGTCGCCGCCGCTCGTCCCGACCTGCTCATCCTCAATCGTGAGGAGGCGAAGGCGGTCGGCCCGCTGGAGAACCTGAGCGGCGGCCTGGTCGTGACCGCTCCCGACGAGGTGGTCGCCTCGATTCACGCCGTCACCGCCCGCCATCGTCTTCCCGATGGTCCGCCGCCACTCGACACCACCGGAGCCGGAGACGCATTTGCCGCCGCACTGGTAACTCGCCTGCGCAGGGAATCGTGGCCACCGTCGCCCGACGTGCTAGATCCGGCGCTGGCCGGCGCGGCCCGCCTGGCGACGCAGGTGACCCGGGTGCCCGGCGCGCAGGCGCGGGTGGACGCCGAGTCCGGGGACGCGGTGGCATGAGCGCGCCGGATCTGCTGCTTTCGGAGGACGTGCGTGAAGCGTTCGGCGCGGGCCGCCCGGTGGTAGCTCTCGAGTCGAGCCTCATCGCACAGGGCCTGCCGGTGCCGCACAACCTCGAAACCGCCCTCGCCGCCGAGGCAGCCGTCCGCGAGGCCGGCGCCGTGCCGGCCACCACCGCGCTCGACGACGGCCGGCTCGTGGTTGGCGCCGACCGCGATCTCCTCGAGCGCCTCGCCGATCCGGAGCGCGTGGTGGCGAAGGCCGGGTCTCGAGACCTCGGTCCATTGCTCGCAACCCGCAGCCTGGCGTCGACGACGGTCAGCGCCACCATGCGCCTGGCTCACATGGCGGGCATCGCCATGTTCGCCACCGGCGGCATCGGGGGCGTCCATCGTGGCGCCGCTGCCAGCTTCGACGTATCGAGCGATATCGACGAGTTGGCCGCGACCCCCGTCGCAGTCGTCTCGTCCGGCGCGAAGTCGATCCTCGACCTGCCGGCCACGCTGGAGATGCTCGAGACGCGGAGGGTGCCGGTGATCGGCTACGGCGTCGGCGAGCTGCCCGGCTTCTACAGCCGCGGCGCCGGCCTGCCGGTCCCGCACCGGGTCGACGGCCCGGGGGCGGCGGCCGCGGCGATCCGGGCGCATCTGTCACTTCCGGGCGCCGGGGGCCTCCTGCTCGTTCAGCCGCCGCCGGCCGATCTGGCCCTCGACCGGGCCGAGGTCGACGCCTGGATCGAGGCCGGCCTGCGCGAGGCCAAGGCGATCGGAGTGCGCGGCGGTGCCGTGACGCCCCACCTGCTCGGCTACCTCGCCCGTGCCTCCCGCGGACGGACGCTCGCCGTGAACATCGGCCTCATCGTCAACAACGCCCGCACGGCAGGTGCCATCGCCTCAGCCTTGACCTGACCGATCCGGACGCTATGCTCGGGCGGCCGGTCGGCAAGCCAAGCGGAGGGACGCGCGAGCCATGCGAATCTACGACGGCAGCCCGCGCCAGGATTGGGAAGAGGTCCTGCGCAGCATCGGGGCCTTCGCCGACAAGGAGCGCCTCAAGGAGCTCCTCTTCCTCGAGCTGGAGGGCGGCTTCCTGCTTCAGGGTTTGGCGATGCCGCCCGGCGCAGCAGATTCGGAGACCTTCGGCGCGTTCGTCAAACGCACGTACGAGCTCACCGATGACCAGGTCGGCGAGATGATGGACGCCTCGATGGCGAAGCGCGGGTCGGCCGAGGCCGATGTTGCCAGCCCCGACCTCCTCAACTACTACGAGCTGTCACTGCGCATCATCGGCGCCTACATCGACGGCCAGAAAGCGCACGATGCCTTCCTCTTCGAGCAGGACGGCTCGTTCGTGCTCCGGCTCTACAACGTGAGCGGCTCCCAGGGCCGAGGTCACCAGCTCTCCGAGTTCACTCGGGACGAGATCTTGGCTATGATCGAGTCAGCACCTGTGCAACGTCAGCAGCCGGCGCCCGAGACGACTGGCGCGCAATAAGGGGAGTTCGCATGAAGGCGATCAAGGTCCTTGTCCTCAGCATCGGCGCGCTCATCGCCGCGATGATCGTCATTCCGCTCACCATCCTCGCCGGGCTGTTCGTGTGGCTCAAGCTCACCGAAGAAACCGACGACGAGGTCATGGAGCTCGACGACGCGATCTGACGGGTCGTCACCGGGTCGCCAGAGCCCACGTCGCCGTCCAGCACACGGCCGCAAGCAGCATTCCCGCCCATAGCCGGGTCGGACCGGCGATGCCCTGGGCGATCGCGGTCAGCCCGACGGCGCCGAGCGCGAGACCGATGGCGTCCAGGCTCCCGGTCAGGATGAACGCCGCCCCGGCGCCGACACCGACTGCCATGGCGATGAGCCAGGCCGCGGCGAACGCGGCCGGCCGGCCGATGCGCTGGGCAAGGTTGCGCGAGCCCGCGGTCGCATCGGCATCGAAGTCGCGGACCGTGTTGGCGAGGTGGGCGGCGACGGCGAAGGGACCGACCAGCAGCGGCGCCGCGGCGACGCGCTCGATCGGTGCTCCGACGCCGGCGGCCACCCAGAGCGGCAGCAGTCCGAAGCTGACCAGGTACGGCAGGAACGAGGCGGCTCGTCGCGACAGCCACAGGTTGTAGGCGAGCCCCGATACGGAAGCTCCCAGGCCGAGCAGCAGGGGAGCCGGGCCGAGCGGAGCGGAGGTCGCCACCTGGAGCGCGAGGCCGCCCGCAGCCAGGATCAGCGCGGCCCGCGGTCCGGCGGCGCCGGACGGGATCGGCTTGCCGGGCTGGACCGCCAGGTCGCGCGCGCGATCGGCCCAGTCGTTGAGCGCGCCGGTCAAGATCTGCGATCCCAGCACACTGAGCGTGACGAGCACCACGCCGGGGCTGACGGCCGCCCCGCCGGCCTGCATGCTCAGGATCGCCGACAGCGCCGCGCTCAGGGTGACCACGGCCAGGGTCGGGGCGGGGTGGACGAGGCGCACGAGGCCGATCATCGGCGCATCGTACGCGCCGGCCACCGGGCTCGGATCCTGCATCGATCAGGTCACCCCGATCGACCCATCGCCGCAGCCCCCGCCACTTCGCCGCACAGAAGATGAGAGACGGTGCAGGCGTGGCCGCGCCTGACGCAGCTTCGACGCCGACGGGACGGTTGCGGTGCGGTATGATCGCTTCCCGAGTAGACCAAAGGCGAACCTACTCGCGCGCGGCCCCAACACCGACCTCCTTCCGCCGCCCGCTCGAGCCACCACGAGGTGCGAGGAAGACGGATGCCGAAGTATGTCTTCGTCACGGGCGGTGTCACGAGCTCACTCGGCAAGGGCATCACGGCGGCCAGCATCGGGCGCATCCTCAAAGCGCGGGGCGTCCCGGTCAGCATCCTGAAGCTTGACCCGTACATCAACATTGATCCCGGCACCATGTCGCCGTACCAGCACGGCGAGGTTTTCGTGACCGATGACGGCGCCGAGACCGATCTGGACCTCGGCCACTACGAGCGGTTCATCGACGAGAACCTGTCCCAGGCGTCGAACGTCACGACCGGTCGCATCTACCAGAGCGTGATCGCCAAGGAGCGTCGCGGGGACTACCTCGGCGGTACGGTGCAGGTGATTCCCCACATCACCAATGAGATCAAGGAGCGGATCGCGCGCGTCGCTCGGGAGGGGACCGGCAGCGTGGCCTCCAGCGGCCTGGCGGCGCACGGGGTGGTCATCGTCGAGGTCGGCGGCACCGTCGGCGACATCGAGTCGCTGCCCTTCCTCGAGGCCATCCGCCAGATGCGCAAGGACGTCGGGCGCAAGAACGTCCTCTACGTCCACGTCACCTGGCTGCCCGAGATCGGCGCCACCGGCGAGCTCAAGACGAAACCGACGCAGCACTCGGTCAAGGAGCTGCGTGGCATCGGCATCCAGCCAGACGTCATCATCTTGCGATCGGACGAGCCGATCGACGACGAGATCCTCGACAAGGTCAGCCTCTTCACCGATGTCGACGTGCACGCCGTCATCCCGCTCAAGACCGCCCGGAGCATCTACGAGGTGCCGATCCAGCTCGAGCGCTCCGGGCTCGGCAAGCTGGTGGCCCGCGAGCTGGAGCTGCCCGGCGGCGAACCCGACCTGGCCGACTGGCAGCAGCTGGTCGGGCGCATCCGTGCGCCACGCCCCGAGCTCGAGATCGCCATCGTCGGCAAGTACACCGAGCTTCCCGACGCCTACATCAGCGTGACGGAGGCGCTCAAGCATGCCGCGCTTCACCACAATGTCGAGGTAAAGGTGCGCTGGATTCGCTCCGAGCACCTGGAGCGGATCGAGCCCGAGCAGGTCGCCGACGAGCTCTCAGGGGTCTCTGGCGTCCTCGTGCCGGGTGGCTTCGGCTACCGCGGCGTGGAGGGGAAGATCCGTGCCATCCGGTGGGCGCGTGAGCAGCGGGTCCCGTACCTCGGCCTCTGCCTGGGACTCCAGTGCGCCGTGATCGAGTTCGCGCGCGAAGCGCTCCACACCGACGACGCCAACTCGAGCGAGTTCAACGTCTTCACCGAGCACCCGGTCATCGACCTCATGCCGGACCAGGCGGACGTCACAGACAAGGGCGGAACCATGCGCCTGGGACTCTATCCCGCCCGGCTGGAAGAAGGCTCGAAGGTGCGCGCCGCCTACGGCACCGAGATCGCCTATGAGCGACACCGGCATCGGTTCGAGGTGAACAACGCCTACAGGGATCGCCTTTCCGACGCCGGCATGGCCTTCAGCGGCGTATCGCCCGACGGGCGCCTGGTCGAGTACATTGAGCTTCGCGACCACCCGTGGTTCGTGGCGACGCAGGCTCATCCAGAGCTGAAGAGCCGTCCGAACCGGCCGCATCCGCTCTTCCGGGACTTCGTCGGCGCCGCAGCCGAACGAACCGTCCGCGAGGCGCGGCCGCGGCGGGTGGGATCGCGCGCCGCAACGCCCGCTCAGAGTCGAGGATGACCAGCTCTCCACCTCGCGCACCACGCCGATCTCGGGTCAGGAGCCTGCGCCTCGACACGCCCGAGCTCGATGCGGCGATCCTCGCTGCCGAGCGCGACGCCATCGTCGTGTGGCGCGGGGAGCGCATCCCGTTCGGCGCCCTCCCCGACCGCATCGCCCGAACCGACGGCCGCAACGAGCGCGACGGCCTGTATGCCGGCTGGATCGATGCGCTCGAGGCGCTGAACCCGCTCTATCGCGATCGCCAGGCCGCGTGGCGGCGACAGGCCGCCGAGGCAGGGGTCGACGACTTCACGGTCGCCGTGGCCGGCGCGACGGACCTGGAGACCCTGGCGCTCGAATCGGAGCGGCTCGCGATCCACTCGGAGACCGTCTACCACGCTGCGCTGAGGCGCTATCTCGCGCTCATCGGCATCGAGCAGGGCGACGCGACCTTGGCCGATCTGTGGCACGTGCTTCGCGGCGCTGCCTGGTCACAGTGGTTCGGGGATCGCGAGGTCGGGCGGGCAGTCGCCGATGCCGGGCGCGACGCGAACGGCGCGCGCGCCGGCGACGGCTGGCAATCGGGTGAGGCGAGCCTCGCCGGCTCGGAACCGGCGGCCTCCGCGCCTGCCGCCGCCGTCCGCGAGCTGTACGGATCGCTGGTGGGTGATCCGAGCTGGCTCGCGCGCGGGCTGCGCATGGCGGCCGACGAGATCTCGTCCTTCGCCGACTTCGCGGCATTCGTCCGACTGTGGCGCGCGCGACGCGCGTTGGCCCATGTCCAGTACGAGATGCGTCTTCATCGGACCGAAGACGATTCGCTCCAGCGGGCCTACTACAGCGGCATCGTCGGCCACATGACGGGGGTCAGCGTGCCGGAAGCTGCCTACCTGTACGAGGTGGGTACCCCCTTCTCGTCGGTCGCCGACCTGCAGCGCGCCATGCTGGCCGGACAGATTGCCGAGCGCATCGAAAGCCGGTTCGGCGCCGAGTGGTGGGCGAGCGACGAAGCCCGCGGCAGGGTCGCGGAGCTGGGCAGCCTGTCGAGCACGGAGGACGTGCTTGCGCAACTCGGGTATGATGCCGTCGACTGGAGACCCCTTCTGCGTCAGATCCGGACGCGGCTCATCGGTGAGATGAGCGGATACGGGGGACCCAACATCACCACCCGTGCCGGGACCCGCAAGGTCTGACCGTTTGACCGCACGTGATCCCGAGCACCAGCGCACGACCCTCGGCCGTGATCGCGACCCCCGGGTCGACCTGTTCAACTGCCGCACCTGCCGACGATTCACACCGACCCTCATCCCGGATCGAGGGTGGTGCAGCAGGGACGGCTCCCCGAAGCTCATCGAGGTCAGGTCTTACATGAAGCACTGCTGGCAGGCGAGGCGGCCATGAACGACGACGCGCGACCACAGCAACAGCGTCGCCGCTCGCGACGCCGCCAGGACACGGCTCCTCGCCGACCGCAGCAGCAGCGCGGCGGCTATGCCCCGCGCCGCCGGAACGACTACGCCTCCGGGCAGTACTCGTCCATCTTCACCGGTCCATTCCCCTCGGATGCCGACGATCCGGGGATGAACCTGGCCGACCTGCAGGCCAAGCCGATCGACGAGCTGCGGGAGCTCGCCGCCGAGCACCAGATCACCGGATACGAGGAGCTCGAGCACTCGGACCTCATCCTCAAGCTGCTCGACGTGGTGGCACTCGCGCCCGCGCAGTCGCAGGAGCGCAACGGCCAGTCCGGAGAGGCAGAGGGGATCCTCGAGATCGTCGACGAGGGCTTCGGGTTCCTGCGCGTCAACGGCGTGATGCCCTCGAACCAGGACATCTACGTCAGCACCTCCCAGGTGCGACGCTTCGGCCTGCGCACCGGCGATCGCGTCACCGGTCAGACCCGACCGCCCAAGGACCAGGAGAAGTATTGGGGCATGCTCCGCGTCGACACCGTCAACGGGGTCGAGCCGGAGGTCGCCAAGCGTCGACCCTACTTCGACTCCCTGGTGCCGGTCTTTCCGGACGAGATGTTCGACATCGAGACTGATCAGAAGAACCTGACCCAGCGCCTCATCAACCTGATCAGCCCCATCGGCAAGGGTCAGCGCGGCCTCATCCTGTCCCCGGCCAAGGCCGGCAAGACGACCGTTCTGAAGCACATCGCGGCCGGCATCACCGAGAACACCCCGGACGCACTCCTCATGGTCGCTCTCATCGGCGAGCGGCCCGAGGAAGTCACGGACATGCAGCGCAGCGTCGACGGCGAGATCTACTCGTCGACCTTCGACGAGCCGACCGAGAACCACACCCGCGTGGCGGAGATGTGCCTCGAGATCGCGAAGCGCCAGGTCGAGACGGGGCGCGACGTCGTCATCCTGCTCGACTCGATCACCCGCCTGGCCCGCGCCTACAACCTGGCCCTGCCGGCGTCCGGCAAGACCCTGTCCGGCGGCGTAGACCCGGTCGCGCTCTACCCGCCGAAGCGCTTTTTCGGCGCCGCACGCAACATCGAGCATGGCGGCTCGCTGACCATCATCGCCACCTGCCTGGTCGATACCGGCTCGCGGATGGACGACGTCATCTACGAGGAGTTCAAGGGCACCGGCAACATGGAGCTGGCCCTCGACCGCAAGCTCTCCGAGAAGCGCATCTTCCCGGCCATCGACGTCCTCCGCTCCGGCACCCGCCGCGAGGAGCTGCTGCTCGACGAGAACGAGCTGCGCATGGTGTGGACCATGCGCCGCATGCTGAGCGCGGTTGGCCCGAACGAGGGGATCGAGCTTCTCATGCAGCGGCTGGGCAAGACGGCGAACAATGCCGAATTCCTCGTCTCGCTGTCGAAGAGCGTCGAGGCTTCCGAGCGTTCCTGACCGACCGATTCGGGCGGTGGAGCCTGCTCGGCCACGGTCGGATCCCGCCAGGCACCCACCAGCGTCGGCTTGGCCAAGATGACGGAGCTTCGATCCTGCCGGATGCCAACCAGGGCGGGGCTCGGCGATAGCTCGGCACCTGGGGGCACGTTTCGGCCGTTCCGCGCTCGGCCTCGCCACGGGCGCGTGAGCCGGCCTGAGGGGGCCGCCTCTGATAGGCGGCGGAACGCCTCGGGCATGACCGGTCCCATCCTGGCGGTCCTTCTCGCTTCGTGCGGCAGTCAGGCGCCGATCTCCCCCAGCCCGACCGACCTGCTATCCGGCCTGCCGGCCACACCGCCGGCCACGCAGGTCATCGGCACGGGCGACGTGGAGGCGGCGCCGGGCTCCGACAGCCGCGTCTATCCGACGAACCCGGGCGCCATCATCGTCGCCATCGATGCCGGGCACGGCGGCTGTCTCGACTGGGGCGTCCCGGATCCATCCGAGCGGGGGGTGGAGCTGGCCGAGAAGACGCTGACGCTGGAGATCGCGCAGCGGCTGCGCGACCTGCTGACCGTCGAGGGCATCGGTGTTCTCATGATCCGCGACGGCGATGAGGCTCTCGCCGGCGACGACTACCCGCCGCTCGGCTGCGAGGGAGGGCCATGGCGCGACGTGAACGGAGATGGCCTCGCAGGGTTCGGTCCCGACGTCCCCGAGGCGACTCGCACGCGCGACGAGCTGCAGGCACGGCTCGACCTCGCCAACGTGGCCCGGGCCGATGCCCTAATCAGCATCCACATCAACTCGCCGTTCGACGCCGGCCAGCCGGTCGAGATCGCCTTCAGCGAGACGTTCTACACGGACGAGACCCCCTGGGGGGCCACCGCCACGGCACGCCTGGCCGAGGCCGTTCAGGCCGGCGTCGTGGATCGGCTCGACCCGCTGGCCGACTACGACCGTGGCGACCGTGGCACGACCGCCCACAACTTCTACCTCGTGGCCCCACCCTTGTTCGACCTGACGGCGGAACGCGATGACCCGTTGAAACAGCCGACGCGCGGCGCGCTGATGCCGGTGGTCCTCACCGAGGTCGGCTCGATCACGCTCCGCAGCGAGCACGACCTGCTGGCATCGGCCGTCGGCCAGGATGCCGTCGCAACCGGTTTGTTCGATGGCGTGGCCGCCTTCCTCGGCGAGCGTGAGCTGGCCGCCCGCATCGGCCTGGCGGAAGGCACCGACGACCGGCCGCGGCTGGTCGAGGGCGACGGCCCGCCGTTCAGGCCACCGGCCGTTCCCGAGGGCCCGATCGCGCTGCGCCTGACGAACAACGGCACCCAGGCGTGGCCCTCCGGCGGCCGGTTGGTCGCCGGTTGGGAGGCATCGGAGCAGCCGTACCTGGCTCGGGCGCCCGACGATCTGGATGCCCTCCACGCCGAGGTACCGCCGCTGGCGCCGGGCGAGTCCGTCGTCGTGACCGTCGAGCTGCCGCCGGCACCGAGTGGTGGCGGACTGGCATGGATCTCGCTAAGGATGAATGGCGCGACCATCGCCGACCGCGGATCGCCGGCGCTCCAGCTCTACAGCAAGGCGCCCTGAAACGGAACGGACCGCACCGTTCCGCCCGAACCGTTGGTACCGGGATGGGCCGTGCGCATTTTCGTTTGACCCGGCTCGGTGCCCGCTGCTAGGATGGCACGGCACGGAACTGGCCCATCGGCGACGGGGGAACGACCTTCGGATCGGACCGATTGAGCGGCTCCGTGCGACAGCGTTGACTCGACCATCCGTAGGCGGAGCTGGACTCTCTATTGCCTGACTTGCGACGGCTTTACCGCCGCTCTACCGAAAGCCATCTGCCGACCCGGGTGATCGCCCACCTTTCCGTCGTCAGCCTCGTCGTCCTCGCTTCCGCCGCCGGCATCGCCCAGGCGCAGAGCAGCGGGACTCCCTCCGCGGACCCCCGCGTCGAGACCGGATTTCCCAGCATCGTCTCTTCGGTTCGAGGCGCCGGCAGTGTCTCAGCGACCTCCACGCCTGCCGTCTACAGCCTGACCGCCCATCCGGCCGATGACGAAGCGGTCATCGACCGCGGTGCGGTGGCACAGGTGCCCGCAGCCGAGCCGCTTCCCACTCCGGTGGCCATCGATCCCGATGCCACTCCGCTTCCCGGCCCGCCCGGCGTCGGTGGCGTGGCCACGGCGACCGGTCCGTCGTCGCGCGGTGCCCCACCAGCACCTGCCGCAGGACGGCTGGCCTGGCCCGTGCCGGGTGGCTCGTACAGCCAGTACTTCCACGCCGGTCACCTGGCCGTCGACATCGCCGCCTCCTACGGCTCGCAGGTCGTCGCGGCCCAGTCCGGAGTCGTCGTTTCCGCCGGGTGGCGGAACAACGGCGGCGGAAACGTGATCACCATCGATCACGGCAACGGCATGGTGACCGTCTACAACCACCTCGCGGAGCCCTGGGTCGGCGCCGGCCAGTACGTCGCCGCCGGGCAGGGAATCGGCGCCGTCGGCTGCACCGGCATGTGCACCGGACCGCACGTTCACTTCGAGGTGATCGTGAACGGCATCATCGACAACCCGCAGCGATACTTCTAGTCTCGCGTTTCCGACCAGCGGCCCACGCCGGCGCTCGACGCGGGCGTTGCTATGCTCGTTTCCGTGTTCAGTGACCGGGCCCGCATCCTCGTCTCGGGTGGCGCCGGTGGTGACGGCGCCTCCACCTTTCGGCGCGAGGCACACGTCCCCCGCGGAGGTCCGGACGGTGGTGACGGCGGGCGCGGGGGAAGCGTGATCCTGGCGGTCGAGGCCGGGATGACCACGCTCGGCGACTTCAAGCGGCAGCGACATTTTCGGGCCGCTGCCGGCGGTCGGGGCATGGGTCGCCGCGCACACGGCAAGAACGCGCCCGACGTGGTGGTGCGCGTGCCACCGGGCACTGTCGTCCGCACTCATCCGGAGGGCGAGTTCCTCGGCGAGCTGATGGAAGCCGGCGCGCGCCTGGTCGTGGCGCGCGGTGGGCGCGGCGGCCGGGGCAACGTCCATTTCGCCAGCGCCACACATCGCGCGCCGAAGCATGCCGAGAAGGGGACACCCGGCGAAGAGCATCGGATCGAGCTCGAGCTGAAGCTCATCGCCGACATTGGCCTCGTCGGCGCGCCGAACGCGGGCAAGTCGACGCTGCTGGCGGCGCTGACCGAGGCGCGGCCCGAGATCGGCGCCTACCCGTTCACGACCATCACGCCCAACCTCGGCGTCGTCGCCCTCGACGAGGAGCGGACGGCGGTGATCGCGGACGTCCCCGGCTTGATCGAGGGCGCGAACGAGGGCCGAGGGCTCGGTCACCATTTCCTGCGCCACGTCGAGCGCACCCGGGTCATCGTGGGCGTTGTCGACGGCGCCGCCCGCGAGCCGGTCGAGGAGTGGGCCGCCGTCGCCGACGAGCTGCGCCTGCACGATCCGGCGCTCATGGATCGACCCATGCCACTGGTCGTCACCAAGCTCGACTTGCCCGAGGTTCGCGAGCGTTGGCCAGCGCTGCGCGCCGAGCTCGCCACCGATGGACTTGAGCCGATCGGGGTCAGCGCGCATGACGGCTCAGGACTCGATGACCTGCTGGGCAGGCTTGCCGAAGCGCTCGGCGAGGCGACCATGGCCGGGGCGGAGCGTCCGATCGACGAGGAGATGCGGGTCCATCGCTTCGATCCGCTCGCCGAGGGGTGGCAGGTGGTGGCCGAGGCCGACGGGTATCGCGTGCGCGGCCGTCGCATCGAGATGCAGGCCGCGCGCACCGACTTCGAAAACGACGAGTCGCGCGATCGCTTCTGGCGCCTCCTCGAGCGGCTGGGGATCGACGCCGAGCTGCGCCGGCTGGGAGCCGGCGCCGGCTCCACGGTGCTCATCGGCCCGATCGAGCTGGAGTGGGGCGAGGACGATTGAGCACCGCCCTGTGGACCGCCCCGCGCTCGGCGCCCGAGGCCCGGATCGCGAAGCTGGCGGAGGATCGGCCCCCGCGGCGCATCGGTGTGCTGGGCGGCACCTTCGACCCGCCCCACGTCGGTCACCTCTGGCTGGCCAGTCTCGCCGCCGACGCGGTCAACCTCGACCGCGTGCTGCTCATGCCGGCCGCCCAGCCGCCGCACAAGGCGGGTCGCCTCGTGTCACGCGCGACGGATCGCCTGCTCATGACGCGCCTGGCCATCCAGGCAGATCCCGCCTTCGAGCTGACCGGGCTGGAGATGGAACGACCGGGGCCGTCCTACACCGTCGACAGCGTCGCCGAGCTCAAGCGCCTTCACCCGGATGCCGAGCTCTTCCTGGTCATGGCTGCCGACTCCCTGGCCGAGATCGACTCCTGGCGCGAGCCCGACCGGCTGCTCGACGAGATCGAATGGATCGTCGGCCCCCGGCCGGGAAGCGAGCTGCCGGATCGGTCCAGGCTGGAGGAGCGCTTCGGCGAGCGTGCCGGCCGTATCCACGGGCTCCAGGGGCCGGCGCTCGACGTGAGCAGCTCCGAGATCAGGCGGAGGGTGGCGGCCGGACACACCATCCGCTACCTTGTGCCGCGCGACGTTGAGGAGATGATCATCGATCGAGGACTGTACCGCCGTGGCTGACCCGGCCGCCGAGGAGAAGGACGTGGCGGACCGAGTCGAGATCCCGGCCGATGCCGCCGACCTGGCGCACCGGATCGTGGAGATCGCCTCGGACAAGAAGGGCAACGACATCGTCATGCTGCGGACGGCCGAGCTGACCACCATGGCCGACTTTTTCGTCATCTGCTCCGGCCGCAGCGATCGGCAGGTCTCTGCCCTGTCGGGCGCCATCATCGACGAACTGCGCGACGAGGGCATCCGCCCACTCGGCGTCGAGGGCCGCTCCTCGTCCCGCTGGGTGCTCCTCGACTTCGGATCGGTGATCGTCCACGTCTTCGCACCCGAAGAGCGCGAGTATTACGGCCTCGAGCGCCTATGGGGCAAGGCCGCCCAGGTCGTTCGCGTCGTCTGAGACTCGCGCCGGAAGTACCGGCCGCGCCAGGCTCCCATGGCCCATCGGTCCCATTGAGGGGACGTGCCGGGATTCGCATGCTCGGCACATGACCGACCGAACGGGACGTTCGCGACCGATCGAGACCTGCCGCTTCTGCAGCGGGGCGCTGCTGACGAGCGTCTACGACACCGTCTTCCGCGATCCCGAAGCCGAGGAGCGTCTGTTCTTCGCGATCCCCGGCGCGCTGTGCGTGCCGTGCCGGCAGCTGTACGTCGACCAGCAGCTGATCCGCATCCTGGGTCTCGACGGGGCGCGCTGCACGTTCGCCATCGAGTCGGATCGTGTCCTCAGCGCCGGCCAGGCCGGACAGGCGCCCGCCGCCTAGGACCGTCGAGCCCCGAGCAGGTGCTCCCCGAGCCAGCCGGCCAGCGCCGGCTCCTCATCCATGACGTTGGTCTTGATGGCGAGATCCGCCTCGAACAGCCCGTTGAGCATGGCATCCAGCTCCTCGCCCCGATAACGCTTCGCCGCATCCACGATCCGCTCCGCCATTCGCGCGTTGCCGCGCGCCAGCCGGCGGGCGATCTCGTTGGGTGAGGTCTTCGCCGCCACCAGGTCGCGCGCCACGATCAGGTCTGAGACGCGGCCGGCCAGCGAGGCGAGGATTCGCAGGCCCGGCTGCCCTTCGGACAACGCGCGACGGAGCGCCGCGGCCGCGGCGGCGGGCTCGCGCCGATCGATCGCGTTCGTGATGGCGAAGACCGACGCCGGACGCGTGTCGGCCGTCAGCACCTCGACGTCCTCGACGCCGATCGGTCGGTCGCCGGCATAGGTGGCCAGCTTGCGGAGCTCCGAATCGGCGATGCGCGTCATCTCGCCACGCTCGATGTCGGTCTCCCAGATCTGTCCGCCGATGCGCTCGGCCAACACGTGCGCGGCGCGCATCTCGATCTTGACGCCGAGGCGAGCGGCGTGGGTACCGATCCAGGCGCGAAGCTCGCCTCGGCGTGGCGCGACGTGTTCCTCGATCCGCCCGCCGCGCTCCTTGACCGCCTCGGCCAGCCGCTTGAGGAGCGCCGGCGGCCTGGTGATGTCTCGCGAGGGGCGCTCCTCCACCAGCGCCAGCGCGGATGCGTCGGGCAGGTCGGCCACGAGCGCGATCAGCCGATCCGCCGCGGCCGCCGAGCGGCCGGCCGCCCGCGACGGTTGGCGCAGCACCGCGAGATGGACGCCGAACATGCTCATCGTCCCGGCCTCGAGCCGGGCACGGTCGATCGCCGCCTCGTCGGGCGTCGAGACGGGCATGATCTCGATCCGCTCGGTCGCGTCGACCTGCGTCGCGAACTCGCGCAGGGCGATGTCCAGCCCGAAGGCGTCGTCGCCGTGGAGGAGGAGCAGGGGCGCGCTCACGCGCCGGCCTGCCAGGCGGTCCGCAGGCGCGCGACCAGCTCTTCCACCGACAAGCCGACGACCTCGGCCAGCTCTGCCTCGAGCGCATGCGCCGGATGCCGGGCGGCCTCGATGGCGTCGGCGAATTCGGCGTGACGCGTCTTCATGTCGTCCAGCCGCTCGTCGATGGTCAGGAACTCCTGCGCGACGTGCCGGTCCGCCACCGCCACCAGCACCGACGGCCAGCCGCGCGGGAAGCGGTCGTCGTCGAGCAGGCAGCTCAACGGGTGGGAGGCGACCGGCATGGCGAGCTCCGGATATCCCGCCGACTCCAGCCTCCGGGCGCCGACGATGCCGTGCTCGCCGCCACCACGCCGAATCTCCAGCTTGTCGATGTCGTGGAGGAGCGCCGCGGCTTCGACCAGCGCACCGTCGATCGGAACCTGCGCCTCGGCGAGGAGGGCGGCGGCGGTGACCGCCACGCGGGCCACGCCCTCGCTATGGACCACGATCCCGTCGGGCAGGCCAGCGTCGGCCAGCAAGCTGCGCGCGGTGGATCGGTCGGGGGCGGCCATGGGCCGATGCTACCCGCGGGCTGCGCGCCGTGCACCGGGCGGGGCGTGTTCCAGCCGGCATCGGTCCTGACCCGGTAGGAGCGGCCATCCGTCTCGACCTCGATGTCGCCCTGCTGGTCCGTCCGATACACCACGATGCCCGGATGCGACCGCAGGGTTGCCAGCGTCTCCGGAGCCGGATGCCCGTACTCGTTGTCTTCGCCGGAGGAGATGACGGCAGCGGTGGGCCGGATGGCTTCGACGAAGGCCGGCGTCGTGGACGAATCGGAGCCGTGGTGCCCGACCTTGAGCACGTCGACGATCGGCAGCGGGCCGCGGTCGAGAAGGGCGGCCTCGATCGGAGCCTCGGCATCGCCGGTCAGCAGCGCGGTGAATCCGCCATGGCGGAGGAGCATCACCACCGAGCCGTTATTGATGTCGCCCTCTGGCAGCGGCGCCGCGGCGTCGGCCTCCGTCGGATGCAGGACCTCGAGCGAGGTCTGCCGGTCGAGAGAGAAACGCTGGCCGGCGCGCGCCAGCACCACGGCGGTCGCCGGCCGAAGCGCGGCATCGGTCAAGAGGCGATCGGCCGCCGCATTCTCGAAGGCGATCCCGGCGTGGACCAGCGCCCCGACCCGGAACCGCTCGAGCGCATCGACCAGGCCGGCGACGTGATCCTGGTGCGGATGGCTCAGGACCAGCAGGTCGATGCGACGCGCGAAGAATGGCAGGTTGGCACCGAGCCGACGGAGGGTCAGCTCGGGATCCGGGCCGCCGTCGATGAGCATCGTGGCCCCGGTGGGCGCCTCGACCAGGATCGCGTCGCCCTGCCCGATGTCGAGCACGGTCAGATGCAGCCGACCGTCCGGGCGTGAGGCAACGGTGATCGCCAGCAGGACGACCACCAGCCCGACGCCGATGGGGACCGGCCGAGCAATTCGGCTGGCCAGCCTGGTCGCGGAACCGGCGGTTCGTTCATCAGGCGATCGGGCGTCCGATGGAGGTCCGCCGAGCGCCCAGCTGCCGAGGGCCAGGATCGGCAACCAGGCGACAGCGATCGGCGGAGGCAGCGCGGCGTCCACGGCAGCGAAGGGGACCGACCCCACACCGGTCCCCAGGGCCACGATGATCCGCAGGACGAGCCATGCCGCGCCGCCGGCGAACCAGATCAGCGCCTCGTTGATGCCCGGCAGGTGAACGGCCGAGTCCACCGCGCCTGCCACGCTGGCGATGGCGCTGAACAGCATGGCGATCGGCACGAACGGGACGACCAGGACGTTGGCCAGCGGAGCCACCAGCGACAGGCGCTCGAAGTTGACAAGGATCACCGGCAAGGTGGTGAGCTGTGCGGCGAGGGTCAGCGCGACCGGCTCGCGGATCCACGGTGGCCACCCCGGAAGCCGCCGCTCGACTGCCGCTCCGAACCAGATCAGCCCCGCGGTCGCGAGCAGGGAGAGCTGGAATCCCACGTCCCACAGCACGGCCGGCGCCACGAGCAGCATCACCAGCGCGGCCAGCCCGAGCGCCGAGGCGGCATGCGCGCGGGAGCCACCAAGCCGGGCAACCAACATGGCAGCCGCCATGAGGGCGGCACGAACCACCGATGGGCTGGCGCCGGTCAGGACGACGTACCCGCCGACAGTCGTGGCGGCGACGAACGCGATCGTCCACCGTCCGCCGGGACGTCGCTCGAGGGGGCGGGCCATGGCGGCCACCAGCGCGGCGACGATGGCGATGTTCCAGCCCGAGATTGCGACGACGTGGGTGAGGCCCGCGGTGGCGAACGCGTCGTTGATCTCCGGGGCGATCGAGGCGCGCACACCGAGCAGGATCCCCGCGCCGAGCGCCGCTTCCGGCTCGGGAACGATGCCGTTCAGACCGCTAAGGAGTGCCTGCCGGACCTTGATCAGGACCGCCGCCGGCCCGCTGGCGTCTGCCACCAGCTCGGCAAACCGAGGTCTGCCGATTGCTCCCACTCCCTGCCGCGCCAGGTACTCGCGGTACGCGAAGCCATTGAAGTCCTCTGCCAGCTCCACCTCGGTGCGGACCCGCAGCCGATCGCCGCTGCCGGCCGGCAGCCCGCGAGGCATCCAGACGACGAGCCGATCGGCAAGGGCCACCGCCCGACCATCGATGCCAACCACGATCTCGCCGAGGACGAGCTGAACGCGATCCTCGCGCGGCCGCGGATCGTCCATCACCGTGCCGAGGAGCTCATGCTCGTCGCCGTCCACCAGCGACGCGACCGAGGGCTGCACGCTCGGACGAGCCGGATCGGTCGCTGCCTGCCGCCAGGCCCCCACACCGCCGAAGCTCAGCGCCACGCCAGTCAGCATCAGTCCGCCGGCGATGGCAGAGGGCGGCCCGAGCAGCGCGCCGACCGCGATGACGAGCGGGCCGAGGACGAGCACCACCAGGACCGGAGGGCCGAGGCGTAGATCGGCGGAAAGGATGCCGCCCACCACGCCCGCCAGGGCCAGTGGGAGCGCGAACCGTCCGATGCCCACGCCTCAGCCGGCGGTCGCGAGGCCCTGGATGTCCTCCAGCTGTCCCCGGTCGATGACGCCCCGCTGGACAGCGTCGTCGAGCGATGTGAACGGCTGCTCCTGGCGCGCGGCGACGATCTTCTGGACGGTCACGGGCCCGATACCGGGAAGCGCCTCGAGCTGCTCCGGCGTCGCGGTGTTGAGGTCGGTGGTCCCACCGCCGGCGCCGCCTCCGCCTGGCGGCGGCGCGCCCGACGGAGGCGGTCCGCCGGCCGCAACCTGCGCCTCGCCAACGCGCGGCACCCTGATCTGCTCCCCGTCGCCTATCGCCTGTGCGAGGTTGATGGTGGCCGCCGCGGCCGCGAGGTCCGCATCGGCGGCATAGCCGCCCGCGGCGGTGATCGCGTCCGCGATGCGGGATCCGGCCGGCAACTCACGGACCCCGGGCGCCGCGACCCCGCCCTGGACGTCCACCACGATGGTTCGGGCCGAACTCGTTGCGGAGGCCGCCGGCCCGCTGGGAAGCGGGATCGGCGTCGTGAGCCCACCGGTGACGAGGTTCGGTAGCGCGTTCTCCTCGACCGGCGCGAGCGCCAGCCATGCGGCCGCGAGGGCAAGGATGAGCGCGCCGCCGCCGGCGGCGATCATGATCCGGTCGGTCCTGGACACGCGACAAGCCTCCACGCGCGGGAGGCGAGTGGGGAGGGGCAGCAGCTGCGTCCGAAGCCCGGCGTCCGGGCACTCGACGCCGGGCATCGGAAGCAGGCCTGCAGGCTACCCCCGGAGGGCTTATCGGCCCATTACTGGGGGGTTACCGGCTCAGTCCTGTGGCGTGACCACGTTCACGAGGCGGCCGGGAATCTGGACGACCCGAATCGGCGCCCGCCCGCTCAGGTAGCGCTGGACGTGCTCGGACGCGAGCGCCATGCGCTCGATCTCGTCGGCGGGCGTGTCGGCGGTGACGACAAGGCGGTCGCGCAGCTTGCCGTCGACCTGGACGGGCAGCTCCAGCGTGTCCGAGGCGGCCAGGGCCGGATCAGCGACGGGCCATGGCTGCTGGTGGACGCTGTACGGATGGCCGCGACGTTCCCACAGCTCCTCGGCGATGTGCGGCGCCAGCGGCGCCAGCAGGAGCAGGAGCGTGTCGACCGCGTCGGAGTACGCGGCGCTGGCGGCCTGCCCCGCTTCGCGGGCGCGGATGATCGCGTTCGTCAGCTCCATCAGCTTGGCGATGGCAGTGTTGAAGTGGAAGTCCTCGTAGTCTTCGGTGACCGCCGCGATGGTGGTGTGCGTTGCGCGACGCAGCGCGCGCTCCAGCTCCTCCGCCGTCCCGACCACCTCGCCGTCGTCGGCGGCCGCGCGCTGTAGGTCGCGGTCGGTTGGCTGCGCGGTACCCCACACGCGTCCCAGCCAGCGGTAGACGCCGTCGATCCCCGTCGGATTCCACGGACCGCCCTGGTCCCATGGGCCGATGAACATCAGGAAGGCGCGCACCGTATCGGACCCATAGCGGGTGACCAGTTCATCCGGCGCCTGCACGTTGCCGCGCGACTTGCTCATCCGGTTGTGGTCGGCGCCGAGGATCTGGCCCTGGTTGCGCAGCTTCAGCGTGGGCTCGTCGACCGACACGAGGCCGAGATCGCGCAGGGCCTTGGTGAAGAAGCGGAAATACATGAGGTGCATGACGGCGTGCTCGCTGCCGCCGGTGTACACGTTGATGGGCATCCATGCGTCGACCTGGTCACGGTGGAACGGTGCGTCGTCCGCCGCCGGCGAGCAGTAGCGTAGGAAGTACCAGCTTGAGTCTACGAAGGTGTCCATCGTGTCTGTCTCGCGCCGCGCCGGACCGCCGCAGGTCGGGCAGCCCGCGGCCAAGAAACCGGCGTGCGACTGCAGCGGCGAGACACCGGTCGGCGCGAAGTCGACGTCGAGCGGCAGCACGACCGGCAGCTGGTCCTCCGGCACCGCCTGCGCGCCGTGCTCGTCGCAGTACACGATCGGAATCGGGCAGCCCCAGTAGCGCTGGCGGCCGGCCACCCAGTCGCGCTGCCGATAGATGACCGCGAACTGGCCCTGTCCGCGCTCCTCCAGCGCCTTCGTGATGGCGCCGATGGCGTCCGCCGCAGGCATGCCGCTGAACTCGCCGGAGTCGATGAGGACCTCGTCGGTGCTGTGCTCGACCAGCGCGCGTCCAGTGGGCAGCTCGCCCGAGGCCGGTGCCACGACGTAGCGGACCGGCAGGTCGAACTTCGTGGCGAACTCGTAGTCGCGCTGATCGTGTGCGGGAACGGCCATGATCGCGCCGGTGCCATACCCGGGTAGCACGTAGTCGGCGATCCAGATCGGGATGCGTTCCCGTGTCATGGGGTTGAGCGCGTGGGCGCCGATGAAAACCCCGGTCTTCTCACGCTCGGTGCTCATGCGCTCGATCTCGGTCGAGCGCCGGGCATCGGTGACATAGAGCTCCACATCGGCACGGCGTTCCTCGGTGGTCAGCACCGACACCAGCGGATGCTCGGGAGCCAGGACCATGAAGGTGGCGCCGAACACCGTATCCGGGCGAGTCGTGAAGATTCGGATCGGCGCGACGTCATCGGGCTCGGTGGGGAAGTCGATCTCGGCCCCCTCGGACCGTCCGATCCAGTTCGTCTGCATCAGCTTGATCGGCTCGGGGTAATCGAGGCCGTCGAAGTTCAGCAGCTCGTCGGAGTAGTTCGTGATGCGGAACCACCACTGCTCCATGTCCCGCTTCTCGACCTGCGTGCCGCAGCGCCAACACCGGCGCTCGGTGCCCTCGACCTGCTCCCGGGCCAGCACGACCTTGTCCTTCGGGCACCAGTCAACCGCGCCCATCGCCTTGTATGCCAGACCCGCCTCGTACAGCTTCACGAAGAGCCACTGCTGCCAGCGGTAGTACTCAGGGTCGCAGGTGACCACCTCGCGCGACCAGTCGAAGCTGGCGGCCATGAGCCGCATCTGGCGGCGCATGTTGTCAATGTTCTGATACGTCCACGTCGCCGGATGGATGCCGCGGTCGATTGCCGCGTTCTCGGCAGGCAGGCCGAAACCGTCGAACCCCATCGGAAACATTACGTTGAAGCCCTGCATCCGATGCAACCGCGCGACGATGTCCGGGCCGGTCATGGCGTACCAGTGCCCGATGTGCAGGTCCCCCGACGGGTACGGGTACATGTGGAGCTCGTAGCGCTTGGGACGGGGGTCTTCGTCATCGGCCACGTAGAGATGGTCCGCCTCCCAGCGGTCACGCCACTTCTGCTCGTAGGAGGCTGGATCAAAGCGGTTCGGGCGCCCCGTGCGGGTCGGCGACTCGGCGGTCATCGGTCTCTCCTCTTGGCGATCCAGCAGTCGACGACATAGGGCACCTCGATCTGGTCGGACGCACCGATGCCGTGGCCCTCGAGCATTGCCGCGAAGTCCCGCACGAACGCGTCCTGGATCGGTGGCGGTGCGGTCCGCAGGTGCGACTTGGTGCGCGCCAGCCCCAGGTAGTCGGCACCCGCCATGCCGACAACGTGCGGGACCTGCACGAACTCGGGCTCGTCGAAGGCTCCGAGGGCTCGGATCGCGTCGCGCGTCTCAGGGCGCGGACCCGGCTTGCGCACGTCCGAGCCGTCGATGTCGTGCCGCCGCACCAGTGCTCGCTCGGACGCAACCAGCGGCGACCGATCCGCGTCGACGACGTTCCAGAAGAACGCGATCCCGCCTCCGGGTCGCACGATGCGGGCCATCTCGTTCAGCGCGGAGGAGGCCTCGAACCAGTGATACGCCTCGCCGGCCAGTGTTGCGTCGAAGGACGCGGAGCCCAGCCCGGTATCCTCCGCGCTGGCGTGCACCACCCGGATGTCGAGCCCTTCGGCCTCTGCTTGACGGCGCAGGACGGCCAGCATCGGCTCGCCGGGGTCGACGGCGGTCACCCGCCAGCCGCGCGCGGCGGCCGTGCGCGCCACCTTGCCGGTGCCGGCTCCCAGGTCGACGACCTCGGCGTGGGCCGGGAGCGCGATACGGTCGGCGATCAGATCGAACAGGGCGGCCGGATACCCGGGCCGGTAGCGCTCGTAGTCGTCAGCCCATGCGTCGAAGGCGCGAGCGCGGACCGCAGGCGAGGCGATGTTCATCGTGCGGCCTCGTCCTGCGGGAACCAGGCCATCAGGACCTCGTCGCGGAACTCGCCGTCCGATCGGTACTGCTGGCGGCGCAGGCCCTCACGCACGAACCCGCGCCGCTCGTAGACGGCGATGGCCCGCTCGTTATCGGGAAAAACGCCCAGCGACAGCTTGCGCAGGCCGCGCTCGCGGGCCCATGTCTGGGCGCCGGCGACCAGGTCGGTGCCGATGCCGACATCCCGCCAGTCGATCCCGATGCAGATGGAGAGCACGCCGATGTGCTCGGTCGCGCGCCCGCGGTCGACGCTGACCAGCACGTTCCCGACGATCTCGCCGTCCGCCTCCGCGACCAGCGCCAGGCTCTCATCGGCGCGGATCAGTTCGCTGATCCAGAATGCCTCCGACGGCTCGCTGACGGCGCCGGGCGTCGTGATCAGCCAGCGACCCTCCTTGCGGACCTCGGCGAACAGGCGCGCCAGCGCGCGCCCGTCGGTCGGTCGTCCGGGACGCAGCGTCCAGCGGCGGCCATCTCGGGCCGTCTTCGCCTCGCCCGTTCCGGTCAGGATCATCGGTTTGCTCCCCGGACAACAACGAACCCCTCCGTCGCCAGGACGAAGGGGCTCACATCTTCGCGGTACCACCTGAGCTTGACCGATGAAGCGGTGGTGGAGCTGGGGGGACTCGAACCCCCGACCCCCTGCATGCCATGCAGGTGCTCTCCCAGCTGAGCTACAACCCCACGATGTCGTCGGTCCACTCGTCGGCGCGGATATCGGGCGCCACCCGGTCGGACTCCTCGCCCGACTGCTCGGCAGGTGAGTTCCGCGTTCCTCGTACGCCGGCTTGCACCATCTCCGGCTCGCTCAATACGAGGCGCAGCGCGTACTGATCCCGCGTCAACGCATCGGTGGGCAGGATATCACAGGGGTTGCGGAGGCCTCAATCGGCGCGCCGGACGGGTGCCCGGCATCCGCTCAGCCGTGGCGTATCAGCCGGAGCCCGCCGACGAGAGTCCGGCGATCCAGGACGGCATGACCGGGACAGAGCCTCCACGTCCGTCAGTCGACGGTCGGCGCGAACCGCGCCTGAAGCCGTACGAGGCTGGCGTCGATGTCTCCGCCGGCGGCCGAGGCGATCATCGGCTCCATGAAGCCGGTCAGCAGCGAACCACGGATCTCCATTGCGAAGGCGAGGTCGGTGGCTCCGCCATCGGCGACTGGTGCCAGGTCCAGGGTGGCGTTGGCCTTCACGCCGCTCACCTCGCTGCCGATGGCGAGGCGACGCGGCGGGTCGTAGGCGGTGACCGTCAGCGGCGCCTCCATCCGCTGGCCCATCAGCTCCCGTCCCACAACGGCCGTGGTTCCGACTCCCATCCCTGCACCGGACGTCAGGCGCGCCTCCACCACGCCGCTCTGCCACTCGGCGAGATTGTTCAGGTCCGATAGGTAGGCGAAGACCTCGGCCGGGGATGCGCCGATGACGGCGCGGCGCTCAACGCGTTGCATCGACCAACGGTACTCGACGTCGGCTACGTGCTCGACGCGACGGACGCTTCCCTGCGCGCAACCGACGCCAGGGCGCCGATGAAGGTCGGCGATACGTTGAGCGATTCGATGCGCGCGAAGTTCATGCGCGATGCCTCGGCCTGTTTCCGCGCCCCGATGTCGACGTCGTACAGGATCTCGAGGTGGTCGGCCAGGAACTGGATCGGGGCGACCAGGACCGCGGTGTGGCCCGCATCTCGCAACTCGGGGAGTAGATTGGCGAAGTCCGGCTTCATCCACTCGCCGGGCTCGTGGCCGGCCGACTGCCAGCAGAATCGCCATCGCTCGCCGGGCAGTGCCGCAGCCGCGGCAACCGCCTCTGCCGTCTCGCGCAGCTGATCGAGATAGCCCGGCTCCGCCTCGGCCACGCGTCGAGGCAGCGAGTGGGCGGTGAGCAGCACCGGCGCACCGGCCGGCAGCGACGCCAGGCCGTCCCGAACACGCTCGGCGATTGCCTCGACAAACCCGGGCTCCCGGTACCAGGCCGGCGCCAGGCTCACCCGGGGCGCGTTCGGCCCGAGCTGCATGCTCGCCTCGTCGAGCGCCCGGCGGTAGCCGGCCATGAGCAGCTCCGAGTACTGCGGGCTCATCACAACGGCGCTCACCTCGTCGCAGCCAAGGTCGCTCAGCTCGCGCAGGCCGTCGGCGATCGTGGGCGCGCTGAAGCGCATGCCGACCGTGGCCGAGGCGTCAACGCCGTCAATCCGCAGCCGCTCCTCGACCGCCGCCGCCTGCGCGCGCGTGATCGGGATGAGCGGCGACCCGCCGATCAACTGGTACCGGCGCCGGAACTCGGCCACCAGCTCCTCTGACGGTTCACGCCCGCCGCGCACGGCGGCCAGGTATCGCGGCAGATCGTGAAGATCGTCGGCCGGCGATCCGTAGGTCATGAGCAGGACGCCGAACCGCCCGCTCATCGGGCCGACTCGGCGTGGACGAGGTCGACGAGGCGCCGCAACAGGTCGGGATCGGTGTCGGGCAGGACCCCGTGCCCCAGGTTGAAGATGTGCCCCGGCCGGTTGGCTACGCGGCGCAGGACGTCGAGTGCGCCATCGGCGGTCGCGTCCCATCCGGCCAGAAGGCGCGTGGCATCCAGGTTGCCCTGCACACCGCGGTCGAAGCCGATCCTTTCCCAGGCCCGGTCCAGCGACTGGCGGTGATCGACGCCGATGATGTCCCCGCCGGCGACCGTCATCGGCTCCAGCAGGGCTGCGGTCCCGGTGCCGAAGTGGATGGTCGGCGCCCCGCGCACCTCGGAGAAGATGCGCGCCACGTGCGACTGGACGTAGGTCACGTAGTCGGACGGGCTCAGCGCCCCAACCCACGAGTCGAAGAGCTGGACGACGTGCACGCCGGCCGCGATCTGTGCGTTGAGATAGGCGATGACGACGGTCGAGAGCTTCTCCATCAGGGCGTGCCATGCATCCGGCTCGCGGTACATGAAGGCCTTGGCGATGGCGTAGTCGCGCGACGGCCGCCCCTCGATCAGGTAGCAGGCGAGGGTGAACGGCGATCCCGAGAAGCCGATGACGGCCTGCCTGCCCTCGAGCTCTCTTCGGACGAGCCGGATGGCCTCCATGACGAAGGCGGTCTCATGCTCCGGCTCGATGGCCCGCAGCGCGTCCACCTGGGCGCGCGTGCGTATGGGTTCGTGGATGATCGGTCCGACCTCCGGCTGGATCTCGAGGCCCACGCCCATCGGTTCCAGCGGGATCATGATGTCGGCGAACAGGACCGCCGCGTCGACGCCGAAGGCGCTGACCGGCATGAGCGTCACCTCCGCACACAGCTCCGGCGTCTTGGCCAGGGTCATGATCGGGTAGCGCTCGCGCAGGGCGCGGTAGTCGGCCAGGCAGCGGCCGGCCTGGCGCATGAACCAGACCGGCGTGCGGTCGGGCTGCTCGTGGCCGAGCGCGGCGACGAAGCGCGCCTCGCCGGTCCAGGTGGCGGTGGGGGTGATCATCGAACCTCTCTGATTGCGTGGAACGCGGCGCGGGCCGCGGCAATGGTCGCGTCGAGATGTTCGGGTCGGTGGGCTGCCGACACGAACCAGGCCTCGTGCTGGCTGGGCGGGAGCATGATTCCGGCGTCGAGCATGGCGTGGAAGAAGGTCGGATAAGGGTCGACGAAGACGGTCAGCAGGCTGGCCACCCGGCCGACGCGGACCGATGCGCCCGCCGTGGTCGCGGCCTCCGAGAGGCCGGCTTCCAGTGACTCGCCCGCCCGTTCCAGATCCTCGTACATCCGTGGCCTGAGCTCCCGCAGGGTCGCGGCTCCGGCGGCCATGGCGAGCGGGTTGCCGGACAGCGTGCCGGCCTGGTAGACCGGGCCGTCGGGGGCGATCAGCTTCATCAGGTCGGCGCGGCCGCCGTACGCACCGACCGGGAGCCCGCCGCCGATGACCTTGCCGAGAACCGTCAGATCGGGCACGACCGAGAAGCGCTGCTGTGCACCGCCCCGGGCGACGCGGAAGCCGGTGATCACCTCATCGAAGATGAGCAGCGCGCCATGGACCTCGGTCGCGGCGCGCAATCCTTCGAGGTATCCGGGCGCCGGCGGGACGACGCCGGTGTTGGCGGCGACCGGCTCGACGATGATGGCCGCCACCTCGTTGTCGCTCAGCAGCCGCTCGACCGCTTGGAGATCGTTGTACGGTGCGACCAGCGTGTCGCGAGCGGCTCCGGCGGTGACGCCGGCGCTGGCCGGCATGCCGATGGCGCCCGAGCCAGGCTGGACCAGCAGCGCATCGGCGTGACCGTGGTAGCCGCCCGCCAACTTGATCAGCTTGTCGCGACCGGTCGCCGCACGCGCGAGGCGGATGGCACTCATCGCCGCCTCGGTTCCGGAGCTGACGAACCGCAGCCGCTCGATCGACGGCATGGCATCGGTGATCAGCTCACCCAGCTCGACCTCCTGCGGGTTCGGCGCGCCGTAGCTCGTGCCCCGGTCGGCTGCCTGCTGGACGGCGGCCACCACGGCCGGGTGGGCATGGCCCAAGATCATCGGTCCCCAGGAGCCGACGTAGTCGATGAGCTGGTTGCCGTCCACGTCCCATGCGAGGGCGCCCAGCGCCCGTTCGATGACTCGGGGGGTCCCGCCCACCGCGCGGAACGCGCGGACCGGCGAGTTCACTCCGCCGGGGAAGAGGCGCTCGGCGCGCGCCATCAGCTCGGCCGAGCGCCTGAGGGTCGGAGCTTCTCCAGTCCGGGCGGTCATCGGTCCTTCCCGGACAGCAACGCCAGGATCTCGCCGAGCGGGCGGTGGATGCCGGTGATGATCGGCGTGTCGCGCACGGTCGATCGCCGCGACTCCGTCTCGCGCAGGTCGCGGACGAGGTCCTGGAAGGCGACGAGCTCATCGGTCTCGTAGGCGACGATGAACTCCTGGTCGTCGAGGCCGAAGGAGTAGGCGAGCAGCTGACGCACCTGCGGGTACGAGTGCCCGACCTTCATGTGGCCGCGCATGACGGCCTGCCGCTCCTCGGCCGGCGTCAGGTACCACTCGACCGACTTCGTGAAGGGATAGACGACGAGGTACTTCGAACGCTCGCCGCTGAAGAGGGACTGCTCCTGGCTGGTCGGGCGCTTGACGTACTGCGACGGCCGGGTGAGACCGATCATGCTGACGCTGGGCGTCAGCCACTGACCGATGCCGGCCGACAGGAGGTCGGCCGCGCTCTCCTCGACCTCTTCCAGCCGCTCCGCCATGCGCCACAGCAGCAGGTCGCCCTCGGCGCGAAGGCCAATGGTCGAGTAGCTGTGCTGCATGAGCCGCTCATCCGTGCGGCCGGCGGCGGCGCAGAAGCTGTCGAGGTCGGCCCGCCGCTCCGTCTGCGAACGCCGGCGCCAGGCCGGATCGAGGCGCAGCAGCCAGGCGTGGACGAAGCGCTCGTCGGTCATCGGTCCATCTCGCGCAGCCAGCTGGCCGCCTCGAAGGCGAAGTAGCTGACGATGATGCCCGCGCCGGCCCGGGCGATGGCCGTCAGGGACTCGAGGGCCGCCGCGCGGCGGTCGAGCCAGCCACGCTCGGCGGCGGCCACGATGGCGGCGTATTCGCCGCTCACCTGGTACGCCGCGACCGGCACGTTCGTCGCCGCCCGGGCAGCGGCCACGACGTCGAGCGCGGGCAGCGCGGGCTTGACCATGATCATGTCGGCTCCTTCCGCGAGGTCGGCCAGGATCTCGCTCAGCGCCTCGCGGCCGTTGGCGGCGTCCATCTGGTAGGAGCGGCGGTCACCGAAGGCAGGAGCGGAGTCGGCAGCCTCGCGAAAGGGGCCGTAGAAGGCGGAGGCGTGTTTGGCCGCGTAGGCCAGGATCGCCGTATCCGGCAGGGCCTCGCGGATGGCGGTCACCTGGCCGTCCATCATGGCCGATGGAGCCACCACGTCCGCACCGGCGTCGGCCAGCGAGACCGCGACGCGCGCCAGCAGCGGCAGCGTCGCATCGTTGTCGACGGTCGCCTCGCGCAGCACGCCGCAATGGCCGTGCGAGGTGTACTCGCACAGGCACACGTCGCCGATGATCGCCAGCTCGTCGCCGGCCGCCCGCCGCAGCTCGCGGATGGCCCGCTGGACGACGCCGTCATCGGCCCACGCGCCGGATCCCTCCCTGTCTTTTGCCTCCGGCAGCCCGAACAGCAGGACCGATCGAACGCCAGCCTCGACCAGGCGCTCGGCATGGGCCGGCAGCTCGTCGACGCTGAGCCGATGCTGGCCGGGCATCGAGCCGATTGCCTCGCGCACGTGCGTGCCGGGGCGCACGAAGAGCGGTGCCACCAGCATCGACGGGTGCAGTCGCGTCTCGCGGACCAGGGCGCGGAGGGCAGGCGTGCGGCGCAGGCGCCGTCCGTGGAAGTGGCCGGTTGCGTCAGCCGATCGGCTGAGAAGGGTGGTCATCGGTCTTCTCGTGCGAAGTGAGTTGCGATCGCGTCGGCGAGGCCCGCCGCCGTGTGGTCGGCCGCCACGGCCGCGATGTGGAATCCGGACTGCCGTGCCTCGGCCGCCGTCACGGGACCGATGCAGAAGGCGGGCAGCGCCCGGGCGCGCTGGCGGCCCATCGGCGAGGCGAGGCGGGTGAGGCCGCGCACGCTGGAGCCGCTGGCGAAGCTTACGCCGTCGAGGTCGTGCTGGAGGGCCGCGTGGAGCGGATCGCGGCTCGTACCCGGTCCCTCGATGGTGCGATAGGCGACCACGTCCTCGACGGTCGCACCGCGCGCGTGGAGCGTCGCGCCGAGGCCACGGTCCGCCGCATCCGCGCGAGCGAGCACCACGCGTCGGCCGTCGAGCTTCCCGAGGCCGTCGACGATGGCGGAGGTCAGGTGCTCCTCCGGCATGTGGTCGACGCCGATCCCGGCGGTCGCGAGTGCCGCGGCGGTTGCCGGGCCGACGGCGGCCACGCGCATGCCGTCCGGGAGCCGCGTCCCGCTTCTCGCGATGCCCGCGGCGAGCGCCTCCGCGCCGTTCGCACTGGTGAGGATCAGCCAATCCGCACCGTCCAGCCCGTGCAGCATCGCGTCGAGGTCGGCAGCCGAGGAGGTCGTGTCGATCGCCACGGTCGGCACCGGAAGCGGCTCGATCTGGCGCTCGGTCAGCAGCCGGACGAGCTCGTCGGCCTGGTCCGCCGGTCGTGTCACCAGAATGCGCGGCCTCACGCGGCCACGATCCGATCGGCGACGGCCGCCACCACGTGGTCGGCGGCAGCGACGGCGCCTGACGCCTCGGCGCGAAGGAGGGTGCCATCCGCCGTTTCATAAGCGGCCCGCAGTCGCAGAGTCTCGCCGGTGACTTCGCCGAGCGCCCCCAATGGAGCCAGGCAGCCGCCGCCGATCCGCCGCAGCAACAGGCGCTCCGCCTCGACCGCGATCCGCGTCGGCCCGTGGTCGACCTGTGCGAGGGCTGTCCGCAAGGAGGCGTCGTCGGCGCGCACCTGGACCGCCAGCGCGCCCTGCGCCGGCGCGGGCAGGACCAGCTCGAACGGCAGACGCGCATGCCCCGGGACCTGGAGGCCGAGCCGATCGAGCCCGGCGGCGGCGAGCATCAGGGCGTCGTACTCGCCGGCCGCCAGTCGCGCCAGCCGGGTCTCGACGTTGCCCCGGATGGGGACGGCGATGAAGTCGGGTCGGGAGCCGGCCAGCTGCGCGGCCCGGCGCGGTGAGCTGGTGCCGATCCGAGCGCCGAAGGGAAGATCCTGGATCGAGGCGTCGCGCGCCGCGATGAGGCAGTCCCTGGCATCGGCCCGTTCCAGGACGGCCCCGATCACCAGGCCGTCGACGGGTGCGGTCGGCAGGTCCTTGTAGGAATGGACGACGAGGTCGACCCGGCCGTCGAGGAGGGCGCGCTCCAGCTCCCGAGTGAACTGCCCGTCGGTCTCCACCCACCCGGCGCGCGGGCGGCGGGCGCTGATCGCGTCGCCACGGGTCGTGATCGGGACCAGGTCGGCGGCGCCCAGCCCTGGAGCGAGAGCGGCGGCCGCGATCCTGGCCTGGGCCAGCGCCAGCCGGCTCTCACGGGTCCCGATGCGGAGCGTGGCGGTCGCCTTCACCGCCCAAGTCCGAAGATGCGGCGGACGGTTTCCGCGTCGGCGCCGCCGCGACGCAGCTCGACCGACGGGCCGTGGAGCAGCTCGCCGACCATGGCGCTGGCGGCCGCTTCCACGGCTTCGAGCTGGCGTTCGTCCAGCTCCGCCCGTCCGCGCAGACCGGCCAGGTGCCGGCGACGGATTTCCTCCGCCTGGCCGTGGAGCACGCGGAGGGCATCGGCGCCGCGTCGTGCTTCGAGCCAGGCCACGAAGCCATCGACCTCGCGCTCGAGCGACTCGCGTAACCGGCGCTCGACCGCCGGCGCCAGCACCGGCGCGGTGCCCGCCAGCGCGCCGAGCGCGTCGAGGGTCATGAGCCGATCGCCGAGGCGTGCGCCTGCGTTGGGGTCGACGGCGGCGGGCGCGGACAGGTCGAGCACCCAGGGCTGCCCCCCGCCGAGGATCTCACCAGTGACGAGAGGGACCTTGGTGCGCACCGCGAGCGCGAGCGCGGCGGAGTCGTTCAGCGGGCGCGAAGTGAGCGGTCCCACCTCCAAGCGGTGCCCGTTCCCGGTCAGCTGCTCCAGGACGCGACCGCCGCGCTCCGCCGAAGCTGAGACCACGACGATTCGGTATCCGCTGGCTGCAAGGCGCCCGGCGACACGCCGGCCCATCTCGCCGGTGCCCGCCACCGCGACGATCGAGGCCGGTGCGAGGCGCTCGGTCAGCCAGGCTGCGCCGCGATCGGCAAGCGAGCGGTCCGTCCCCGGGCGCGCGTGGCTTCGGACGTGGCGTCCGAAGCGCAACGCTCGACGAAAGAGCTCGTTCAGGACCGGTCCGGTGGTACCTGAGGCCAGGGCCGCCTCGTAGGCGCCTCGCACCTGGCCGAGAAGCTGTTCCTCGGCAACCACGGCGGAGTCGAATCCCGCCACCACCTCGAAGACGCGGCGGATGGCGGCGGTGCCGGTCAGCGTGCCGTCGGGCGGCGTCCCGTCCTCGATCGAAACCAGCTCAACGCGGTGGCAGGTGTCGAGCAGGACATGCTCGGCGGCGCCGGTATCGGCGAGACGGCGCGCGAAGCGCTCGCGATCCGGTGCCGACTGCTCGCGGAAGGTCGCATACCGAACGCGGATGCGACCGAGGTCGACGTGCTTGGCAGACAAGGCCGATCGGTCACCCATGCGCGGAGTCGAAGAGGCGGCGATCGCAGCCTAGGATGCGCACAGGGCTTGGTCAAACCTGAGTCATAGATTTAATAAGGTTTAGCGATCGATTGACCCGCGCCAGCCACTGCGCTGATTCGCCGTCGGTGTCGAACGCTGATGCGTCCGTGCCGAACCCCTAATGAAGGATCTGGGACAGGAAGCGCTTGGTGCGCTCCTGCTGCGGGTCCTCGAAGATCTGGCGCGGCGGCCCTTCCTCCACGATCACCCCCTGGTCGAAGAAGACCATCCGGTTGGCGACCGCTCGTGCGAACCCCATCTCGTGGGTCACGCAGATCATCGTCATCCCGGTCTCGCTGGCGAGGCCCTTCATGACGTCGAGCACCTCGCTGATCATCTCGGGGTCGAGCGCCGAGGTCGGTTCGTCGAACAGCATGATCTTGGGGTTCATCGCCAGCGCTCGCGCGATCGCCACCCGCTGCTGCTGGCCGCCGGAAAGTTGTGCCGGATACTTGTGGGCCTGTTCCGGAATACCGACGCGCTCGAGGAGCTTCATGCCGACCGCCTCTGCCTCGTCGCGGGCATATCGGCGCACCCGCATCGGCGCGAGGGCGATGTTCTGGAGCACGGTGAGGTGCGGGAAGAGGTTGAAGGACTGGAAGACCATGCCGATCTCGCGACGGATGGCGGCGATGTTGCGGACGTCGTTGCTGAGCTCGATGCCGTCGACCACGATCTGGCCGCGCTGGTGCTCCTCGAGCCGATTGATCGTGCGGATGAAGGTCGACTTGCCCGATCCGGATGCGCCGAAGATGACCACGACCTCGCCGGCGGCGACGGTGAGGTTGATTCCGCGCAGGACGTGCAGTTGGCCGAACCACTTGTGCACGTCGCGCGCGACGATGATTTCCCGTACGCCTGCCTCATCGGCCTGGGCGGCCTGCTCGATCATCGCTTCTCCTCCCTCCGGCATCGGTGGCCGGTCATTGTCGCCGATGCCCATCAACGGCTCCCTACGCCGAGCGCCCGCTCGAGCCGGTAGCTTGCCTGCGACATCGCATAGCAGAGGACGAAGAAGGCGCCGGCGACAAAGACGTACACCTCCATGTACGCGCCGAACGACTGCGGTTGCGCGAGCACGGCCCGCCCGATTCCGAGCAGCTCGGAGAGGCCGACGATCGTGACGAGCGTCGTGTCCTTGAGCAGGCTGATGAAGAGGCCCACGTTCGCGGGGATGACCGACCGGAGGGCCTGCGGCAGGACGATGAAAAGGTTCATCTGCGTTGTGCTCAGACCAAGCGCCTGTGACGCCTCAATCTGGCCAGTCGGGATGGCCTGGAGCCCGCCGCGTACGTTCTCGGCCACATACGCCGCCGAGAAGAGCGTCACCCCACCCATGGCGCGCGCCACCCGGTCCAGCCGCCATTCGCCGGGGAGGAAGAGCGGCAGGATGATGTCGGCCATGAACAGGATCGTGACGAGGGGCACGCCGCGGATGATCTCGATGTAGCCGGTGCTGAGAATGCGGACAGCCGGGAGCTGGCTGCGGCGACCGAGCGCCAGCAGCACGCCCAGCGGGAACGAGAGCAGGATCCCCACGGTGGCAATGAGGATGGTGAGCAGGAGACCTCCCCACAGGTTCGTGCTGATCGAGGGCAGTGGAGCGTCACCAAGCCCGTTGAGGAGGAGGAACGTGAGCGGCAGCGAGGCGAGCCAGGCGAACCCGACCAGTCGGCGCGGGACGTCGGCACGAAGGGCCACCACGTAGGCGACCACGACGACCGCGGCGTTGAGGATGAGCGCAAGGGCCGGCACGACGCCTAGCGGCGAGGCGAGGATGAGCGCCGCGAGGATCAGCTGAATCACCGTCAGCGTGATGGCCAGTGCGCGGGTCGACTGCCCGTAGACACCGGCCGACACTCCGGCGAGCAGCGAGACAATCGCGAGGTTGAGCCAGATCCGCCAGGCCTGGTCCGCCGGGAACTGGCCGATCAGGAAGAGGCGCAGGTTGTTGGTCACCACGCTCCATCGCGCCTCGCTCACCGCCCACTGGCCGACCTGCAGGGCGAGCCACACGAGTGCCCCCCCGACGAGCACGGTCACGAGGGAGTTCACCCAGCCCGAAAACAGGTTGGTGCGCAACCAGGCAATGGGGCCGACGACGGTGATCGGCGGCGGCAGCGTGTCGGTGGGTGCGCTGCCGCTCACCGCTCGAGCACCTGGACCCGGCGGTTGTAGATGTTCATCAAGAGCGAGGTCGTCAGGCTGATTGCGAGGTAGGTGCCCATGATCAGGATGATCACCGGCACCGGCTGGCCGGTCTGGTTCGCCATCGTCTGGCCGACCTTGAAGAGGTCCGGGTAGCCGATGGCGACCGCCAGGCTCGAATTCTTGGCCAGGTTGAGGTACTGGCTGGTGGTCGGCGGCACGATGATGCGCAAGGCCTGAGGGAAGACGATCAGCCGCAGCACATCGCCCTCGGAGAGGCCCAGCGCGCGCGCCGCCTCCAACTGCCCGTGCCGAACGGCCTGGATCCCGCCGCGGACGACCTCGCCGATGAAGGCGCCGGTGTAGAGCACAAGCCCGACGAGCAAAGCGGTGAACTCCGGCGAGAGAGCGAGCCCGCCGACGAAGTTGAATCGCTCTCGGACTGGCAGGTCGAAGGTGACAGGCGCGGCGACGAGCCAGCCGATGATGGCGATGGCAAGGAGGGCGAGCCAGCCGACCATCCGCAGCCCGCGCACCGGCGTGCCGGCATCCTCGCGTCGCCTCGCGACGCGACGGGCAACGACGAGGAGTCCGATGCCGGCGACCACAAGCCCAGCCCAGATCGGGAAGGCGGGATTGAGCTGAGGACCGGGAACGAAGAGACCTCGCTGGTTCACGAAGATGGAACCGGGGAACGCGATCGACTGCGCGATGCCGGGCAGCTGGAGGAGCACGGCGAAATAGATGAGGACGAGCTGGACGAGCAACGGCGT
>JALZDF010000118.1 GCA_030862645.1 Chloroflexota bacterium
ACCATCTGGCGGGCAGCCGACGACGACGAGCGTGACTTCTACCAGGGCCTCATCCAGGTGGCGGCAGGACTCCTTCACCTTCAGCGGCGCAACATGCGCGGCGCGCGAAACAAGCTGCGGGAGGGCCTCGAGAAGCTGGATCCGTACAAGCCGGCGCACCACGGCATCTTCGTCAGCGAGCTGATCGGCGAGGCGAGGCGGCTGCTCGACGACCTCGACCGCGGCTTCCTTCCCTACCTGATCCCGCCGGTCATCCGGTTCACGGAGACCGATACGCCCGACTTCAGCCGGTGAGCGAGGATCGGGTCGAGCGGGACTCGATGGGTGAGGTGAGCGTCCCAGGGGACGCGAAGTGGCGGGCCCAGACCCAGCGCGCGGTCGAGAACTTCCCGATTTCGGGTCTGCGCCTCGAGCGATCACAGATCGAGGCGCTGGCCCGGATCAAGGGCGCGGTGGCATCAGTCAAGCGCGAGTTGCGGATGCTGGAGCCAGCGATGGCCGCGGCGATCATCGGCGCGGCCGAGGCCGTCGCGCGTGGAGAGCACGACGAGCAGTTCCCGATCGACGTCTTCCAGACCGGCTCCGGGACGAGCAGCAACATGAACATGAACGAGGTGCTCGCCACGCTGGCCGGCGAATCGCTCGGGCGGCCGGTCCATCCCAACGACGACGTCAACCATCCGATGTCGTCGAACGACATGTTCCCGGCCTCGATTCACATCGCCGCCACGGCGGGCGTGCTTCGCGACCTCATCCCGGCGCTCGAGCACCTGGCCGCCTCCCTCGAGCGCAAGCGCGACGAGTTCGCCGACGTGGTGAAGGCCGGCCGAACGCACCTTATGGACGCAACGCCGGTCACCCTCGGCCAGGAATTCGGCGGGTACGCCGCCCAGGTTACGAACGGCGTCGAGCGTCTGGTCGCGACCCTGCCCCGCGTCGCCGAGCTGCCGCTGGGTGGCACGGCGGTCGGCACCGGGATCAACTCGCCTCCGGGGTTCGGTGGCCGTGTCATCGCCGAGATCTCCGCCGCCACCGGCTTTCCGCTGACGGAGGCACGGGATCACTTCGAGGCCCAGGGGGCGCGCGACGGGCTCGTGGAGCTGTCGGGACAATTGCGCACGATCGCGGTCAGCCTGACGAAGATCGCCAACGATCTGCGCTGGATGGGCTCCGGGCCGCGCGCCGGCCTTGGCGAGATCAACCTCCCTGACCTCCAGCCGGGCAGCAGCATCATGCCGGGGAAGGTGAACCCGGTCCTGCCCGAGGCCACGCTGATGGTCTGCGCGCAGGTCATCGGCAACGATGCCGCCATCGCCTGGGGCGGCGCAGCCGGCAACTTCGAGCTCAACGTCATGCTGCCCATGCTCGGGCGCAACGTGCTCGAGTCCATACGACTGCTCGCCAACGTCACCCGGCTGCTGGCGGACCGATGCGTCGACGGCATCACCGCCAATGCGGCACGCCTGCGCGAGCTCGCCGAGAGCTCACCCGCGATCGTCACGCCGCTCAACCGCAGCCTCGGGTATGAGGAGTCCGCCAGCATTGCGAAGCAGGCGCTCGCAGAGGGCAAGACGATCCGGCAGGTCGTGATCGAGCGCGGCCACGTTGCCGACGGTCGCCTGACCGAGGCCGATCTGGACGAGGCGCTCGACGTGATGCGCATGACGCGGCCCTGATCGTCAGTCGCCTCGATCCGCCCCGGGCTCGGGGAGCCAGGCGTACTCCACCGGCGAGGGCGGCCCGTCCCCGAGAGGATCACCGCGTGAGTGGAGCCAGACGAGCAGGTCGCCGGCAAGGTGGGGCCGCATGATGCTGTCGACGCCGTTGTCGTAGCTGACGATCGTGCGGCTCGCGTTGCGCTCCATGTCGTGGACCGCGAAGGTAGAGGAGTCCGCGGCCCACATGGCCACGAACCGACCGCCGCCCGACGGATAGTTCACGTACTCCTGGGGGCCGGTGCGCAGCGGTGCGATACTGCCCGTCTCGATCGAGTAGCTGAAGAGCCGGCCCCAGTTGAACATGGCGAAGCCGGCATCAGGCTCCTTCCAGATGACGCTTTCGTCGGTCAGGATCGGCATGGTCGCGTTGCCCGACGTGTCGAGCTGGATCGGCGAGCGCGCGCCGGGCGCGAGGTCCATCAGCATCACGTGGCGGACGTCCTCGGACGGGTCGGCGCCGATCGTGACGTCCACGTAGGCGAGCTGCTGTGCCCGCAGGGAGGGCAGCCAGTAGGCGTGCCTCGCGGCGTCCTCCTCGGCAAGGATGCGCGGCTCCCACGCGGGTGCCTCGGCGATCCAGAGGCGTGTCACCGCGCCGCCCGATGACCCGCGCCCGAACGAGGTCCAGGCCACGCGGCCGGCATCGACGTCGAAGGATGGGACGAGGCTCGGGATGTCCGGGTCTCCGGGGTGCGCGTCGAGGAGCAGCGGCTCGCCTCCCGGATCGGTGAGGAGCCACAGGTTCCACCACCGCTCGCCGCCCGAGCTCATCTCGGCGAAGGCCCAAACGTCCGTGTCGCCGGCAATTTTCGCCAGCTGGCGGTCGCGCTTCGGGTTGCGCCACAACAGCTCGGGCCGCGAGGCTCCGGGGACGTAGCGCCAGAGATCCGGCGCGTTCTTGCCGACTGGCCCGTCCAGGACGCCCGACGAGTAGATCACGGCGTAGCTGTCGCTCGCGAAATCGAGCATCGGCCAGATCCACGCCGGATCCAGCTGAGCGATGTCGAGCTCGAGATGGTTGGGGCTGCTGGGGAGGATCGAGGCCGTCGGTGATGGCCGAGCCGCCGAGGAGCGCGTCACCGGGGCCGATGGCACGGCACTCGGCTTGCGTGAGCGGTCCGGCGAGGACGGCGTCGGGGTGGCGGCCGTGCAGGCCACCACCCCTCCGACGACCAGCGCGGTGAATGCCGCAGCCTGCCGACGGTTCACCAGACGATCCGCCGGGTGTGCTCGCGGACCAGGGCCGCGATGTCGCGCGTGGGATCCCAGAACTTGCCGGTGCTGCCGCCCTCGTCCCGCGATGAGTCGGTGTAGTAGATCCGGGCGAAGGTGGTGCCGGTGTAGTTGCCGTACCACCCGTAGGCGGCAATCCAGTGGCCGACCGACACAACCGGCTTCGGCCAGCTGATGAGGTAGTAGTCGGAATTCGGATCGTGCGGCTTGACTGGAATGGCAAGCGGCATCCTGGAGTTGCTCACATTGCTGCGCACGTAGCCCTGGAGCTCGTCGCCGGTGTGCCCATCTCCGTCGCGGTCACGCACGTCGAGCACCACCCAGTCCCAACCGGCAGGTCGTCGAGGCGATCCGGCGGTCCCCAACTCGAGTCCATCCTCGAGGTAGGGTGCGCTGGTGCCACCGTTGACATCGGTCTGCATCCAGCCGGCGATCTTGCCCTGCGTGTACTTGTTGAGGCCCGAGCCCGTGGCCCAGCTGTAGTTGGCGATCACCTGGCCCGTCGCCGGGCCGCAGTAATGGGCCTTGGTCTGGTCGCGTGCCTCGACCGAGAGGTATCCCTGCGGAACCGTGCAGGAGCTCGTCGTGGCCTGGGTGGACGCTCCCGTCGGAGTCGGGCATGAGAGCGTCGCAAGGTCTCGGCCCTGGCTGGCGATCGACGCCAGGTAGGCATCCGACGCCGCGACCTTCGCTTCCGCGGCGGCCTGCTCCTCGTCGGTGAGCGGCCGTTCGGCGGGGGCCCCGGCCGAAGGCCTGGTCGGCTTCGCGGCCGACACGGGGCCGGCCAGGACCGCGGTGAGCATCAAAGCGCCCGCGGCGGCGAGTGCGATCCGTCTCGAGAACATAGGGGCAGCCTCCTGTCAGATGGAGGCGGGCCGGCGTCCGAGGAGCGTCGATGGCGTTGCGGTCATCATGCCCGACAGTCTCTTCATGGCCGATTACCGGCCGCTTACCGAGATGCGTGGAGGGCGGGATGAGCGATGTCGTCACGAGCGTGAGAACGCCGGCTCGTTTCCGAGCCGGCGCCCTCCCGATCCGTCATGCCGGGGTGCCACTACTTCAGCCCCGTTATCGTTGGATTACAGGAACCCAGCACGACGGCTCTTCAATTGTGGCGTCAGCGTGCGCCCCGGTGAGGAAGACCGGAAGGGTCGAATGTCCCGGCCGTCCCGGGCAACCACGGTTTGGAGGGGCGGGGATAGAATCGGTCGTGAATCGAGCCGCGCCTCCCACGTGCCCCAAGGAGATCCCTTCCCTGTGACCAAGACCTACCAAAACCTGATCGGCGCCGACTGGAAGGCCGCCGGCTCGGGCGCCACGTTCACCAGCGTCAGTCCGGCCAACCACGAGGACGTCATCGGTGAGTTCCCGGCATCGGGCTCGGCCGACATCGACGCCGCGGTGGTCGCGGCAGGGCGCGCCTTCCCCGCCTGGAGCGCCATGCCGGCCCCCAAGCGCGGCGAGATCCTCTTCCGCATCGCACGGCTCCTGGCGGAGCACAAGGAAGAGTTGAGCCGGCTGATGACGCGTGAGATGGGCAAGGTACTACCCGAGGCGCGCGGCGACGTGCAGGAGGCGATCGACGTCGCGTACTACATGGCCGGCGAGGGCCGGCGCCTGTTCGGACAGACCGTCCCGTCCGAGATGCCCGACAAGTTCGCGATGGCCATCCGCCGGCCGATCGGGGTGGTGGGGATCATCACACCGTGGAACTTCCCGGTCGCCATTCCGGCCTGGAAGCTCTTCCCGGCCCTGATCTGCGGCAATACCGCGGTCATCAAGCCCGCATCGGACACTCCGGCCTGCCTCGTTCGCTTCGTCGAGCTGCTGGTCGAGGGCGGTTTGCCGGACGGCGTCGTGAACGTCGTGACCGGCTCCGGCACCGAGGTCGGCAACCCGCTCGTCGACCACCCCGACGTTCGCGCGATCAGCTTCACCGGTCATACCGATACGGGCATCGAGATCAGCACCCGCGCGGCAAAGACGCTCAAGCGCGTGTCCCTCGAGCTCGGTGGCAAGAACCCAATCGTGATCTGGCAGGATGCCGACCTCGACCTTGCCCTCGACTCGGTCGTCTGGTCGGCGTTCGGCACCAGCGGGCAGCGCTGCACCGCCGCCTCTCGGCTGGTCGTGCACCGTGCGGTCCACGACGACTTCGTGCATCGACTGCAGCAACGCGTCGCAAAGCTGGTCCTCGGGGACGGCCTGAACGAGACGACGGATGTCGGACCGGTCATCAACGACTCCGCGGTGGAGCGGATCGCGTCCTACGCGACCATCGGCCGGGACGAGGCGGATCTCGTGATCGGCGGCGCACCGGCACGAGAGGGCGAGCTGGCGAAGGGCTCCTTCTTCCAGCCGACCATCTTCACGGAGGTCAGGCCCGACGCGCGCATCGCCCAGGAGGAGATCTTCGGACCGGTCGCATCAGTGATCCCGGTGGACGACTGGGATGAGACCGTCCGGATCGTCAACAGCGTGAAGTACGGCCTGTCGACCTCGCTGTTCACACGCGACATCAACCTGGCCTTCCGGAGCATCAGGGACTTCGACTCGGGGCTCGGATACGTGAACCACGGCACCATCGGCGCGGAGGCGCACCTCCCCTTCGGTGGCACCAAGGCCACCGGCAATGGCCATCGCGAGGTCGGGCAGGCAGCCCTGGACTTCTTCAGCGAGTGGAAGAGCGTCTATATCGACTACAGCGGCAAGCTCCAGCGGGCCCAGATCGACACGACCTTCATCGACGAGGGATAGGTCGGTGGGGCGCCAGGGCGACCGAGCGGCTGGCCCGATCGATGCGTCGTGATCCGACGGCCATCGGCGTTTCCCGGGCTTGCCGCTCCGGGGAGGGGATGGGACGATGCCGGTGATGCAGCTTCCCTATTTCCCGCTCCACACGGTCGTGTTCCCGCACCTCCCCCTCCCGGTGCACGTCTTCGAGGACCGATATCGGGCCATGGCGACGGATCTCATGGCCGATGGCTCTCCGTACGCCGGCCGTTTCGTGGTGTCCATGATCGTGGACGGCCCGGAGGTCGGCGGTGACGCGGCCACGCGACCGATCGGGACGATCTGCGAGGTCCGCACCGCGGAGCAGTTTCCCGACGGGCGCTGGGTCCTGCTGGCGGTCGGGGTCGGTCGGGCACGACTCGGGGCCATCGATCGGTCCGGGCCCTACGCGCTCATCGAGGTCCAGCCGGTCGACGAGCCGCTCGGCACGAATGCGTCCGCACTCGTCGCCCCGGCGCAGCGGGCGCTGGACGCCTACATGGCGACGGTGAAACGATTCGTGGTCCGCACCGCGTCAGTGGGTGACGAATCGCAGGAGACCACCGACGTGGCCGCTTCCCTCGACCAGGTGCTCAAGCCCATCCAACTGCCGGATGACCCGGTGGCCGCAAGCTATGCGATCGGCGGAGTGCTCCAGATCGAGCTCAGCCGCAAGCAGCACCTCCTGGAGCTGCCGGACGCCGCGACGCGCCTTCGCGCCGAGCTGGACCTCCTGCGACGCGAGTCTCGCCTGCTCGACGACGGCTCGCTGCCGCCGATCCAGGCATCGGACATCGGCTACAACCCCAACTAGAGCGATGCGTCGCCCGAGCCGCGTCCCGCCCCTGGTTGGTCTGCTCGTCGTCCTGGCGGCCTGCGCGCCCCCCGCGGTCAGCCATTCGCCACCCGCGACGGGCGCGACCGGTTCCGCTGCGACGACCTCATCGCCGTCCGCCTCGCCATCGGCGGATGTGACGGTGTCTTCGTCGGCCTCCCCCTCGGTCGATCCGACCGCATCGGCCGTGACCGGTACGACCCATACGGTGGGGTCGGGCGACTCGCTGGCCGCGATCGCGCGCGCCTACGGGACGAACGTCCAGCAGCTGCAGGCTTGGAACTCCACCCGCTATCCCTCGCTGGCCGAGAACCCGAACGCCATCGAGCCCGGATGGGTGCTGCTTGTCAGCGGCGATCCGGGCGTGACGCCACGTCCGACCTCGGCGCCGACCCAGACGGCAACACCGAAGCCGACCGCGCCGTCGGGCGGCTCAGGCTGTACGGCGGGCAATCGCCTCGCGGCCGGATCGGCGCAGACGTTCCGGACCGTCCCCAACGCCGGCCCCGGCGTGGCGCTCACCTTCGACATGGGCGGGCGCATGGATCCCGCGACCGACATCATGGCCTTCCTGGTCGCGAACAGGGTGTGCGCCACCATCTTCGCCACCGGCGTCATGAGCAACACCGGCCAGGGGCAGCAGGTGATGGCGATCGTGGAGGACCACCCCGAGCTGTTCGAGATCGCCAACCATACGATGTACCACTGCGACCTGGTCCGCGGTGGCGGCGGTTCGCCCACCACGGCCCCGTGCACCGGAACATTCGACGCCGACCGGATCGGCAAGGAGCTCTCCGATGCCGAAGCCATCCTTCGTGCGGGCACCGGACAGAATCCGCGGCCGTACTGGCGTCCGCCGTACGGCACGATCAGCGACTCGGTGATCAGCGCCGCCGCCTCGGCCGGCTACACGAAGACGTTCATGTGGGACATCGACACCATCGACTGGAAGCCGATTGCCGACGGCGGTCCGACCGCCGAGCAGATCGCGGCCAAGGTGATCGGGAACTCAGTGAACGGCTCGAACGTGCTCTTCCACCTCGGCGGCTACGAGACGCTGGACTCCCTGCGGCTCATCGTCCCGGGGCTTCGTGACCGCGGCTTCACCCTCACCAGCCTGTCCGACCTCCTGAAGTGATGGCGCGCGTCTGAATCGGCGGCTGTCCGCCCGGGTCGCTAGCCCCCGACCTCGGCCGGTCCACTCCTGGGCGAAGCCGATGCCGCAACCGCCTCGCCGAAGATGCGGACCGCGGTGTCGACGGCAACTTCATCCACGATCAGCGGGGGCGAGAAGCGCAGCGACGACTCGCCGCACTCCAGCGTCAGCAGCCCGCGCCGGAAGGCCGCGTCCTGCACCGCCTCGGCGACCTCGTGCGAATCGAACTCGACGCCGAGCATGAGGCCTTCTCCGCGGATGTCGCGCACGGCATCCACGCTGTCGGCAGCACGCTCCAGGCCGGAGCGCAGCCGCGCGCCCATGGCGGCCGCATTGGCAAGGCCCTCGGACTCGATGATCTCGAGCGTCGCCAGCCCTGCGGCCGCGCAGACCGGGTTGCCGGCGAAGGTCGAGCCGTGCGCGCCGGGCGGCCAGGTCCAGACCGATTCGCGCGCGATGAAAGCGCCGATAGGCATGCCGGACGCGATGCCTTTGGCGGCCAGCACGATGTCGGGCTCGATGCCCATCTGCTCGATGGCCCACCACGTCCCGGTGCGGCCCATGCCGGACTGGATCTCATCGGCGATGAGGAGGATGCCGTGCTCGTCGCAGATCCGGCGCAGGCCCTCGAGGAAGGCCCTGGGTGCCGGAAAGTAGCCGCCCTCGCCCTGGATCGGCTCGACCACGATGGCGGCAACGTCCGACGGCGCGATCTGCCGACCGAAGATCGTGCCGCGCAGGTGCGCCAGCTCGGCCGACCCGTCGCCGCCGGAGTCCTCGCGCCAGGCGCGGACGCGCGGGAATGGCGCGTGATGGACCATCGGGATCAGTGGTCCGAAGCCGGCACGCTGCTTGACCTTCGAGTTGGTGAGCGAGAGCGCCCCCATCGTCCGGCCGTGGAACCCACCCTCGAAGGCGACGATTCCGGGCCGGCGTGTGTGGTACCGCGCCAGCTTGATGGCGCCTTCCACCGCCTCCGTACCCGAGTTGGTGAGGAAGACGCGCGCCCTCTCCTCGAACGGCGCGATGGCCGCCAGGCGCTCCATGAACTCGAGGTAACGCGGCTCGTAGAAGTCGGTTGCAGCAATGTGGATGAGCCGATCCGCCTGCTCCTTGATGGCCGCCACCACCTTCGGGTGCGCGTGGCCGGTCGAGCACACGGCGATGCCGGCGGCGAAGTCGAGGAAGCGGTTGCCGTCGACGTCGGTCACGATCATGCCGGCGCCCGACTCCGCGACGAGCGGATAGGCTCGCGTGAGGGACGGCGACGCGACGGCCTCGTCGCGAGCGATGAGCTCTCGAGCCCGCGGTCCGGGGAGCTCGGTAAGGATGCGGGGCGCCGGCTCCGGCGCAGTCGCACGCGAGGGGGTGGCTTCCATGGTGGTCATGTGGTGGGTAGCACTCCGGGTTCGGAGCGGCGCGTCCTGCCCGCGCACCTTGGCTAGTCCGCTGCATCCTAGCAGGGGAGCGCGCGGCTGCTAACCCCGTGATCAGCGAATGGTGGGACGTCGGGACCGCTCGCCGGCGATCGCCCAGAGGCTGGCACCGAGCCCCACCGCGGCGGCAGCGAACAGCGGTCCGCCGCCGAAGGCGTTGGCCCATGCCAGGGCGGCGAGCGCGACACCGCTGCCGAACGCCGACATGACGATCACGTGCCCGGGATCGCCGCGGACGCGCCCCGACAGGAAGGCCACGATCACGCCGGTGACGAACCCCGCCAGCGCCAGCGGACTGAAAACGACCTCGAGAGGGATCACGAGCGCACAGTCTCGCCGATGAGTCCGGGACCTGCATAGATCATCCCCGTCCACAGCTGGACGAGGTCCGCGCCGGCTGCGATCGCCGCGCGCGCATCGGCGCCCGAGGTGATCCCTCCGGAAGCGACGATCGCCATCGTCGAACCCGTTGCCCGCCCGATCGCTGCCAGCGTCCGGTCGCGCAACGGTCGACCTGACAGGCCGCCCTCCTCGCTCGCGTTCTGGCTGCGCAGATCACCGGATCGCCGGGTGGTCGTGTTCGAAAGGATGACGCCGGATGCAGGCGTTGCGCCGATCACTGCCAAGAGCTCTGCGAGCTTCGCCCCTTCGAGGTCGGGCGAGAGCTTGACCAGGATCGGCGGCGCGGGGGCGGCGGCGCGAACCCGGTCGAGCAGCTCGATGAGCCGCGATGGGTCCTGGAGATTGCGGAGGCCCGGCGTATTCGGGCTGCTGACGTTGATCGCGATGTAGTCGGCGGCCTGCCCGACGGATGTAGCGGCCGCGACAAAGTCGTCGACCGCTGACGCATCCGGCGTGTCCCGGTTGCGCCCGATGTTGACGCCGACCACGAAGCCCGGAGGAAACCTCGGCCGCGCGTCGGCGATACGACGCGCCAGCGCATCGGCCCCGTCGTTGTTGAAGCCCATCCGGTTGACGAGAGCCTCGTCCTCGACCAGGCGAAAGAGGCGTGGCCGCGGATTTCCCGCCTGCGGCCGGGGGGTGACCGTGCCCAGTTCGACGAAGCCCAAGCCCAGGGCCTCCCAGCCCGCGATGGCGAGGCCATCCTTGTCGAAACCGGCGGCGAGGCCGATGCGGTTGCGGAAGTGCAGGCCAAGCAGCTCGACCGGTTGGCGGGTGGCCTCGGGGGTCGCGATGCCGGACGCGAAGCGGCAGAGCGCGCGCCCGGCCGGCGTGCGGCCAGCCACGCGGAGGGAGGCCAGGGCCCGGTGGTGGATCGCCTCGGGGTCGGCGCGAAAGAGGAGTGGCCGGACGGCGCGGTAGGCGGCGATGCGCCAGGCGCTCAACGTCGCTCAGTCGTCGCGAGCGCGCGGGAAGGCCATCTCCTCCGGATAGACCGGCGGGAGCGGCTCGCCCTCGTCGTCGGTCGCGGGCCGCGAGGGATTCGGCGACATGAACTCGTGCCAGACCTCGGCCCCGGCGGCGGGCGGATCATCGAGCTCCTTGATGGCCACGATGCCCTCGAAGCGGATCGCGCCGGCGTCGCCGGCATCGGTCTCGTAATCGTCCTCGTACTCCGGGGCCATCTCGACGGCCCGACCCAGCGCCGCCTCCTCGTCCGTCCCGTCCACCAGGATCACCCGATCCTCGATGAGCGTCGCGGCCTCCGCGTCGCCCGACAGGTAGGCATACCGGAGTTGGACCGCGAACCAGCCCGACGGCTCGACCTGGGTCTCATCCGCGGTCGACGAGCCGGAGATTCGGTTCGTCATCGATCGGCCATCTCGCCGTCATGGAACGTTTGGGCTGCACGATTCCGCGACCCCGCGCGTGCACGACGCCACGTGAAGGCGCTGACGGGTGATCCCCTCACAAGACCGGTGGCTCCTGGTCCGCGATGACGGTCTGCGACTGCTCGCGCAGGAACTGCTGCACGTAGTACGGCCCGAGGCCGCTCTTGCCCGATGAGCCGGATCCCTTCCAGCCGCCGAAGCTCTGGATCCCGGGCCACGCGCCGGTGGTGGCGCCGGCGCGGCGGTTCACGTACACGACGCCGGCCTGGATGGCGTCGAGGAAGCGGCGCACCTCGCCGTCGTCGCGACTGAAGATGCCGGCGGTCAGGCCGTAATCGCTGGCGTTCGCCTGCTCGATGGCCTGCTCGAGCGAGTCGACCTCGCCGACCACCAGGAACGGCACAAAGAGCTCCTCGTGGAAGAGCCGATGATCAAGTGGCAGGCCGGTGACCACGGTGGGAGTCGGGAAAAAACCGCGTTTCGTGTCCCCCTCGCGGAGCACTTCGCCCCCGATCTCGATGGTGCCGCCGTCGGCGCGCGCGTCGTCCGCCGCCTTGCGGAACGTGTCGAGCGCGCGCTGGTTGATGACCGGGCCCATCCAGTTCTCGCGCCGTGTGGGGTCGCCCACGGTGATCTCGCGCGTCTTCTCCACCAGCCTGTCGACGAACTCGCGAGCCACCGCCTCCTCCACGTACACGCGGGACAGTGCAGAGCACTTCTGGCCGTCGAAGCCGAAGGCCGATCGCATGGCACCCTCCGCGGCCTCGTCGAGATCGGCGTTGCGAGTCACGATCGCCGGGTTTTTGCCGCCCATCTCGGTGATGATCGGGCGCGGATAGTCCTTGGTGAAGCTGCGGTACAGCTTCATGCCAACCTCGTACGAGCCGGTGAAGACCATGCCGTCGATCCCCGGGTTCTCCTGCAGCTCGGCGCCGACGGTCTCGCCCGGCCCGGTGACGAGGTTGAAGACCCCGTCGGGCAGCCCCGCGTCGCGAAGCGCCTCACCGAACTTCCAGCCCATCAGTGGAGCGTCCGAGCTCGGCTTGAGGACGACGGTGTTCCCGGCGACCATCGCTCCGCCAGCGGGCCCGCCGGCGAGCGCCATCGGGAAGTTGAACGGGCTGATGACGCCGAAGACGCCGTAGGGACGCAGCACGGACCGGGTGCGCTCAATCGGGGTGAGGGAACCGAGCGGCCTCACGAAGCCATCGGCCTTCTCGAACTCGTCGGAGTAGTAGCGAAGCAGGTCGGCGGTCTCCTCCACGTCACCCAGGGCCTCGAGCCGGTTCTTGCCGACCTCCAGGGCCATGAGCGCGGCGTACTCGAACTGCCGCTCGCTGATGAGGTCGGCGGCGCGCCGCAGGAGCGCCAGGCGCTCGCGCCACGGCGTGTCGCGCCACGCCGGGTAGGCAGCACGGGCGGCGTCGATGGCATCCCGCACGTCCTTCCGGCTGCCGAGCGGGAAGCGGGCGACCACCAGGTCGGTGTCGATCGGGGAGCGATCCTCGAAGGTGTCCGTGCCAGGGCGCTGGTCGCCCCCGACCAGCATCGGGTACGTCCGTCCGAGATCGGCGCGGGCCCGCTCGACGGCAGCGTCGAACGACGACTGCAGCTCCTCGTTGTCAGCCGAGAGCGTCGCATAGGTGATCTTCATGCGCGGCGTGGAGGTGGCCATCGGACGGATTCGCCTCGTGGGTGCGGATGCGGGCATCCGATTATCGCACCGCCCGGCTCTGGACTCCGCGGGAACGCCGAAGGCCAAGCTCCGGGGGGAGAAGAGCCTGGCCTTCGGACTCGCGAATGATATCCGGCGCCTCAGGGGGCCGCAACCGAAATCGGAAGCGTGGTCCTCACGGTTCCATGGCGAGATGGAAGAGCCCGAGGTTCAGCCGCAGCGAGGACCGATGAGCGCCGCCCATCAGGTACGCCCGCCCGCGGTCGCCGTACAGCCGCAGCAGCAGATCATGGGCGGTGCGGGGGTCGCCGAGGTCGAGGCGGGCGTGGACCACCTTGATCTTGAATCCGTTGCGCCGCCACCACCCGGTCCGATGGTGGGTCGCCTCCATGGCGTGCTCGACGACCTCGGGCTCGAGGAGCGCCGACACGTCGTCCCGCCCGTAATATCCGATGACGATGAGCCGCCCGTCGGGGCGCAGGACGCGCCGCGCCTCTGCCACGGCCGAAAGCGAAGCGTCCTCAGGTTCGATCAGGCTGGTCAGCACCACGTCGACGGCGTCGTCCCGCAGCGGCAGGCTCGTGGAGGAGCCCTCGACGATCCGGACGTTCGGCTGGTGCGAATCGATCGCCCGGCGGCGAGCTTCCGCCAGCAGGGCCGGATCCGACTCGATGCCGTAGGTGCGTCCGGTGTGACGGGCCAGGAGCATCGGGTAGTGCCCGATCCCGGTGCCGACGTCCGCGATCCGCTTGCCGCCGAGGGGCACGATGCGCTCCAGCGCTCCGAGCACCTTCCTATCCGGGTCGATGGCGGCCCCGAGGCGCGCGTGCAGCGCGGGATCCGAGTCGGTCCAGGGCGGCAGGATGGGGTGCATCAGGGCACCTCTACCCGTAGCTCGGCGGGGTTGCCGCCATCGAGCGTCAGCAGGCTGTTGCGAGCCAGCAGCTGCAGGTCGAAGGCCACCGGACCCTCGGCCCGCCGGGTGGCATCCAGCTCGATGGTGAGGGTCGCGCCCGGCAGCAGCGGACCCCAGCCCAACGAGATGGTGCCATCGGGCTCGCCCTGCTCCCCGGGGCCGACCACCCATTTGGTCCACGGCTGGACGAGGGGCCGGCCACCGTCGCGAATTCGCTCCTCGCTCGGTGTGAAGGGGGCAAGGTCCAGCGTCCGTCCTAGCTCGGCCGGCCAGCGCAGGACGAGCTCGTCGATGCGCTCGTCGGCGAGGCTGGTCACCGTGACCGTCAACGTGCCGGTCGCCTCGCCGACGTCGGCGCTCACCGATGCCGTGACCACGCGCGCATCGGTTTCCCCGGGTGGCTCCAGGCTGATGGACGGCTCTTGAGTCCGGCTGGGCGAAGCCGGTATGGATGGCTGCTCGGTCGGCGTGGAAGCCACGGTCGGCGTGGGGGTCGGGGCCACGGTAACGGGCATCGCGGGCGATGGCGTCGCCTCGGCGATGCAGGCGCTCATGAGGATCGCCGCGACGAGGGCGGATGCCGGTCCGGCGGCGAACCTCCTCACGCGTCGACGTCTTCCAGCTCGGGGAGCCGGTTGCGGATGGCGTAGCCCGCCGCCTGGGCGCGGCTCTCGAGCGCCAGCTTGGCGAGCACGCTCGATACGTAGTTGCGGATCGTCTTCTCGGCCAGGCCCATGCGGGCCGCGATGTCCCGATTCGACGCGCCGTCTGCCAGGTGGGCGAGCACCTTGCGCTCCTGCTCGGTGAGATCCGCGAAGGCGCCCGCCTCCTCGAGACGGCTGGTGCTGCGAATGCGGTCGAGGACGCGCCTCGTGACGGCCGGATCGAGCAACGAGCCGCCCGCGGCCACGGTGCGCACCGCATCGACCAGCTCCGTCGAGCCAACGCGCTTGAGGACATAGCCCGACGCGCCCGCGTCGATCGCGGCGAACAGGGCGTCGGAATCGGCGTAGGTCGTGAGCATGATGACCGGCGTGGATGGAAGCTCGGCGGTGATGGTGCGACAGGCGTCGATCCCCGACCCGTGGGGCATGCGGATGTCCATGACCACCACGTTGGGATGCGACCGCCGCGCGAGCTGCACGGCCTCGTCCCCGGAACGCGCCTCCCCGACGACCTTGAACCCGGGCTGGCGATCGAGCAGGGCGGCCAGTCCGATGCGAACCACTTCGTGGTCGTCGGCGATCAGGATGCGCACGTCCGCATCGGACGTTGCCCCATCGGGTGGTTCGGTGGATGGATCGGTCATGTGGGTCGGCGAACGGTCGCCACCGGCATCGTAAAGGACAGCGCCGTGCCGCGCCCGGGACTGCTCTCGACCTTGAAGCTCGCGTCGAGCAGCTCGGCGCGGCGGCGGATGTTGTCGAGCCCCTGCGGCCGTCCTCGCCGGCCGGCCTCGCTGCCGACCGCCGGGTCGAAGCCCGCGCCGTCGTCACGAATCTCCAGGGTGAAGCGCCGCTGGGTGCAGGCCATGTGCACGTTCACAGTGCTGGCGTGCGCGTGGCGCAGCACGTTGCTGAAGGCCTCGATCACGATGTGCCGCAGCTGCTCCGCCTGCTCCGCGCGCAGTCGGGGACGGAACATGCCCTCCGACGTGACTTCCAGCCTGACCAGCGTGTGAGCCTGGAGCTCGTCCGCCACCGACAGCACGATCGCCTCGGCGTCGCTTGCCTCGAGCTCGCCGGAACGAAGATCGAAGATCGTGCTGCGGATGTCGCCCGTGATCCGGTTCAGCTCGTTCATCACCGTCCCGAGGCGTGCCCGCGTGGTGGTCGGCTCGTCGCCGATCTCGGCCGATGCCTGCTCGAGATGCAGCCCCGCGGCGTAGATCGACTGGATGATGCCGTCGTGCAGGTCACGGCCGATCCGCTCGCGCTCGCGAAGCAAGAGCTCGCGGCGACGCGCCTCCGCGAGGGTCCGATCGGTCTCCTGCTCAAACAGCTCGAGGCTGCGGATGACTGCCAGGGCGATGGTCAGACCGGTGAGGGAGCGGAACACTTCGATCGGCACGCCGAGCGTCTCCAGCACGGTCCTGCCGTTGAGCACCGAGGCAGGGGGGAACGGAGCGGGGAGCGGGACGAGGCCGCCGACGACGGCGTAAACGAGGAAGGCAATCGATGCGACCCGGAGCGCCTGCCCGCCCCGCGGTGCCGCCATCGGACCCAGTAGCCGGCTCGTGCTCCGCAGCCCGATGGCCACCAGGACCGAGGCCGGCAGGGCCAGCATGGTGCGAGCGACGACATCGCCCACGGCCAGCGGCGCTCCGACTCCCGCCAGGGCGGGACCAATCTCGTCCGAGCGTAGCCAGGGGCCTGGGTCCGGATGGAATCCGGCCGCCACGGTGCCCGAGATGGCCAGCGTCGCGATCACCCACAGTCCGGCGACGATGGCCGGAACGAGCCGCAGCCATGCATGCCCGACGCGCTCCTCATCGGATGCCCGAGCGCTCAGCACCAGCTCGACGCCGAACTGGAAGAGGAGCGCAAAGCTGAGCGGCTTGAGAAGGAGCTGGAGGACGAGAAGGCCCTCGATGATCGGCAGCGGCAGGAAGCCGGCCTGGATGGGAACGAAGAGGTATCCCCACTCCATGAAGCCGTGGACGATGCCGAAGGCGGCCAGCCAGCCGAGCGGCCTCGCCAGCGGCAGCTGCGAACGCTGCCGGCTCTGGAGCGCGATCGCCAGGCCCATGACGAAGAACACCTGTCCGTACACGGACAGGACGATGATCCGGTTCGTCTCGAACAGCTCCGCCAGCCAGCCCATGGACGGAATGGTAGGGGCTGGTGGTGTTAGCCCTTCACGCCGCCGGTGGCGAGCCCGCTGATCAGGTAGCGCTGTGCGAAGTAGAAGAAGAGCATGACCGGGATGGTGACGATGACCGAAAGCGCCATCGTGCCGCCCCAGTTCTGGGTGAACTGGTTGACGAACAGCCGCACGCCGATCGGCAGCGTGAAGGACTCGGGTTGAGTGAGGAACACGAGCGCGAAGAGGAACTCGTTCCAGGCGGTGATGAACGCGTAGAAGGCGGTAACCGCGATCCCGGGCGTCGAGAGCGGGACGACAATCTTCCAGAAGGTCCCGACGGGTCCCAACCCGTCAATGCGCGCCGCCTCCTCCAGCTCCATCGGCAGGGTATCGAAGTAGCTCTTCAGCATCAGGACGCAAAACGGAACGGCGGTCGTCGCATACGCGAGAATCAGGGCCCACGGCGTGTTGAGCAAACGGAGCTGGATGCCGAGCAGCTGGAAGAGCGGGACGAGCAGGATGACCGCCGGGAACATCTGGCTGATGAGGAAGAAGCTGGTCGCCGGGCGCTTGCCGTGGAACCGATAGCGCGACAGCGCGTAGGCCGCGGTGGCGGCCAGGAACACGGACAGTGTGGTCGTGGTGACCGCGATGAAGACCGAATTGCCGAACCAGTTCCAGAAGTAGCCACCGGTCGCGCTCGCCGGGTTGAAGAGCGCCTCGTAGTTCTCCAGCGTCGGCTCGGATGGGATGATCTCGATCTCCGTGGAGAGCACGTCGAACTGGTTCTTGAACGAGGCCGACACGATCCAGATCAGCGGAAATAGGGCGATTGCGCTGGCGACGAGGAGCACGAGGTGGGTGGCGACCTTCTCCCAGAGCGGCTGCTTCATCGGGCCACATCCTCGGTCGGAAACGCGCGCTGGTAGATGGCCACGAAGACGAGGAGCAGCGAGAGGATCAGGACCGAGTAGGTCGCGGCCTGCGCCAGCTGCCCGGCGGTGAACAGGTTGAACGACTCGGTTACGAGGATGTCGGTGCGACCGCCCGGCCCGCCGCCGGTGGTCAGGTAGATGACGACGAACAGGTTGAAGGTCCAGATGATGCCGAGCAGGATCACCGCGATCGATACGGATCGCAGCTGCGGCAGCGTGACGCTCCAGAAGGTCTGGCGCCGGGTCGCGCCGTCGACGCGCGCCGCCTCGTACAGGTCGTTCGGGATCGACTGCATGCCGCCGAGCAGGGCGACCATCATGAATGGCACGCCGAGCCAGACGTTGACGATGATCGGCGCCACGTAAGCCCAGAATTGGTCACTCAGCCAGTTGGGTCCCTGGATCCCGAAGTTCGCCAGGAACAGATTCAATGCGCCGTACTCGCCGTTGAAGATGTAGCGCCAGGCCACCGCGCTGACGAAGGCAGGCACGGCCCAGGGCAGCATCAGGATGAGCCGATATGTCGTCCGGCCGCGGAACCTCTGGTTGAGCAGCAGCGCGAGCGCCATACCGATGGTGAAGTGGAAGAAGACGTTGACCGCCGTCCAGATCGTCGTCCATCCGAGCCGCCCGCGGAACTCTTCGCTGGACAGGATGGCCGTGTAGTTCTCAAGGCCGATGAACTGTTCGGTGCCGGGCCGAAAGATGGTCGCCTGGTTGGCGCGGCTGAGATCGGTGAAGCTCGACCAGATCGACAGCGCGAGCGGGTAGAGAACGATGACCGCCATGACGACCACGACGGGCAGCATGAAGGCATAGGCCACCCACATACGCTCGCGCACCGGACCCTCCTATCGATCTGGCCGATGCGTCCCGGGTCGAGCAGGCAGCCCGACCCGGGACGATGACGGCAAGCCTACTGCGCCAGACGGTCGCCGAGGAGCGTGGTCCAAGCTGCCGCGACGTCGTCGAGCGCCTGCTGAGGCTCCTTGTCGCCGGTCCACGCAGCCTGGAAGTTCGGGCCGAAGTCGGTGTAGATCGCGCCGCCCTCCGGCACAACCGGGCGTGCGGTGGCGTTCTCGATCACGGTACCGAACTCGGCGATGAGCCGGTTCTCCTGGACCTCGGGCAGGTCATACGCGCTCTGCCGGGTCGGGAGCAGGTTGAGCTCGGTAGCGAGCCGTGCCTGGTTCTCCGCCGAGCTGAGGTAGCGCATGAACTCGACCGCGCACGCCTGCTTGGCCTCGTCCATACCCGCGTAGGCGACGTAGCTGTGGCCGCCGATCGGCGAGCCCTTGGAACCGTCCGGGCCGGCCGGGATGACGGCGATACCAAGGTTCTCGGGATCCGTGAACTCGCTCCCGGAGAGGACGTCCGCGGTCGACCACGGGCCGTTGAAGATCATGGCGACCTGGCCTTCCTTGAAGCCCGTCATGGCGTTGTTGTAGTCGTTGGGGAAATCGACCTCCGCCGGGGCGATCGTGCCGAGGACGTCATTGAGCAGGAACTCGAGCCCAGTGACCGAGCCCTCGTTGTTGACGAGCAACTCGCTGACCTGTCCCTCTGCATCGGCTTCGAACAGGCCGCCGCCGAAAGCCCACAGGAACGGCTGCAGCCAGTATGCGTCGCCGCGCATATAGAAGGCGTTCTCGACATCGGTCTCGGTCTGGAGCGTTTCACCGGCGGCCACGAACTCATCCATGGTCGCGGGTACGTCGACGCTGGCCTCCTCGAACAGGCGCTTGTTGTAGAGCAGGGCGAGCGCATCGGTGACCTGCGGGACGGCGTAGGTCCCGCCCTGCCACTGCCCGTAGGCCAGCGGCCCCTCGAGGTAGTCGCTCCACTCCTCGTCCGGGATCAGGCCAGCGAGGTCGATGAGGTAGCCCTTGTCCGCATAGTCGGCGATCCATGCGATCTCTGCGCGGAACACGTCGGGCGCTTCGCCGCCCGCAGCCTGCTGGTCGTATGCCTGCTGGGCGCCGTCGAACGGGATCTGGGTGACCTCGACGGTGGTGCCCTCGAAAGCCTCGGCGATCTCGGCGATCACCGGTGACTCCTGGTCGTTCATGGTGTGGGTGAAGGTCAGTGACTCGACGCCATCGCAGGCGGCGGCCGCGTCGGCCGAGGCCGGCGGCGCGTCGCTGCCGGCGGGTGCGCTGGCGGACGGCGCGCATGCCGCAAGGGCGAGCACCAGAGTCATGCCCATCGGCACGGCGAGTCGGGTGGAGATCCGGAACATTTGTGTGGTCGTCCTCGATGTGGATTGGGTGAGCGGGTTGATCGGTTGCCGGGGTTGCATCAGGATGGGGATGCACCTCCTCCTCGATGTGGTGGCGCGGTCGATCCGCGCACCACCAGGCGGGTGGGAAGGACATCGGTTGCCGGCTGGCGCCGCTCCGGTGAGCGGACCTGGTCGATGAGCCGGCGTGCCGCGAGCCGGCCCTTTTCGCGAATCGGTTGATGGACCGTGGTCATGCGCGGCCTCGTCCAGGCTGAGGCCGGAATGTCGTCGTACCCGACGATCGAGAGGTCTTCAGGCACCCGGACACCCGCGTCGATGGCTGCCTGGAGGATGCCGATGGCGGTCATGTCGGTGATGGCGATGACGGCTGTGGGGAGGCCATCGGCCGCAAGCTCGGCGAAGGCCGCACGTCCGCCGTCCTCCGAGACCGCGGCCGACAGGACGCGCAGGCTGATCGGGCTCCCATCGCCGTCGGCATCCGCCACGGCGGCTTTGAAGCCGGCACGGATCCCTGCGAGCCGGCGCGCGGAGATGCCGGCCTGCTCATCGACGGCCGCATCGGGATGCTCCGCGATGAGCACGACCGCCACGTCGCGGTGTCCGAGCCGATAGACGTGCTGCGCGGCTGCCTCGGCGCCAGCGGCATCGTCGACGGCGATGACGTCGACGTCGCCCCAGGCCTCGACGTCGAGTGCCACGACCGGAAGGCCTGCCCGCCGCGCCAGCTCGAGCTCCGGGTGGTCCGGCGCGAGACCGAGCAAGATCAGCCCGTCGACCAGTGCCGCCTCCACGGCCCGGGCCAGCGAGCCGCCGGCTGGCGGCACGATGACGAGCGCGATTCCCTCGCGGTCACACTCGTCGCCGATCCCTCGCAGAAGCTCCGCCAGGAATGGGTTGGCGAACACGTCGTGCGTCGACTGCGGCACCACCAGGCCTAGCTGGTCGGTGCGCCGATTCGCAAGCCTCCGGGCGATGGGAGACGGCCGGTAGCCCAGGTCCGCAGCGGCGGCCAGGATGCGCTCGCGGGTTGCGGGCTTGAGATTGCCCGGCTGGTTGAACGCAAAGCTGACGGAGGTCTTGCTCACGCCCGCGCGCCTGGCAACGTCATCGATCCGTGGTCTCGCCACTGCAGCTCCGGTTCTGCCGGTGAACCGGTTTAGTGAACCGGTTTAGGCGAGGACTCTAGTCGGCCTTTAAGCGGTGTGTCAAGACTCTGCCCGCTGCGATCGCCCGCGATCGGACAGCCGGCGCTACGATCAACCTCGTGGCGCCGAACTCCTCCGACTCGCTACCCGCCGCCGTGCGGCTCTGGTTCATGGTGGCCTTCGTGCTGCTGGCACTGACCGGACTGATGCTGGGGCGGATCGTAGAGTTCGTCGACTTCAGCGAGCGGGCGCCCTTCAGCCTGCTCGGAATCTTCATGATGATCGAGCTGGCGGTCGTACTCTTCGGGATCACGGTCGCCCTGCAGCGGAAGCGTATTGCCCATCGGTTCGCCCTCGGGATCGCCTTGCTGCCGGTGCCGGTGCTGGCCGGCCTTCCGCCCGTCCTGCTGCGCTTCCCGCCGGCGGCCGCCAACGGCTGGTACCTGCTCACCGTCCCGGTCGGAACGCTTATCACCGTCGTGCTGCTCGTTGGCCTCCTGCGGCCGTCCGCGCGGGCGTGGTTCACCGAGGCCTGATGCGCGCCCTGGCCAAGGTCCGACCGGGGATCGGGGCCGAGCTCGTCGAACGGGCCACGCCCTCGCCGCGGGAGGGGGAGGTCCTGCTCCGGGTCGATGCTGCCAGCATCTGCGGTACCGACCATCACCTGTACACCTGGGACGACTGGGCGGCGGAGAACCTGGTGCCGCCGCGGATCCTCGGGCACGAGCTGGCCGGCACGGTCGTTGCGACCGGTTCCGGCGTCACGCGCGTGAATGAAGGCGATCTGGTCGGCGTCGAGTCGCACCTGTTCGACTGGACCTGCGCGCAATGCCGGCGTGGCGACATGCACCTGTGTCGCAACCTGCGGGTCATCGGCGTGCACGTCGACGGTGGCTTTGCCGAGCATGTCGTCCTCCCGGAGGCCAACGCGATCGAGTCGAACGGCCTCGACCCGGCGGTCGTCGCCCTCCAGGAGCCGATGGGCAACGCCGTTCACGCCGCCTTCGCCGAGCCGATCGAGGGGCGATCGGTTCTTGTGACCGGCTGCGGTCCGATCGGTTTGTGCGCCGTCGGCATCGCGAAGGCGGCCGGCGCAAGCCTCGTCATCGCGACGGACACCGAGCCGTATCGACTCGAGCTTGCGCGCACGATGGGTGCCAACCTGGCACTCGATGCCGCGGACCCGGCAGCCGAGGAGCGCATCAGGGCTGCCACCGGGGGCGACGGGGTCGAGGTGGTCCTCGAAATGAGCGGCGCGGCGCCGGCGCTGGCCCAGGCGTTGCGGGTGGTGACGCGGGGCGGGTCGATCAGTCTGCTCGGCATCTTCGCCGAGCCGCCCCAGGTCGACCTCTCCGAGCTCGTGATCATGAAGGGTTTGCGCCTGCACGGCATCTACGGCCGCCGCATCTACGACACCTGGGAGCGAACGCAGGCCCTCCTGCGCTCCCGGGCGCTCGACGTGTCGCCGATCATCACCCATCGACTCGACCTGGCCGATTGGAAGCAGGGGTTCGACCTCATCGCCTCGCGCCACGCGGGCAAGGTCGTCCTCGTTCCGTAGCGGCCGGCGGCAGGGCTATGCTGTCCCCATGACCGACGCGCCCGCGCGGGCACGCAACCCGCTCGCCTTCCTGGATGCCGAGATCGACGAGCTCAAGGCGAAGGGGCTCTATCGGCGCCTGCGCGTGGTCGAGAGCGAGCAGAAGAGCCGGTGCATCATCGACGGCCGCGAGGTCATCACGCTCAGCTCGAACAACTACCTCGGGCTGAACACCCACCCGAAGCTGCGCGGCGCGGCGCTCGAGGCCGTCGAACAATACGGCGCCGGCTCGGGCGCGGTCCGCACCATCGCCGGCACCATGAGCCTGCACGAGCAGCTCGAGGCGCGCCTCGCGACCTTCAAGCAGACGGAGGCGGTCCTCACCTTCCAGTCGGGCTTCACCGCCAACACCGGCGTCATCCCGATCTTGGCGGGCGAGGGCGCGACCATCGTCAGCGACGCGCTGAACCACGCCAGCATCATCGACGGCATCCGCCTGACGAAGGCGCAGCGGAAGATCTTTCCGCACGCCGATATCGACGCACTACGCGGCACTCTGCGAGAGATTCGCGAGGCCGATGCGGACCGCACCGTCCTCGTGATCACCGACGGCGTCTTCAGCATGGATGGGGACATCGCGAAGCTGCCCGAGATCATCGAGGCTGCCGAGGAGGCCGAGGCGATCGTCATGGTCGACGATGCGCACGCCTCAGGCGTGCTGGGCCGTAACGGGCGGGGAAGCGTCGACCACTTCGACCTGCACGGTCGCGTCCACGTCCAGGTCGGGACGCTGTCGAAGGCGATCGGCGTGCTCGGGGGGTACGTCGCCGGGCCGGCGACCCTTCGGACGATCCTGGAGCACAGGGCGCGACCGTTCCTGTTCTCGACCTCCCATCCGCCGGCGGTGGCGGCCGCCTGCCTGGCCGCGATCGACGTCCTCGAGTCCGAGCCGGAGCTGATCGAGAAGCTGTGGGACAACGCGCGTCACTTCAAGGCCGGGCTGGTGCGTCTCGGCTTCGACACAGGGCACTCCGAGACGCCGATCACGCCGGTCATCTGCGGGGCCGGCGCGCTGGCGCATCGGTTCAGCGACCGACTCTTCGAAGAGGGGGTGTTCGCCATGGGCATCGGCTTCCCGACCGTGCCCGAGGAGAAGAGCCGCGTTCGCACGATCGTGACCGCCGAGCATTCTCGCGAGGAGCTCGACACCTGCCTGGAGGTCTTCGGGCAGGTAGGCAGGGAGCTGGCCATCATCTAGAGGTCTGGTCAGCGCGCACGGCTGGTGTTAGGTTGCGCTCAGCTACCCGTGCCCCGAGCCGCCGCCGCATGTATGACCGGCCCCCGAGCGCGACACCGCGTCCGACGTTTGCTGACGGCCATCGGCACGGCCCCGGCATGCCGGCTCCCACCGCCGATGACCCGACGGTCGATGAGCTGGCCGTCTCCGCGTCCACGGGTGATGTCGAGGCGGTCGGCCGGCTCTACGACGCGCTGGTCGGACCGATCTATCGCTACGTCGCGGTGCGCGTGCGGCGTCGCGAGGATGCGGAGGATGTCACCCACCTGGTGTTCGAGCGGATCGTAGGCGCCCTGCCGCGCTACCGGCACAACGGGCGCCCGTTTGCGGCGTGGGCCTATCGCATCGCGCGGAACGCCGTCATCGATCATCAGCGCCGGATTCGCCCCACGGAGGATCTTGGATCGATCGCCGAGCCCAGCGTCGGCACCGGCCTGGACGCAATCTCGGTGCGAGGCGAGGAAATTCGGGAGCTGCGCGCCGCCATCCTTCGCCTGACGCCGGACCAGCAGGAGGCGATCGCGCTGCGGTATGCGGTCGGGCTCTCCGCCGAGGAGGCCGCACGGGTGATGGGTCGCAGGGCCGGGACGATCCGCGGGCTCACGTTCCGGGCCATCGAGTCGCTGCGCCGCCTCCTGGGCGAGGGCGCCCGCCGATGAGCCTCTTCAATTCAGGAGCTCCGGCCACCGGCGCGTAGCCCCGACGCGGCCGTCGAATGCACCGCGCCGCCCTGCGGGCCGGGATCAACCTGGACCCCGCTCTTCCGTCGCCGCCTGCGGACCGATGTCGTCAACCGCCTCGTTGCCGCGCGAGCGGGATTGCCAGGCCCGCCGGCCGACCGAGCATCGGCCACCAGATGAGCCGCCTCCGCCGCGCCCGCCCGAAAGCGCGCTCACGCCGCCCGCCCGCGGCGACCCTTCCGTGTGGCGTGCGGCGCGGGCTGGGTCATCAGAGGCGCTTGACCGATGGCACGGCCGCGCCCGACACAGAAATCTCCACGGTACCGACGGGGCAGACGAAACGGCCCCCGGAGGCATCCGGGGGCCGTGTCGACGTCGCGTTCCTGCGGGCGACTACCGCTCGCGGGCCAGCCGCAGATAGGCCATCGCAACCAGAGAACCCAGCAGCAGCAGGCTCAGCGCCACGGCCGGCACGGCGCCGCCGTCGAGGGCCACAGCTGTGTTCGGCAGCCTTCCGGCCGGCGTCGGCGTCGGGTTGCCACCGGCCACGTCACCACGCTCGGTCGGACTTGGCGTCGGGCTCGGGGTCCCCCCACCCTCGTCACCCGTCGGCGTGGGCGTCGGGGTCGCTGCCTCCTCACACAGCTCGAACCCTGCCCGGTCGTTATAGATCTTGTGACGCGCCTCGCCAGTGTCGGCACGTGCAATCGTCACTTCGATGAAGTTCGCGAAGCTTGTGAGGTCCCGTGGGTCGAACGTGATGGCGTAATCCACCTCGACGACCTCATCGACGCCGACGACGACGCCGACGAGGTCATCGATCGTGACGCGAACGAGTGCCTCGTCGCTGCCCGACAGGACAGTATCCAGGGCGGACGTCAGACGCGCCGCCCAACGGCCATGATTCTCGACCGAGATGGTCCCGACGACGGTTGCGGTGCCATCAGGGTTCTGCGTCGCGCACTCGGCTTCCTTCGCAACCTCGACGCTCACGCGGGAGCCACTGTCAGGGTTGACCTTGGGCCCCGTGCAGAACCCGAGGCTCGTCATCGAGGCGCCCTCGAATACGTCGTAGTTGTGCGGCGAGATGCTGCCAGTCGTCGAAGGGAAGTCCAGCGTGATGTGTCGAGTCTCGTCGCCTGCCGCGACAACGAGGGCACTGATCGTCTCGGCGCTGGCGAAGAACGCCAGGTCGGCGTCACCCGAGACGCTGACGCCCATGGCGTCACCGCCAAGGGGCACGAACGCGGTGCCGTTCCAGATGAACGTCACAAGCAGGGTCGTACCCGCTGGGCACGTCTCGGCTGTCGGCTCGGTCAGCGGTGCCGGCGTAGCGGTGGGCGTGACCGTCGGCGTTGCGGTGGGCGTAGGCGTCGGCGTGGGGGTCGGCTCCGAACGATCGTCACCATTGTCGTAGCAGAAGGAGATGTGGCTGATGCCGTTGCCCTGGCCGGCCTGCGGCTTCAGGCCGGTGTCCTCGGTCGCCTCGGGATCGTAGAGATAGAGGTTGTGCTTGTCGTTGCCGGCCTTCACGAACACGGCATCGACACCGATGTTCGAGCTCCAGTCGAACTGGTTGTTCGCGAAGTTGTCGATGGTTACCTCGAGCGTGCCGTCCGTGTACGTGCCGTCCTGCAGCTGGTTCGGCCCGCCCTCGTTCGACGTGTCCTGGAGCTTGAGCTGCGTCCACTCCTCGCCATCGGGCTCGAAGTCCTCGCACGCGGGGTTGCCGCTGCTGATCGGCGTCGGCGTCACGTGGCTCGCGGACACGGGGGATGCCGTGACTGCAGCGATGATGCCGAGGATCGATAGCAATCCAACGAGCGCCCGCGTGGGGGATCGCCGTGGTGACCTAATCACGATTGTCCTCTTTCTGGCCGTATCAAGAGCCCGATCTGGATGATTGCGCCCGTCGTTTTGCGACGGCTTTCGCCACCGTGGGTAGCGTCGGCGAGTATATGGGCCTCGGCAGTACCTGAGTACCCCCGGCCTTGGGAGAAAGAGGGCAATAGGTGAGGTGAGGGGCGGTACGGTGACAAAGGCCGTGTTGACGGCGCGCACCGGAGGTCCTAGTACGACCGGGTGGCGAGCGACCGGGAGACCAACCCTGCGGTCAGGAGGTGCGGCCGCGAGCCTCGAGGACGACGACCTGCGTCTCGTCGGGCAGGGAGTGGACGGTGACCTGCGCCTTGGGCTGCCGCATCGGCTCGGCAGCCATCTCGTGGAGGAACTTCTCCGGACCGCCCAGATCCTTCGAGGCACCGTCCACCGCGAAGTGCATCGGGATCACGATCTTGGGGCCGACCTGGGCAACCACCTCGGCCGCCTCCGCCGGTGTGAGGGTGGTCTCGCCGCCCACCGGCACGAGGAGCACGTCAACCGGTCCGAGCTCGGTCAGCTGTTCATCGGTCAGCAGGTGGCCAAGGTCGCCGAGATGGCAGACGTGGACGCCGTCGATCTCGACCGCGAACACCATGTTCTCGCCCTGCGAGCCGCCAGCCTGGCCATCGTGAAAGGTGCGGATGCCGGTGACGAGCAGGTCGCTGAACTCGTACTCGCCCGGGCGCGTCAGGGTCAGTCCCGCGGTGATGGAGCGGGTGTAGCTGTGGTCCGGGTGCGGATGGCTGATGGTGAGCAGGTCGACGTCGTGCTTGCCGGCGACGAAGCCTGTCGACGGCGGGCAAGGGTCGGTGATGACGGTGGCGTCCTTGCCCTTCAATCGAAAGCAGGCGCGCCCGTACCAGGTGATCTCCATCGGTGCGGGCATGCTAGCAGGAGGAGGCCATCGCGATGTCACGCGCTCTGCCGGGCTCGGCGTGACCAACGGATAGCACGAGCCCCGGTGCCCGCCCAATGACACCGGGGCTCGAAGGAGGGAGGGTGGAGGTAGAAACCCTAGGGATCTCCAACTCGCAGGGTGAACACTAGGGAGCCGATCTAAACCGGGGGCTTGCCACACCTTAAGAAACCTGAACCTTGGGCGGCTTCGAAGGCGGCTCGCACTAGAATGCGCCGATGTCTCCGCAGCGTCTGGTCGCCAGCCTCGTCGTGCTCTTCGTCGTGGTGGGGATTGCCGTGCTGGCGCTGCGTGCCGGCGGCGCCGGGATCGGTCTCGGGCCGGAGGCGAGTCCGACGGTGACGCGGTCCGCGGAAGCCAGCGCGGAGCCGAGCCCGGATGCGTCGCTGCAGGCCAGCGCCAGCGCCCGGCCGTCGGCCCCCACCGGCGCGGAGGCCCAGGCAGTGCTCGAAGAGATCGAGGAGCAGGTCATCGCCATTCGGGGCCTGGAGGCAGCCGACGTCGGTCCGGCCGAGATCATCACCCGAGAGGAGCTCGGTGCCGAGCTCCAGGAGCTGTTCGACGAGGAGTACCCGCCGGAGGAGCGCGAGCGGGACAACCTCTCGCTTCGTGCGCTCGGCCTGCTGGACGCCGACCAGGACGTCGCCGAGCTTCAGCTGGAGCTGCTCGGCGACCAGGTCCTCGGCTTCTACGATGACATCGAGAAGCGGATGGTCGTCGTGTCCGATGCCGGCCTCGACGTGGAGGCGCGCATCACCTACGCGCACGAGTACACCCACGCGCTGCAGGACGCGGCCTTCGGCCTCGACACGCTCGAGACCGATGCGGTCGGCGAGGACGACCGGGGGCTCGCGCGCACCGCGCTGATCGAGGGAGACGCGACGGCCACCATGGTGGCCTGGATGCTCCAGCATCTCAGCCAGGAGGACGTGCTCGAGTACTTCGAAACGGTGCAGGTGCCGGACACGACCGGCATCCCCTCATGGATGGTTGCGCAGCTGGCCTTTCCCTATGAGGCCGGCTTGACCTGGACGACCAGCCTGGTTGGCGGGGACCCCACCAACCCGGACTTCTCCGAAGTCGATGCGGCGTATGGCGAGCCGCCGGACTCGACGGAGCAGATCATCGACCTCGAGGCGTGGGAATCGCGCGAGGCGGTCGATCCGGTCGACGCGCCGGACCTGGCGGCCGCCCTGGGGAATGGCTGGGAGGAGGTGGATGCCACGCCGATCGGGCAGGCCACCATCGAGATCATGCTCGAGCACTTCGGCGTCGACGACACCGATGCCGGCGACGCGGCCGCCGGCTGGGGCGGTGACCGAGCGGTTATCGCATCCGGTCCCGAGGACGCCTTCGCGGTTGCCTGGCGCCTGACCTGGGACGCGGCCACGGACGCCGACGAGTTCGTGACCGCGTACGAGCGGGTCGTCGACGAGCTCGGATTCCCGGCCTCGGTCACCGAACTGCCGAATGATGACGTCCTGGTCGCCCACGCCTCGACCCATGCGCTGCTGGCCGCGACGGTCGACGCTGCCGGAGGGCAGTGACTACATCGAATCGGGAGCGGAGATCCCGAGCAGGTCGAGCCCGTTGACGAGAACCGAGCGCGTGGCATCGACCAGGGCGAGGCGCGCCGCTGAGAGCGCCTCGTCCTCGCTGAGCACCTTGCAATCACGATAGAAGGCGGAGAAGGCGCTGGCCAGCTCGTAACAGTAGCGCGGCACCTCGTGGGTCTCGCGTCGCTCGGCGGCGGTGGCGACCGCGTCGGGGAACTCCAGAAGGTGACGAAGCAGTGTCTGCTCGGCCGGGTGGCGGAGCAGCTCGCCGGTTCGTGACGTTGCCGGTGCGGCACCCGTATCGGCGGCATGACGGAGGATGGAGGACGCCCGGGCGTGGGCGTACTGCACGTAGTACACCGGGTTCTCGCTGGTCTGCCTCTTGGCAAGCTCCAGGTCGAAGTCGATCCCGGTCGTGTAGGCACGCGAGCTGAAATACCAGCGCGCGGCGTCGACGCCCACCTCGTCGAGCACGTCGTCGAGGGTGATGAACTCGCCGGACCGCTTGCTCATCGCGATCTCGACACCGTCGCGGACGAAGCGGACCCACGCGATCAGGAGCATTCGCACGGCGTCGCGGTCGACGCCCATCGCCTCGGCGGCGTTGCGCACGCGGGCGACGGTGCCGTGATGGTCTACGCCCCAGATATAGATGAGCTCGTCGAACCCCCGGCCGAGCTTCTCGGTGACGTACCCGATGTCCGACGCGAAATACGTCGGAAGGCCATTGGACCGATAGATGACGCGGTCCTTGTCGTCCCCGAAGTCGGTGGAGCGGAACCAGGTCGCGCCGTCGGCCTCGTATACGTGGCCGGTCCGGCGCAGCTTCTCGACGGCGCGGTCGACCCAGCCCTCGTCGTGGAGCGAGCTCTCCTCCTTCCACACGTCGAAGTGCACGCCGAGGCGCTCGAGGCTGGCCTCGATGCCGGCCCGCACCCGTTCGGTCGCCCAGGCGCCCACGATCCGGCCGGCCTCATCCGGGATGGCCTCGGCCTCGGACAGGACGTCTGACGGAAGCTGGTCGGCGAGTTCCGCCACGTAGTCGCCGCGGTACCCGTCGTCCGGGACCTCGGTGCCGCGCCGCCGAGCGAGTACGGACAGGCCGAGATTGATGACCTGCGCGCCGAAGTCGTTGAAGTAGTACTCGCGCTGGACGGTGTGGCCGACGGCCGACAGCACGCGCGAGAGGACGTCGCCGACGAATGCACCGCGCGCGTTGCCGACGTGGAGCGGTCCGGTCGGGTTCGCGCTCACGAACTCGACGTTGATCCGCCGCCGATCGGTGGCCGTGTCTCGCCCGTACGAGGCGCCGGCGCGTCGAATCGACTCGATCTGGGATGCCACCCAGCCTTGATCCAGTCGGAGGTTCACGAATCCGGGCGCCGCGATGAACGCTTCGGCGACGGCCGGCACCTGGTGGAGGTGCGCCACGATTGCCTCCGCGATTCGCATCGGCCCCGAGCGCGCCACCGGGGCAAGCTGCATCGCGACGTTGCTTGCCCAGTCGCCGTGCTCCGGGTTTGCCGGCCGCTCGAGTCCGATGGGCGGAAGCTCGGCGCCGTCGGGGACGGCAAGGTCTCCGGCCGCGATGGCGCGGTCCCGCGCAGCAACGATCGCCAGGGTGAGGTCCGCTCGGAGGCTCATGGGGCACCGAGTCTAGCGCTCGACGCCGGCGTCGTCGGAAGCGTCAGTCCTGCGAGGAGCCGGCGACCGCCGGCGAAGCCGGCTCGGCCTGCGCGCTCGTCTCGGCGTGGACGGCGCCGCCGATGGCCAGCGACAGGATCATCCACGCGGCGGCGAGGGCGACCAGGACGCGGTTGGGCCCAGTGGTAGCCGCGATGCGAGTGGTGGGCTTCATGGAATGGTGCGCCTCTTGCGCGGTTCGTCTTCGGGTGGTGTTCCCCCCAACCGACGATCCATGCAAGCGGTCTGCCAGAAGCCGATGGTGGCCGGTGCGCCGACGCACCCGAATCAGCGGTCGCGTGCGAGCCGCAGTTCGAGCGCCTGGTCTGCGCTGAAATCGGCCAGCCCGAGAGCGTCGGCGGTCACCTCCAGCAGCGCGCCCGTGGGCGCGAGACCGATGAGCTCACAGTGGTCGATCTCGGTGCCGGCTTCGTGCGCCAGCCGGCGCACCTCGCGGACCACGGCGGCGATGCCGGTGCGCTCCCAGTCGACGAGGTTGGTGCTCACCTGGGCCATCGGCCGCATGCCCGGGTTCTCGAGCAGGATGCCCATCGCCTGCACGGCAGGCATGCCGCCCGAGCTCTCGCGGATCACGTTCGCGATCTTGATGGCGGTCGCCAGCTCATCGGTCCGCAGGTTGATGTTGAACGCGATGAGCGGTTTGCGCGCGCCGACCGCCACGGCGCCGCCTCGCGGGTGCATGCGGCTCGGCCCGAAGTCGGGCGATCGAGCGGGATTGGACCCGATCTCGTCTCGGATGACCTCGTACTGTCCCCGGCGAACGTCGGCCAGCCGTCGCCGATCCGGGCGAAGCGCCGCCTCCCCGTACAGGTAGACGGGCAGATCGAAGCGCATGGCGATCTGCTCGCCAAAGCGGCGGGCCAGGTCGACGCACTCCTCGAGCCGGGTGATGCCGAGGGGCACGAAGGGGATGACATCCACTGCTCCGATCCGGGGATGCGCGCCGGTGTGCTGCTCCATGTCAATCAGTTCCAGTGCCCGGCCGACCGCCGCGGTTGCCGCGCGGACGACCGGCTCGGCGCTCCCCGCGAAGGTGATCACGCTCCGGTTGTGCGTCTCGTCACGGGTCTGATCCAGGACGGCCACGCCTTCGATCTGGCCGACCGCGCGTGCGATCTCGTCCACGACCTCGCCGCGCCGGCCCTCGCTGAAGTTCGGGACGCATTCGATCAAGCCAGGCACGCCGCTGATCGTAGCGAATGCGCGCCCTGCTACGCTCCGTGGATGCCCGGCCCAACCACGCTGATCGTGAGTGCCATCGTCCGCAGAGACGGTCGGCTGCTCCTCGTCGAGCAGCAGGGACCCGCCGATCCGGAACCGAGCTGGATGCTTCCGGGCGGGAGGGTCGAGGACGGAGAGACGCTCGTGGCCGCGCTCGAGCGGGAGCTCGACGAGGAAACCGGCCTGACGCTCACGGGCAGTCTGCAGATCGCCTTCGTCGTCGACCTCGTGGCGGGAGGTGATCGGTATACGGCAATGACCTTTGCCTGCGCCGCGGACGGCGACCCTGCACCCCACGACCCCGACGGTCTCGTGCGGGCCGCTACCTGGATCGACCCGACGGAGGCGTTGGCCCGCCTGCGTTGCATCGATTGGTACGACTGCGTGCCGCTCGAGCGCTTCCTGTCGGGCGAGGCCATGACCGGCGCCCTGTACTCATTCGACCGCCCATGAGCGGAAGCCTTCACGTCGTCGCGGTGCCAATCGGCAACCCGGATGACCTGGCACCCCGCGCCCGGCAGACGCTCGCGTCGGTGGCAATCGTGGCGGCCGAGGACACGCGGCACTTCGCCACGCTGGCCCGTCACCACGGCATCGAGACGTCGGCGGTCAGCTACCACGACCACAACGAGGAGGCGCGCAGCCGGGAGCTCCTCGGGCGGCTCACCGCCGGCGACGACGTGGCGCTGGTCAGCGACGCCGGCACGCCGCTCATCAGCGATCCCGGCTACCGCCTGGTGCGTGCGGCCATCCATGCCGGGATCCGGGTCATCAGCCTGCCCGGCGCCTCCGCGGTCACCACGGCATTGGCCGCCTCCGGCCTGCCGCCGCATCCGTTCCGGTTCATCGGCTTCCTGCCGCGCACGGCGTCCGCCCGCCGGGCCGCCCTCGATCGGCTGCGCGCCGACGACGCCACGCTGGTCGCCTTCGAGACCCCGCGGCGCCTGGTTGCCGCGCTGAGGGACGGCATTGCCGTATTGGGCGACCGACCCGCATGCGTCGCCCGCAGCATCACGAAGCCGCACGAGCGCTACCAGCGCGGGCCGCTGTCGCGCCTCGTCGAGGAGCTGGAGGCCGAGGGGGAGGTGCGCGGGGAGTGCACGCTGCTCATTGGCGGGGCGACCCAGCATGCCGGCCCGGCTGAGGATGCCGAGTCCGACGCGACCCTCCTGCTGAACGCCGGGGCGCCCGCCCGTGCGGTCCAGGAGTTGCTCGTCCAGCGCCACGGGCTGTCGAAGCGCGACGCATACGGGCTCGTGCTGAGGCTTCGCGACCGGTGAGCGCCGAGATCGTCGAGCGCGTCCTGCGCTCGTCGCGCTACCGCGACGTCGACCGCTCCCTCCTGGCGCGTCTGGCCGACGAGGAGCTGTCGCACTCCCGGAATGCCGACGAGGCGGTCAAGCGCGTCAAGCGCCGCCTGCACCAGGCGGTGGGGGCGTTCCGCGGCGCGGATCGCGACGACGACCTGGCGAGGGCGTGGTCGGGAACCCTCACCGGCCCTGCCTTCAGGGCCGCCTGCGCCGATGTGCTGCACACGCACGCCTCGACGCGTGAGCGGGTGCCGCATCTCGACGCGTTCTACCGAGGCATCTGGTCGCTGACCGGCCTGCCGTCGCGGATCCTCGACGTCGGATGCGGCCTCAACCCGCTGGCGTTGCCCTGGATGGGACTGTCTCCGCGGGCTGTGTACCTCGCGTCCGACGTCGATCGGCGTCCGCTGACGCGGGTGGCGTCAATCTTCGACCTCGTCGGTCAGCCGTACGCGGTGGAGGTACGGGACCTCGTTACCAGCCCTCCCGACCAGCAGGCGGACGTCGCGCTGATGCTCAAGCTCGTCACCACCCTTGACCGCCAGGACCCGGAGGCCGCGACGCGGCTGGTTCGCGCCCTGCGAGTCCGGCACGTGGTGATCAGCCTTCCGACGGCCTCGCTGAGCGGCCGCGGAAAGGGGATGGAGCGCACCAACCGCCAGCGCATCGAGCGCCTCGTGGATGATTCCGGGCGCGTCGGCGGCGTCGGCGAGGCATCGGTCCCGAACGAGCTCGTCTTCGTGCTGACGCTGGATGGCTGAGCCCGCCGTCACTCGCCGGGCCGCGCTGCCGGTGCCGACGTTCCTACCCGACGCGACCCGCGCCGGCGTGCGCGGCGTCAGCAGCGAGGACCTGCGGGGCATCGGCGTCGAGGGCGTGGTGGTCAATGCGTTCCACCTGCTACGCCGGCCGGGCGCGCGGGTGGTCCAGGCGGCCGGCGGGATCCATCGGTTCATGGACTGGGATGGTCCGATTCTGAGCGACTCGGGCGGCTTCCAGGTCTGGAGCCTCATCCGGCAGGACCCGAACCGGGGTGTGATCCGCGACAACGAGGTGATCTTCCGTGAGCCATCCACCAACGAGAGATGGAACCTGACGCCCGAGCGGGTTGTCGGCCTGCAGTTCCAGCTCGGCAGCGACATCACGGTGTGTCTGGACGACTGTACCGATGCGGATGCCCCCGAGGCCGAGCAGGAGCGCTCGGTCGAGCGGACAGTGCGGTGGGCGAGGCGGTCGCGGGACGAGTTCGACCGCCAGGTGGGGGAGCGTCGCGATGCAAATCCGCCGCGCATCTTCGCGGTCGTCCAGGGCGGCAGGTCGGAGGCTCTGCGCCGGCAGTGCGCCGGGGAGCTGGCGGGGATCGGTTTCGACGGCTACGGCTTCGGCGGCTGGCCGCTCGAGGCCGATGGCGCCCTTTTGGCCGATCCGTTGCGCTGGGTCGCCGAGTCACTGCCGGCCGAGGCGCCGAAGCACGCCCTCGGTATCGGCCGGCCGGACCATGTCGTGAACAGCTTCGCGCTCGGCTACTCGATCTTCGACTGTGCGCTGCCCACCCGTGATGCCCGCCATGGGCGGCTGTATGCGTTCCGGCCCGGCTGGGCCCAGCGGCGGCCGGTCGCGGGCGACCACTTCTACCGCGCTGTCCGCATCCACGATGCGGAGTACCGGGTCGACCATGGGCCGGTCGAGGACGGTTGTGACTGCCCGCTCTGCGGGCGCCACACGGCCGCATACCTCCATCATCTGTTCAAGGTTGGCGACCTGTCCGCCGAACGCCTGGCGACACTGCACAACCTGCGCTTCTACGTCCGCCTCTTCGAGCTCCTGCGCTCGACGTGACGACCGTCAGGCGTGGGCAGCCGCCTGGGCCGAGTCCTCGCGGCCGAGGGTGTCAGGGTTCACGCCACGCGCGCGAGCCAGCCGCTCGGTGAGGATGTGGAGGGCCATGGCCGAGCCGAGGAGCGGCCCGGCAGCGCCTCGCATGCGCCCCATCCGCGGCAGGACCAGGCGGCCGGCCGGCGTGTCCGCGGCGGGAACCGTCGCGGCGACTTCTGCCGACAGGATCGCCGCCGCCGGAACGGCGAGCGCGAGGCATGCAGACAGAAGGCGGGCGCCGCGCTCCTGGATCGGCCCGTTTCGTGTCAGTACCAGCACGAGCCCGGTCCACCGCGTGGCGGCGGCCAGATAGCCGTGCAGAACGGTCTCGACCTCGAGGGCCAGCGCCGGCATCCTGGCGCCCTCGGTCACCTTTAGCGCCAGCTCCCGCGCCGTCACGTGATCGGCGCCTGAGCCGGCCACGATGAGTCGGTCGCTGGTTGCCAATGCCGATGCGATCGAGGCCGCCGCGTGCGGATCGTCCGCACCGTCGAGAAGGGCGCGCAGCGCGATCGCGTCGAGCCGGGACCGGGTCAGCCGGGCCGCGACCTCCGCGCCGACCAGCAGCGGCGAGAGGTAGCCGACCGTGTGGCACCAGCTCTGGTCCTGCTCCTCGGTCGCGACCGCGATCTCGGCCAGCCCCGCGCCGGGCGATCCTCGGCCCACGGTGACCAATGCCGTGCGCGCCCCCGCGGCACGGGCGGCGCGGAGCGCCTCGTTGGTGACGTGGGTGCCGCCTTCGTGCGACACCGCGATCAGCAGGCCCTCCTTCGTCGGTCGAGCCAGCGCCTCGAGGGCGGGCAGCGAGCGGGCCTCCCGACCGGGCGGGAGGTCGAGGGCCTCATTGAGCAGCGTCGCGATGCCCATGGCCGCATGCTCCGAGGTTCCGCAGCCCGTCATCAGGATCGGTGCGCCGGCCGCGACCGCGTCGCGAATGGCTACGGTGAGGAGGTCCATCGCCTCGTCCTTTGCCAGCCGGTGGGCCAGCCGCTCGGCGAGCGCCGGCTCGGCGGCGATCATCTCGCTCATCAGGTATGGAGGACGTCCACGAAAGGCCGGGATGGCCGACGGCGCCCACGGCTCCGGTGCGCCGGGGAGCGGCTCGTTCGCCGGGCGTCGCATCGGCGTCGTCAGCCCGGAGGCCGCATCGGGATTCGCACCCCGCGCTGGTCGGCGACCTCGATGGCGCGCTCGTATCCCGCGTCGGCGTGGCGGATCACACCCATGCCGGGATCGGAGGTAAGGACCCGTTCCAGCCGCGCCCCGGCCTCAGGCGTCCCATCGGCCACCACCACCATGCCGGCATGCAGCGAGTAACCGATGCCGACGCCGCCCCCATGGTGGAAGCTGACCCACGTGGCTCCGGCGGCAGTGTTCACCAGGGCGTTGAGGATCGGCCAGTCGGCGATGGCGTCGGAGCCGTCGCGCATGGCCTCGGTCTCGCGATGCGGGGACGCGACGGAGCCGGCGTCGAGGTGGTCGCGCCCGATGACGATCGGCGCGCTGATCTCGCCCGACGCCACCAGGCCGTTGATGGCGGCTCCAGCCCGGGCTCGCTCGCCGTAGCCGAGCCAGCAGATCCGGGCCGGCAGACCCTGCACGGGGACCTTCTCGGCGGCCAGCCGCAACCAGCGCTGGAGCCCTTCGTCATCGGGGAAGAGACTCGACAGGGCCCGGTCGATGACCGCGATGTCTTCTACGTCGCCTGATAGCGCCGCCACGCGGAACGGGCCGCGGCCCTCGCAGAACAGCGGGCGGATGAAGGCCGGCACGAAGCCGGGGAAGTCGAAGGCGTTCTCGACGCCGGCGTCGCGGGCGGCGCTGCGAATGTTGTTGCCATAGTCGAAGGTCACCGCGCCCCGCTCGCGGAAGGCGAGCATGGCCCGCACGTGCTCGGCCATCGACGATCTCGATCGGCGGACATAGTCGTCGGGATCGGTGGCCCTCAGCGCCAGCGCCTCCTGCAGGCCGATTCCGCCGGGCACGTAGCCGCCCAGCGGGTCATGAGCGCTGGTCTGGTCGGTCACCACGTCGGGTTGCCAGCTGCGGCGCACCAGCTCCGGCTCGACGTCGGCGGCGTTGCCGAGGAGCGCGACGCTCCGCGCGGCGCCTTCGGCGCGCCAGCCTTCGACGAGACGCAGGGCCTGATCGAGATCGGTGGTCATCTCGTCGACGTAGCCGGCGTCTTGGCGGCGGCGGGCACGGGCTTCGTCGACCTCGACGACCAGGCATGCACCCTCGTTCATGGTGATCGCCAGTGGCTGCGCGCCGCCCATGCCGCCGAGGCCGGCGGTGAGCGTGACCGTGCCGCGCAGTGATCCGTCGAAGTGCTGCCGCGCGACCTCCCCGAAGGTCTCGTACGTGCCCTGGATGATTCCCTGGGTGGCGATATAGATCCACGAGCCGGCGGTCATCTGGCCGTACATCGTGAGGCCGGCCCGCTCGAGCTCGCGGAACCGCTCCCAGGTCGCCCAATGCGGCACCAGGTTGGCATTGGCGATCAGCACGCGCGGAGCATCGGTCGTCGTGCGGAAGACGCCGACCGGCTTCCCACTGGCCACCAGCAGCGTCTCGTCGTTCTCCAGCCGGCGCAGCTCGGCGACGATGGCGTCGAATGCCTCCCACGACCGGGCCGCGCGGCCAGTCCCGCCGTACACGATCAGCTGGTCCGGGTCCTCGGCCACCTCGGGGTCGAGGTTGTTCATGAGCATGCGCAGGGCGGCCTCCTGCTGCCATCCCCTGCACGAGATGCCGGGACCGCGTGGCGCCCGGACTGGGCGTGGGCCGACCACGGTGCTCGTCATGCGCCGATGATACGGCCCCGCCGTTCGCCTACGGCGCCTCGCCGACCCAGAGGGCAGCCTGCAGATTCGCCTCGACGACGAGCACAACGCGGGCGTCCGTCCACTCGGGCGATCCCCTCCATATCGCCTGGTACAACAGTCGGCCCCTCCGAACTCTTGCAGGCTCAGTCGTCGCCGAACGGGTTCGGCCGCTTCGGCTTCTCCGGCGGCAGGCGGAAGAGGTCGTCCGGACTCCGTTGTGGTGGCAGCGGCAGCGGCCAGTCGTCGCCTTCGTCGTCGGGGCGGCTGGCGCGCAAGAGGCCCGACCACGCGTCGGCATCGGTCTCGCCGGTGAGCTCGCGCCGATAGACCGGGAAGCGATCGTCACCGGCCGCCCGCTCGAAGCCGGTCGCTTCGTACAGGGTCGAGGGGCCCGGCGACGGGCTCCAGGGGTCCGTGGCCAGTTCCGGATACGCCTCGACGGCGGTGATGCCACGACCGTCCAGTTCGGCGCACACTGCTTCGAGCAGCTGCGCGCCGATGCCCGTCCGCTCCTCGGCGTGGGGCGTGACCTGCAGGCAGGTGATGACCCACGGCGCCGGCGATTCGGGAAGCTGCGGGTAGCGGTCGCGAATCGACTGGGCCCGGGGGTAGGCGCTCAGCGGACCGAACTGCGCGTACCCGACGCTGACGCGCGCCACCGCATCGGTCCGGATGGCCACCATCGCGTACGAGCCGGACACGCCCCGGCCGGCCAGGAGCCGTTGGCGCTTGAGCATCGCTCGCGGGCCGGCGTCACTGGCCCCGGCCTCCGGTACCGCGCGGCCGCCGTCAAGGCGCTCCCAATAGTCACAGGTCTGGCAGCGGGCGCCGGGCTGCGCGGGTCGCGGGATCTCGTTGAAACCGGCCTCGTCGACCAGTTCGAAGGCAAGCTCAAGCATCGGCATCGTCCATCACGCCGGTGGCAAGCAAAGCGCCCGCGCGCACGAGCTCGCGGGCCGCGGCGATGTCCGGCGCAGGGGACCGATCCACGTCGAGGTGCGTGACCCTCGATCGCACGATCGCGTGCGCACGGCGCACACCGGCGCCGGGCTTCAGGGGCCTTCGGAAGTCGAGGCCCTGGGCCGCGCACAGCGCTTCGATGGCGAGCACTTGCTCGGCGCGGTCGACGGCCTCGCGCAGGTGCAGGGCGGAGGTTGCGCCCATGCTCACGTGGTCTTCCTGGTTGGCGCTGGTCGGGATCGTATCCACCGACGAGGGGTGGGCAAGCGTCTGGAGCTCGTTGACGAGCGCTGCAGCGGTGTAGTGCGCGATCATCAGGCCGCTTTCCACCCCCGGGCGCTCCGTCAGGAAGGGGGGCAGGCCCGACAGGTGGGCATCCACCAGCCGCGCTGTCCGCCGCTCCGAGATGCTCGCCAGCTCGGCGACGGCCAGGGTCGCGTAGTCGAGCGCCAGTGCCAGCGGCTCGCCGTGGAAATTGCCGCCACTGATCACCTCTCCGGTCGGGAACACCAGCGGGTTATCGGTGGCGGCATTCATCTCGACCGTCACCACCCGCGACAGCTCGGCGAGCGCGTCGCGCGCCGCCCCGTGGACCTGCGGCATGCAGCGCAGGCTGTAGGCGTCCTGCACGCGGTGGTCGCTCTCGGCGTGCGAGGCGCCGATTTCACTGTCCATGAGCAGGGCTCGCAGGTGATGGGCCGAGCCGACCTGGCCCGGATGCGGTCGGGCCGCCACGAGCTGCTCCGCGAAGGCCGCCCCGGTTCCGAGCATCGCCTCCAGGCTCATGGCGCCCACGACGTCGGCGGTCAGCGCCAGGCGCAGCGCATCGTGGTGAGCCAGCGCGCCGATGCCGGCCATCAACTGCGTCCCGTTGAGCAGCGCCAGCCCCTCCTTGGCGTGCAGCTCCAGCGGGGCCAGGCCCGCGCGCCCCAGCGCCTCGGCGCCCGAACCCGGACCGGCTCCGTCAACGGTCGCCTCCCCTTCGCCGATCAGGACCAGCGCGAGGTGCGCGAGAGGTGCCAGATCTCCAGACGCGCCGAGGCTGCCACGCGAGGGCACGACCGGATGGACGGCGGCGTTGAGCATGTCGACCAGGAGCTCGGCCAGCTCGACGCGAACCCCCGAGAGGCCGACGGCAAGCGTGTTGGCGCGCAGGACGAGCATGGCCCGCACCACCTCGTCGGCCAGCGGATCGCCCACGGCGGCCGCATGGGAGCGGACGAGATTGCGCTGCAGCTCGGCCGTCTGCGACGGCTCGATCCGGACGTCGGCGAGGTCGCCGAACCCGGTGGTCACGCCGTAGACGGTCGCGCCCTCCGCCACCAGCCGCTCGATGACGGCCCGTGACTCGCCCATCCGGGAGGCGGCCGCGGGCTCCAGGACGACCGCCCGTCGGCCCCGCGCAACCTCGACCAGATCGTCGATGGTGAGGTCCCGGCCGGATAGGGGGAGCGGCGGCATCGGTCCCTATACTACGCACCGTGCGACGGCTGCCGGACCTCATGAGCCGCCTCGTCGTCCATGACGACGCGGCGCATCGCCTTGGCGGCGCGGTTCCGAGCCCGGCCGTTGCGTTCCTGCTGGCGGTTATCGCCCTGCCGGCGCTGTTCTGGCTCGTGATGCTGAAGCGCACGACCATCTACACGGCCCCCGAGGAGTGGATGATGTCGACGCTCGTGCCTGCCGTCCATGGCTGGGTCGAAACGAACCTGCCCCCGGTCGAAACCCTGATCATCGGCATCAGCGCCCTCGGCAGCGGCTGGTTCGTGGCTCTCGCCTTCGCCGGGCTGGGGCTGCTGGCGCTCGCCAAGGGCCGCCAGGACCTCGCGCTCCTCCTCGCGCTCGGCACGCTCGCCTTTCCGATGGAGTGGGCGCTCAAGTACTTCACCTCGTCCGACGCGATCAGCCTGCCCGCCCTGGTGCGCGCCATCTTCAATGTGAACGACGTGGGGCTCGACGACATCGCCGACTTCCCGGCCGGGCACGCCCTGCGGGCGACCGTCCTGTACGGCATCGCCGCCTTCTGCGTGGCCCGCCTGGCCCATGATCACCGTCAGGGGATGGGGGCCTACTTCGTGGCAGCGATCTTCGTCGGTGCCATCAGCGCAACCCGCATCTACCTTCAGGCGCACTACCCGATGGACGTCCTCGGTGGCTGGATGGCCGGTGGCGCGCTGCTCGCGATCCTCGTCGCCGTCCACGTCCTCGGCGTCGACGAACGGGCCCGTGCGCGGGGGCTGGCCGAGGCTGCAGCCCATCCGGAACGTCGCCGTCGCCGCGTGGCGGTGCCACGCCGCACGCCGACCGAGGGCTGAGCGCTGCTCGAGTTCATCGACCGGGACGTGATCCCGTTGATTCTCCGGATGTACGACACCGTCGGCTACGTGGGCGTCGCGGCGGCCGTGGCGCTGGAGACGATCGTGGCTCCGATTCCATCCGAGGTGATCCTGCCGATGGCGGGCTGGAAGGTGAGCCAGTCCGTGGTGGATCCCTCCGTGGTCGAGCCGCTTACCGGCTTGGCGTGGAACATCCCGCTGGCGGTCGCGCTGGCCACCGTCGGCAGCGTCGTCGGGGCGCTGGTCGGCTACGCGATCGGCGCCTGGGGCGGGCGTCCGCTGCTGGATCGATATGGCCGCTACGTCGGCATCGGCGCCACCGATCTCGACCGCGCCGACCGATGGTTCGAGCGATGGGGCTCGTGGGCGGTGTTCCTCGGCCGCATGGTTCCGCTGGTGCGCACCTTCGTCAGCTATCCCGCCGGCATCAGCCGCATGCCGATGGGTCGCTTCCTCCTCTTCAGCACCCTCGGCTCGCTTCCGTGGAACGCGGCGCTGATCTACGCCGGCTTCGTCGTGGGCGAGAACTATCCGGTCATCGAGGCCGCCTTGAAGCCGTACGAGTACGTGATCTATGTGCTCGTCATCGGCTCCGTCGTCCTCCTCGGCGCTCGCTGGTGGTGGATCAGGCGCCGGGCTGGTTGACCGGCGCACCGGCGCGTGCCACGATCCGAGCCAATCGAACCATCCATCGTCTTCGGGGCGGGGTGAAAGTCCCCACCGGCGGTCGGCTCAGCTCCTGGGCCAGCCCGCGAACCGCATCAGTTTCTGGGCCGATGCGGCCGATCTGACCCTTGGCCTCGGCCGGGGAAGACAGAGCCGACGGTCATAGTCCGGAAGGGAGAAGGCGACCACGTCCCTCCGTCGTGACCGGCGGAGCCGGTGGCGACGCCCCGTGCGCGATGACCGCAGCGACACGGGAGCACGATGAGCTCGCAGGCACCGCATCCGACCGGTCTCGGCGTCACGATCGCCGACGTCGGCGTGCGCTTCGGAGCTGCGGGCAAGAACGCAGTCGAGGCCATCGGCGGCCTCAGCCTGGACGTGGCGCCGGGTTCGTTCACGGTCGTGATCGGGCCAAACGGGTGCGGCAAGAGCACGCTCCTTCGGCTGATCGCCGGACTCCTGCCGCCGACCACGGGCAGGGTGACGGTCGACGGCAGCGCCCCGCGGCCGGGCGACGGGCGGGTTGGCCTCTGCTTCCAACAACCCAGGCTGGTCCCGTGGCGGACCACGCTCGACAACGTGGCGCTGCCGCTGGAGCTGGCGGGAGTCCCGATCACCGAGCGGCGGAGGAGCGCTGCCCGCGTCCTTGACCGCGTGGGGCTGGCCGGCGCGGCCCTCCTTCGGCCGCGCGAGCTGTCGGGTGGCATGGCGCAGCGGGCGGCGCTCGCGCGGGCGCTCATCGGCGATCCGCCGGTGCTCCTGCTCGACGAGCCCTTCAGCGCCCTCGACGCGCTGACCCGCGAGACGTTCGATGCCGAGCTTCAGCGTCTCTGGCTCGAACGGCGGCGCACGATGATCCTGGTCACCCACAGTGTGAGCGAGGCGATCGTGCTGGCCGACCGCGTCGTCGTCATGACGCCGCGGCCGGGCCGCGTGGCGCGCATCGTGGCCGTCGATCTGCCGCGGCCGCGACCCGCCGAGCTGGTCGGGGATCCGCGGGCCGCCGAGCACATCTCCGTGGTGCGCGCCGTGCTCTCATCGGTGCACGCTCTCGAGCTGCAGCCGTGGGTCGAGCAGGACGGTGCGGCATGAGACGCATCGCGGCGGCGATCGCGAGCCTGATCGTCTTCCTGATCGCCTGGAAGGTGGCGACCGTCATCGGCGGGTACCCGGAGTACATCCTGCCGGCGCCCGAGGTGGTCGCCGAGCGCGCCTGGCGGGCCATCGGCAGCGGCATCATGTGGGAGCACGGCGCGGTGACCGTGGTCGAGATCGTGCTCGGCTTCGGCGTCGGTGCGGCGACCGCCGTGCTCACCGGCATCGCGCTCGGCAAGAGCGTGCTCATCGAGCGCGTCCTGTCTCCGTACATCGTGGCCGCCCAGGCGGTGCCGATCCTGGCGCTGGCGCCGCTGCTCGACATCTGGTTCGGCGGCGGACTGTTGGCGCGCGTCGTGATCTGCGCCCTGATCGTCTTCTTCCCGATCGCGATCGCCACCATGGTCGGCATCCGCGCGACCGATCCGCTGCTGGCCGAGATGATGGGCAGCCTCGGCGCCACCCACGGGCAGCGGACGCGGCTGCTCGAGGTGCCCTCCGCCCTGCCGGTCATCTTCGGAGGGCTGCGGGTCGGAGTGACGCTCGCGGTCATCGGCGCGGTCGTCGCCGAATGGGCGGGCGCCAGCGTCGGGCTGGGCGTTCTCATCAACATTGCCAACCAGGGGCTCTTCGACACCCCGCTCATGTTCGTCGCCCTCGCCACGCTCGCGATCATCGGCCTCGTCTTCTACGGGCTGGTGGTCTTCGTCGAGCGGCATCTCCTCAGCCATTGAAAGGAAGACCAATGTCCTCGTCGCGCGTCCTGATCGCGTCCCTCGCACTCGTCCTCGTCGCCTGCCAGGCCGGACCGGCCGGGAGCTCCTCGCCCGCCGAGCTGCGGCCGGTGACGCTTGCCCTCGGGTTCCGTCCCGACGTGCAGTTCTCCCCCTTCTACGTTGCCCAGCGGGAAGGCTTCTACGCCGATGCCGGTCTCGCGGTGGCGATCGAGCACCACCAGGCGCCGGATGTGCAGCGCCTCGTCGCCGACGGGGAGGCCGAATTCGGCGTGGCCGATGCGACCGACGTCATGATCGCGCGCACCTCCGGCATCCCGATCCGGTACGCCTCGACGCTGTACCAGTCCTTCCCAGTGGCGCTCATCGGCGCGGCCGATGACGTGCCCGAGGATCCTTCCGGCCTGGCGGGGATGACGATCGGGACACCCGGCAAGTTCGGTTCGTCGTGGCACGCGCTGCTGGCGCTGCTCGACGCGGGCGGCCTGGCGGAGGACGACATCAGCATCCGGGAGTACCCGCAGTTCAACCAGGCGGAGGGCTTCTCGAACGGCGATGTGGATCTCATCACCGGCTTCCGGAACAACGAGCCGCTCCGGCTGGAGGCGCGCGGTACCGAGATCGGCATGCTGACGGTCGACGAGGTGGCGCCGCTCCCCGGGCCCGGCGTGATCGTCGGCGACGAGCTGCTCGAAGCCGAGCCGGAGCTCGTTCGGGCATTCGTCGAGGCCACGGCTGCCGCGCAGGCGGCGGTCATCGAGGATCCGGACCTCGGGTTCACCGCAGCCGAGGCGGAAGTTCCGACCATTGCGGAGGACCCCGAAGTGGCGCGGGCGGTACTCGAGGCCACCGTGGAGCTGTGGCGTGGCGACGTATTCGCCAACGGCGAGGTTGATGTCGAGCTGTGGCGAACCGGCTACGCCACCATGGAACGGCTCGGATTCATCGACGGGTCGGTCCCGCTCGAAGAGATGCTCGCATCCCTCGACTGACAAAGTGAACCGGGGGCCGGATTGCCCGGCTCCCGGTTCAATGTGCGCATCACGGCGCCCTACCTCGGCGTCGGGCCACCGATGTCGTTCAGCTCGCTGCTGCCTGCATCGGCCGTGTCCCCGGACTGGAAGGCCGGCGCCTCGTGGGCGTCCAGCGGGCCGACCTGCGTCGACTGCTGGAAGGCCGGCGCCTCGTGAGCGTCCAGCGGTCCCACCTGGGTCGCCGCAGCCGCGCCGGAGCCGTCCATGATGCCGACGTCGCGGTTCACGTCCACTGCGGGCGCGGACTGCTGGAAGGCGGGCGCCTCGTGGGCGTCGAGCGGTCCCACCTGGGCCGGGGTGTTGATGCCGAAGGCCGGAGCCTCGTGGGCATCGAGCGGGCCGACCTGGCTGATCGTGCTTGCGCCGCTCGCTCCGGCGGAGTCGCTGTCGGACTGCAGGGCGGAAAGCCCAACCCCACTGGCGGCACCCAGGGCCACCGTGCCGACCAGCACGCCGGTCACCATGAGGCGTCGCCGGAAGGCATCGGCCTCGGTGCGTGATGGGAAGTGGATGGCGATCGCGTGGCCCTCGGTGTCGTCCTCGTCACCGAGGCTGACACGGACCACCGGACCACCGCGAAAGGCGTGGCCCTCGGTATCGTCGTCCTCGTCGAGGACGCTGATCCGGAAGCTCCGCTTGCCGCTGTCGGTGCGGAGTTTCTCCTCCAACCACTGGCTGTCATCGGGCTCGACGATTCCCTGCGGAAGGCCGTGGCCCTCGGTGTCGTCGTCCAACTCGATGACGAAGTTCTTATCGGTCATCTAAATCTCCTCTCGGGCGACTGAGTCGATCATCTCGGGCACGATCGGCAGTCAGCCGCGTGCCGGCTGTCGTTTGGACCGGGCCGATGGAGCTAGTGGCATCGCTCGGTCAGGTGCTGGTCCCGTGTGACGGGCTTTGCTCGGGGGTCATCATCCTCCCGCGCGCAAGAGGCGACGATCCACCGCCCGACCCCATTCCCGTCTGCCTCCCGACGCGCTCCGGGTCGCCCAGCAGGCATTGGCGGCGTCGGCTGCGCGACAGAGCGGACCGCGTTGAGTGTCGTCCGCCCGACGCCATCGATATCGCTCGCTCGATAGGCGCGTCCTCCCGTCTGCGTCACGATGCGCGGATGAACACGCCCACCAGCGAGCAACGCCAGCGCTTCGAGCGGCTCTGCACGCTCCGGGCGCTCTACCCCCGACGAGGCTCCCGTGACACGACGAGCGTCATGACGGTCGACGCGGCCATCCGCTATGGCCAGGCTCTGCTGCGGCGGGCTGACCGCGGCCTTCAGACGCAATCGAGCGAGGCCGGCGACTCGGGTACGTGAGGGTCGTTCAGTCGGGCGGGGGTCTCCGCTCGCGCTCGGCCGACTCGACCGTCTGACGAAGGACCATCATCGGGGTCACGGGGCCGACGCCGCCGGGCACGGGACTGATCGCGCTCACCACCGGCGCGACCGTCGCAAACTCGACGTCGCCCACGATCCCGGCAGGGACGGAGTTGATGCCGCAGTCCACGATCACGGCGGATCGGTTCACCATCTCCGGACGCACCAGGCCGGGCAGCCCGGCGGCCGCGACCAGGATCTCGGCGCGTCGGGTCTCGCGGGCCAGGTTGCGCGTCGCGCGGTGGCAGATCACCACGGTGGCGTCGCGTGCGACCAGCAGCGAGGCCACCGGCCGCCCGACCACCGCTGACCGGCCAATGATCACGGCGCGCCGGCCCGCCACCGGTACGTCGTAGGCCTCCAGTATTGCGATGACCGCCAGGGCGGTGGCGGGCACAAAGGCCGGTTCGCCGCGCGCCAGCCAGCCGGCGTTGGCCGGCGTGGCGCCGTCGACGTCCTTGGCGGGGTCGATGCGCTCGACGAGGCCGCGGCCGCGCAGGGGGTCGGCGAGCGGCTGGGAGACGACGATCCCGGCGACCTGCGGGTCCGCGTTCAGTGCGTCGATCGTCTCGAGCAGCGGGTCCGCGTCATCGGCGAGGGAGAGCGGTGCCACGCCGACGCTGCGCGCCGCCCGCTCGAGGCTGGCGGCATACAGGGCGGCGGCCTCGCTGGACCCGGATCGGAGAATCGCGAGGCGGGGCGCGAGCTCCGGGTCACCGCCGGTCAGACGCTCGACGCGATGCTGCAGCTCGCGCCGGATATGGGAGGCGAGGTCACGCCCGTCGAGCAGGCGTGCCGTCACCGAAGGCGCTCCGCGACGGTCGCCCTGACGCGCTCATCGCGCTCATCGACCGTTTCGAGCAGACGCCTGATGTCAGCGGCGGCTCCGACACGCAGCTCGTCGTCCGATACGAAGGGCAGGTTGATCTCGACGTTCAGCGCGGCGCCGCGGAGTGCCGCGGCGGCGAGAAGGCCGGCGACTCCCACGTCGCTGATGGCGTTGTGGTTCCCGATCGACGCCAATCGGATTACGAGGTCCAGGACCTCGGAAGCGCCCCGGGCAGTGGCCAGCGGGACCCGGGTGGCATCACGCATTGCGGCGGCAAGCTGCACGGCACGCAGCTCGCGTTCGCGCGCCGAGTCGCGCGGCATGCGCCGGGCGGTCACGACGGCGGCATACGCGTTCGCGTCCAGCTCGGCGAGGTTCAGCAGCTCCGATTGCCACGACGTGGCCGCCGTCTTGATTTCTGTGAGAGCCGGCTCATGGCCGGCGGCTGACGGCCGTCCAGCGGTGAGCTCGACAACCATGCTGACAAGCGCGGCGCCCATCGTCCCCGCGAGCGCGGCAGCGCTCCCTCCACCGGGCACTGGATCGCTGGTGGCCAGCCGCTCGACGAGCGCCCGCACGGTCAGGTCGTTGAGACGCTCCTCCATCGGTCGCGAGGCCCTCGGATCGGTCATCTGCGGGCAAGCGAATCGGCCCGGACGATGCCGGACCGATTGTAGGCGGCTGCGATGGCGGCTCAGGCGGCCTGCTCGACGGCCTCCAGAAACCAGCGCCGCCGCCGCCCGTCGAAGGCGACCGACGCGCGACCACCGTCAGCGGTCCGAAGGACGAACGTCACCCGCGGACCGCGCTCGGCCGGGTAGGCGGATCGCTCGTCGCGGACGGCGTCGAGGTCCGTGACGCGTAGGTGGTGTCCGTTGCAGCGGACTTCCGCCGGTCGATCGGCGTGCCGATCCCAGCGAACGTGTGCCTCGATGGGGGAGATTTGGACGAGTGCCATGTTCAACTCCTGACAGGGGTTGCCTGCTCGGGCACTCGAACAGGCGTTCGATTCTGGCGTCAAGGATACCGAACATCCGTTCTGTCCGTCAAGCCGGTTCCTCAGCGTCGTCGGTGGCGACGTCCGGACGTTCCCCGAAGTCGAAGCGGCGGAGCGGGCGCTCGGTCAGGAGCCGAGCGCGGGTGATGGCCGCCTCGCCGAATCGCGCCCTGACGGCATCGATGGAGCGGGCCAGCCGATCCTCGCGTTCGGGCTCGCCAAAGAGCGTCAGCTGCTGCGCGTCGGACAGCGATATGGCGGTCAGGCCGATGAGCCGCACGCCGCGCCCGCTGACCAGCGTCCGGCGCAGCAGCGCGAGGCAGGTGTCGTAGAGCGGACCGGTGTCGCGAGTCTGGTAGGGCAGGTGCGCCTGGCGGGTGAGCGTCTCGAATCCCTCGTAGCGCAGCTTGAGCTGCACGGCGCCGGCCGCGAGGCCGTGCCGCCGCAGCCGGCTGGCGACCGACTCGGCAAGGTCCAGCAGCGTGGCCTCGAGCCGGCGGAGGTCGACCGTGTCGACGTCGAATGTGTGCTCGTGGCCGATGCTCTTGGGAGCCTGCATGGGTGCCACCCGCCCGGTGTCGATGCCGCGCGCTCGGTTTGCGAGATCGAGGCCGTGACGGCCGAACCGCCGCTGGAGCGTCGAGGGCTCCAGGGCGGCCAGCTGCCCGATGGTGGTGACCCCGTACTCGGCAAGCGCCTGCTGGCCCCGTGGCCCGACGCCCCACAGGCGTCGGATCGGCAGCGGGGCCAGGAATGCGGCTTCCTCTCCGGGCGACACGACGACGAGCGCATCCGGCTTTCGAAGGTCGGAAGCCACCTTCGCGCACAGCTTGTTGCTGGCGACTCCCACCGAGACGACCAGGCCCACCTCGTTGCGCACCCGCTCCTTGATGCGCCGCGCGATGGTCGGGCCGTCGCCGAACGCCGTCGCGCTGGCGGTCACGTCGAGGAACGCCTCGTCGAGGCTGATCGGTTCGACCACCGGAGTGTAGGAGGCGAAGATGGCCATGACCTGCTGCGACAGCTCGCGGTAGCGGTCCGGCCGCCCGGGGAGGAAGACCCCGTGGGGGCAGCGTCGGGCCGCGGTACGCAGCGGCATGGCCGAGTGGACGCCGAACTCGCGGGCTTCGTAGGAGGCGGCGCTCACCACGCCTCGATCGCCGGGCCGGCCGCCGACGATGACCGGTTTGCCGCGCAGTGACGGGTCGTCCAGCACTTCGACGCTGGCGTAGAAGGCGTCCAGGTCGGCGTGCAGGATCGTGCGCATGCTGGGCTCATCATCGTCCGTCGCGGTCGACCTGCGTCGCCCGTCACTCGATCGAGCGCCGCCGACGGCTTTGAAAATGAGACTCGGGCGCCGGGTAGGCGCTGGCGGGCCAGGCCTAGGAGAGGCGGCGGATAACGCCGACGACCTTGCCCTGGATCTGCACCTCGGTCGCGTAGATCGGCTCCATCTCGGCGTTGGCGGGCTGGAGCCGGATGCGGTCCTTCTCTCGGAAGTAGCGCTTCAGCGTGACGCCGTTGTCCTCGAGCAAGGCAACCACGATGTCGCCCTCGCGGGCCGTCGCCTGGGGCTGGACGATGACGAAGTCGCCGTCGTCGATGAGGGCGTCGATCATGCTCTTGCCGCGCACGCGCAGGACGTAGGAGTCCTCTCTCGCTTCGAGCGAGCGTGGCACCTCGAGAGTCTCGGCGGCGTCGGCGTACGCCTCGATCGGTTGGCCGGCGGCGATCTCACCCATAACCGGCAGCGAGAGCGTATCGCGCTCGACCGGCATGCGGAAGGGCGTCACCTTGGCAGGATCGGGGGCGGTGGTCTTCGGCCGAGTCAGGCGCAGGGCACGAGAGGCATGAGTGCCTCCCTGCAGCACGATCCCGCGGTCCAGCAGGCCATCGCGCTCGAGCGCCGTCAGGTGATGATGCACGGCACTGGTTGACGCGAGCCCCACGGCGTCGGCGATCTCACGCACGGACGGAGGATAGCCGCGCTCCTCGACGGTGCGGGCAATGCAGTCGAGGATTCGCTGCCGTCTGTCTGCGTCGTGCCTGGTCACGTGGTTCCTCCGCACATCCGTGCGCTGATCGATGATCGTGCGGTCACCGTAGCAGAACGCCTGTTCTAATGTCAAACCGATGGAGCGGCTGCGTCCTGCTATCATGCGGGCCCCATTTCGCCAGAACGCCGGAGTTCGTGTGAACCTGTCCTCTTCGTCGCGCTATCTGCGCATGGCGCGTCTCGTCGTCAAGCTTCCGACCTACGCACGGATCGTGTGGGGTCTGCTTCGGGATCCGCGCACGCCGATCGGCCTGAAGGGCATGCTGGCGGCCGCGCTCGCGTACGTCATCCTGCCGGTTGACCTGATCCCCGACGTAATCCCGATCCTCGGCCAGGCGGACGACCTGACCGTCCTGCTGCTCGTCCTCGACCTGTTCATCCAGAACGCGCCGCCCGAGGTACGCGCCGAGCACACCGCCCGTGCCCGCAACGGGACGGCCGACCTCGATCGCGATCTCGAGCGACTCCGCGGTCTGATGGGCAACCGGTTCGACCGCATCAGGGACGATCTGCCGGAGTTGCTCGACCGATACGGTCGCCTGCGCGATCCGGACGAGCTGAAGCGCGGGCTGGTGTCCTGGCGGCGCCGGCGAACGGCCCGGCACACCACCGCATTGAAGGAGCTCGAATGAAGGTCATTCTGAAGCGCGACGTAAAGGGCCTCGGTCGCGAGGGCGACCTCAAGGAGGTCAAGGACGGCTACGCCCGCAACTTCCTGCTGCCCACCAGCGCCGCCGTCGTCGCCGACAAGGGCGCCGTCGCCAACTGGGAGCGACACAAGGAGCAGCGAGAGGAACGCGATCGCAGCGTCCGCGCCGAAGCGGAGGCCACCGCAGAGAAGATCCGACAGCTCAAGCTCGAGATCCCGGTCAAGGCAGGTGAGCGCGGCCGTCTCTTCGGTGCCGTGACCGGCCACCAGATCGGTGACCTCGTGAACCGCGAGGGGATCGAGCTGGACCGCCATGCGCTCCACCTTCGCGAGCCGATCAAGGCCCTCGGCGACTACAAGATCGACGTGCGCCTGATGCCGGGCGTCGATGCCATCCTCAACGTGAGCGTCGTCGCCGAGTCCTGACCCGCGCCTTCCTATGTTGAACGGCGCGCCTCGCCGCGCCGGAACGGGAGCAGCGCCTCGGTTGCGACACACTGTTGTCGCAAAGAGAACATACGTTCGGAGCATGTTCCCAGCGCGCACGGGAAGCGCGGGTTGTCCACATCGACAAGCGCGATATCCACGAACCGATGGCCCGGTCGGGCGCCGTCGGTGGGTAAGTGTCTTGCCCCGGCTGCGACGATGGCCCTGCGCCCGGTGCTCGACGGTCCTCATTCATCCCGGACCGGCCGGGCGCAACCCATCCCCACCGATTGGAGCCCGACTCGCCGTGTCCGTGTCCTGCTCACCATGACGCTCACGACCGCCCGAACCGACATCGACAAGCTGGCACCACAGGCGGTCGAGGCTGAGCAGAGCGTGCTCGGGTCCATCCTGATCGACGCTGATGCCATCCTCCGGGTGGGTGACTTCCTCAAGCCCGCCGACTTCTATCGCAGCCAGCACGCGGACGTCTACGAGGCGATGCTCGCGCTCCACGGCCAACGGGAGCCGATCGACCTGGTGACCCTGGGCGACGAGCTTCGCCGCCGGGACAAGCTCGACGCAATCGGCGGCCCCGCGTACCTGACCTCGCTCATGAACGCCGTGCCGACCGCCGTGCACGCCGAGCATTACGGCCGGATCGTCGAGCGCAAGGCGGTCCTGCGTAACCTCATCGGCGCCGCCGGCAAGATCGCAGCGGTCGGCTACGAGGAGGCCAACGACGCTGAGGTCGCGATCGACCGAGCCGAGTCGATCCTGTTCGAGATCAGCCAGCGCAGGACCGATGGCGGCTTCGAGTCTCTCTCCATCCTGCTGGGGCAGGCGTACGACCGGCTGGAATACCTCCATGAGCATCGCGGCCAGATCCTGGGCGTGCCGACCGGGCTCGGCCAGCTCGATGCCCTGCTCGGCGGCTTCCAGCCGTCGGACCTGGTCATCCTGGCGGCGCGCCCATCGGTGGGAAAGACATCGCTGGCCCTCAACGTGGCGCAGCACGCGGCCGTTCGCGAGACGAAGAAGGTCGCCGTCTTCAGCCTCGAGATGAGCAAGGAGCAGCTGGCACTCCGCCTCTTGTCGGCAGAGTCGGGCATCAATCCGCGGCCACTCCAGACCGGCTTCGTCGACGAGACCGACTGGAGCAAGATCGCGATGGTGATGAACGACATGGCCACGGCACCGATGTGGATCGATGACAGCCCGGCGCTGTCGGTCATGGAGCTGCGCACCAAGGCACGCCGACTCGAGGCAGAGCAGCGGGGCCTCGACCTGATCATCGTCGACTATCTGCAGCTGATGCAGGCCTCGACGCCGAACAAGGACGCGAACCGGGTGCAGGAGGTGAGCGAGATCAGCCGTGGGCTCAAGCAGCTGGCGCGCGAGCTCAAGGTTCCGGTCGTCGCGCTCTCGCAACTGTCGCGCGGTGTGGAGCAGCGCGGCACCGCCGAGCCACGCCTCTCGGATTTGAGGGAGTCCGGTAGCATCGAGCAGGACGCTGACGTGGTGATCTTCCTGTACCGCGACGGCGAGCAGAACCCTGACGCCGAGGTCGAGCTCATCAAGGCCAAGGTGGCCAAGCACCGTAACGGACCGATCGGCGAGGTGCCGCTGCAGTTCCGAAAGGCCAACACCCGCTTCTACACCGTCGCCGCGCGCGAGGAGATCGCCGCCTACTGAGTGAGCGCCGTCGGGCTGACAAGCGAGCAATCGGTCGAGCGTCGAAAAGGCTTGTCTGCCGGTGTACACTCGGGCGCTAGTAACGACCGGCCCGTCAACGTCTGATCCGAGTCCGCTCGATCCGCGCCCTCGTTCGCACGCAGATCACGCCCTCTACAGACCGCGACCGTCCAATTCGGGCCGGAGCGTGCGAGAGCAGGAGGCACTGGACAAGGGTGTATGCCGATAAGACCATCCGCTGTCGCGACTGCGGCATGGACTTTGTGTTCTCAGCGGGCGAGCAGGAGTTCTATGCCAGCAAGGGGCTGGTGAACGAGCCGCAGCGCTGCCAGAGCTGCCGAGCGATTGCAAAGCAGAACCGCGCTCTGGGCATCGGTGGAGGGGGAGGCAGCGGTAATGGCGGACAGCGCGAGATGCACGCGGCGGTCTGCGCCGAGTGCGGCGGGCAAGCCCTCGTTCCGTTCCTGCCTCGCAACGATCGACCGGTCTATTGTTCCAACTGCTTCGACAAGGTGCGTACCCGCGCCTGAGCTGTTTCCGGCCCATCGCACATCGAGCGCCGCCCGCCGAGGCGGCGCTCGCGCTTTGCGGCGATCAAGCCTCCGACCAAACCTGACCCTCGGCGTGTGTTCGTGGCTCATCGGCTCCGAGGGCTGAGGGAACGTCGTGGCCGGTGCGGCGGTAGGATGACAGCCTCCCACACGTTCGAGGTCATCGTCGCCACGCCATGTCCGTCATCGCGGTCGTCGGTGCCCAATGGGGTGACGAGGGAAAGGGCAGGGTCGTCGACTACCTCGCCGACGACGCGAACCTCGTCATCCGCTACGGCGGCGGCAACAACGCTGGCCACACCGTGGTCAACCGGCACGGCCATTTCAAGCTTCACCTGATCCCATCGGGCATCTTCCATTCCGGCACGCGCAACCTGCTCGGCAACGGGGTGGTCATCAACCCGCCGGCGCTGGTCGACGAGCTCGACGGCCTGCTGGCGGCCGGCTTCGACTGCCGTAACCTGTTCATCAGCGATCGCGCCCACCTGGTGATGCCATACCACGTCCTGTTCGACCAGCTCGAGGAGCTCGAGCGTGGCACGAAGAAGCTCGGGACCACCTCGCGTGGGATCGGCCCCGCCTACGTCGACAAGGTCGCCCGGCGCGGCATCCGGGTCATCGACCTCATGGAGCCCGACGCATTCCGCCAGCGACTGGCCGCCACGCTGCCGCGCGTCCGGCGGCTGGCTGGCGGCTTCGCCGGGGCGGCGGTGGCGACCGCCATCGCCGAGGCCACCGACGAGCGACGCATCTGCGAGGCGTACCTCGCCGCCGGCGAGCGGCTGAGGCCGCACGTCGTTGATGGCGCGGTGCTGGTCGACGTGGCGCTCGAGGCGGGCGAGCGGATCCTGCTCGAAGGGCAGCTGGGCACGATGCGCGACATCGATTGGGGCATCTATCCGTACGTGACCAGCTCGTCGCCGATCCCCGGTGGGGCCAGCCTGGGGGCCGGCCTTCCGGCGGTGAAGATCGACCAGGTCCTCGGAGTGGCGAAGGCCTATACCACCGCCGTGGGAGCGGGGCCACTCCCCACCGAGCTCGACGACGCCGACGGCGAGCGCCTGCGCGAGCGCGGAGCGGAGTTCGGAACGTCCACCGGCCGGCCTCGGCGCTGCGGCTGGTATGACGCCGTCGCGGTCCGTTTCAGCGTGCGGCTGGCGGGATACTCGGGCATCGCGCTGACCAAGTTGGACGTCCTCGACGGCTTCGAGCGGCTCCTCATCGCTCGTGCCTACCGCGACCCATTCGACGGGCGTGAATGGACCACCGTCCCTGCGTCGACATCGGTCTACGAGCGGCTCGAGCCGGTGTACGAGGAGCTTCCGGGATGGCAGGCCGATACGACCGGCTGCCGCGCCTGGGCCGACCTACCCCCGGCGGCCCGAACGTACGTCGATCGCCTCGAGTCCTTGGCCGGCGTGCCGATCTCGCACGTCTCGGTTGGCCCGGAGCGCGACCAGATGATCGTTCGATGACGTGCCGAGGAGCCTGAAGAGCATGAAGATGGGCCTGATCGTCCCGCAGGGATGGACGGGGGAGTACGACGGCTGGGAGCCCGAGCGAGCGTGGGCTCGCACGGTGGAGGTCGCGCGGCGGGCGGACCGGCTCGGGTTCGAGTCGGTCTGGCTGTTCGACCACTTCCACACCGTGCCGCGACCGACCGATGAGCTGACATTCGAGTCGTTCACCTCGCTCTCGGCGCTTGCGGCGTCGACCGAGCGCGTGCGGCTCGGCCAGGTCGTGATCTGCAACGGCTTCCGCAACCCGGCCCTGACGGCCAAGATGGCGTCCACGCTCGACACCATCAGCGGCGGCCGGTTCGAGCTCGGCATCGGGGCCGGCTGGAAGAAGGAGGAATGGCTCGCCTACGGATACGGCTTCCCTCCGACGAAGGAACGGCTGGCCATGCTCCACGACGCGCTCGAGGTGATCACCCGCATGCTCGAGCCCGGGCGGGCCACGCACGCCACCTACGATGGCCAGCACCACAGCGTCCGGGATGCCCGCAACCTGCCCAAGCCGATCCAGGCCACCGGCATGCCGATCATGGTCGGTGGCAACGGGCCGAACGTGACATGGCGCCTGGCCGCCCGGTATGCCGACGAGCTGAATCTCGATGGGCTTTCGCCCGCCAAGGTACGTGCGGCGCTCCCCACCATCCGCGCTCGCTGCGAGGAGATCGGCCGCGATCCCGACAGCCTCGACGTGTCGGTCCACGTCTGGTGGGGGACGCCCGGCTGGACGGCGGGTGGAGCGCGGCGACGCCAGCTGCTTGCCGACTACGCGGGTCTCGGCCTGTCGCGCGTCATCGGGCTGCTCCAGGCATCCGCCGGCTCGGACGAGGCGATCGAGTCACTCGCGGCCGATGCCTCCGAGGTGGGCGTCGAGCTGGAGACCTGAAGCCCCGCGTGGGTCGGCCGTCCGTTGACCGGCGTTCTGGTGCTGCTGCAGGGTGCGGCGCAACGGTCGGAACCGTATACTCCGCCAAAGCCGCAGCGACCACGCCGTTGCACCCGATCCGCGCCGTCCCAGCATTCGCCACCGATCGAAGCCCGCGCCGCCATGCCGCGCGGGCTGTTTCATACTCGAGGAGGTCCCGTTGATCGACCAGGCGCCCGTCCACGACGCGATCGACATGCGCCTGCGACGAGCCTACGGCTTCGAGGAAGTCGCCCTCGTGCCGGGTGCCGTCACCGCAGACCCGTCCGAAGTCGACCTCGCCACCGAGCTCGGCGGGTTTCGCCTCGAGATCCCATTCCTCGCGGCCGCCATGGATGCGGTGGCCGATGCCGACTTCGCCGTTCGCATGAGTCGGCATGGCGGCGTGGCGTTCGTGAACCTGGAGGGCCTCTACACCCGGTACGAGGATGCCTCGCCGATCATCGACCGGGTCGCCGCGGCGGAGAGTGGCCAGGCGGCCGCCCATGTGCTGGCCGAGGCGTACGAGCAGCCGGTCCGCGACGAGTTGATCGCGAGCCTCATCACCCGCATCAAGGCCCAGGGCGCCGTCGCCGCCGTGGCGACCACGCCCGCGTCGGCCTGGCACCACGCGGAGGTCGCTGCGGGCGCCGGGGCCGACCTGTTCCTGGTCCAGTCCCAGGTGAGCTCGGCGCGACACATCAGCACCTCGACCCGCGTGCTCTCGTTGGCCGACCTGACCGGTGGACTGCAGCTGCCGGTCCTCGTCGGCAACACCGTCAGCGGCGAAGCTGCCTACCAACTCATGCACCAGGGTGCGGCAGGCATCTTCGTGGGCGTCGGGCCGGGCGCTGCGTGCACGACGCGGGAGGTGCTCGGGATTGGCGTGCCGCAGGTGTCGGCCACGCTGGAGGTTGCGGCCGCACGAGACCGTTACGAGGGGGAGACCGGCCGATACGTCCCGGTCATCACCGACGGGGGCATGAAGACGGGTGGCGACGTCGCCAAGGCGATCGCGTCCGGCGCGGATGCGGTCATGCTCGGTTCGCCGTTCGCCGGCGCTCTCGAGGCGCCGGGCCGCGGCTTCAACTGGGGCATGGCTGCCCCGTCGCCGACCCTGCCGCGAGGCACCCGGATCCGGATCGGCGAGCGGTTGCCGCTCGACCAGATCCTTTTCGGTCCGGCCGAGACCACGCACGGCACCCAGAATCTCGTCGGCGCGCTGCGTCAGTCGATGGCCGCGCTCGGGGTTCGAACCATCCGCGAGATGCATACCGTCGAGATGGTGATCGCCCCGGCCATCGCCACCGAGGGCAAGTCCTGGCAGCTCTCCGCGCGCGAGTAGCGGCGCTGCTCGCGTGACCCGGCACATCATCGAGGGGGAGCGCGTCTACCTGCGCCCCTTTGAGACCGGCGACGCAGAGCTCTATCACCGCTGGCGGACCGACGGGGAGGTCGCCGCCCTGGCCGGTCTGCCGTTTCCCCTGAGCCTCGGGCAGATCAAGCAGCGGATCGAAGACAAGCAGGGGGACAGCCAGTACGCCTACGTCATCTGCCTTCGGGAGGACGAGCGTCCGATCGGCGAGGCGCTGCTCTTCGAGCTGGATCGGACGAACGGTAGCGCCGAGCTGGGCATCCTCATCGGCGAGAAGGGCGAGTGGGGCAGGGGATACGGGACCGATGCCGTGAACGCGCTGGTCGACTTCGGATTCGAGGCTCTTCGCCTGGAGCGCATCTGGCTCGAGGTGTGGACGGAGAACGGTCGTGCCCGACGCGCGTACGAGAAGGCTGGCTTCGTCCACGAGGGGACGCTGCGCCACGACCGGTACGAGGGCGGCCGCTTCACCGATGGCCACGTCATGTCACTGCTCCGCGACGAGTGGCTCGCGCTCGAGCGCCGACAATCCGCCTAGGCGCATGCCAAACAGGATCCTGACCGCCCGCGCCCTCAACCGGGCGCTCCTCGCGCGGCAGATGCTCCTGGAGCGCTCGACGCTCGGCATCACCGAGGTGATGGAACGGATGGGCGGGATCCAGATGCAGTACGCGCCAGCCGGGTATATCGGCCTGTGGTCGCGCATGCGCGACTTCGACAGACCGATGCTGACGCGAGCCCTCGAGGACCGGTCTGCGATCCAGGCGACGCTCATGCGGGCCACCATTCACACCGTTTCGGCGGCCGACTACTGGCCGATGGAGATCGGCGTCCGGCGCCGCCGACGGGAGTGGTTCGAGAACGTCAGCCGCCGCCAGAGCGACCAGCTGGAATCGGACCGCATCGCCGACGCCGTCCGCGCAGAGCTCGCCGAGGGGCCGCTCGCCATGAAGGAGCTGACCGCGCGGCTGGTCGCCCGCGGGTTCCCTGCCGTGGCGGCAAAGTGGGCGGGAACCTGGGTCGACCTGGTCCGCGTGCCGCCATCGGGCACCTGGGAACGGCGTCGCGCCGATCTCTACGGCCTGGCCGAGACCTGGCTGCCGACGCCAGACGTGACCGAGGAGCAGGGCATGGAGCTGCTCGTCCGGCGCTATCTCGGCGGCTTCGGCCCTGCCGCGCCGAAGGACGTCGCGAGCTGGATGGGCATGAGGGTGAGCCAGATCCGCGACGTGCTCGAAAGCATGGACCTGCGCGAGCTGCATGACGAACGAGGGGCGACGCTGCTGGACCTTCCGGATGCGCCGCTGCCCGACCCCGACACGCCGGCGCCGCCGCGGTTCATCGCGGTCTGGGACGCGATGCTGCTGGTTCACGCGCGCCGCACCGAGGTGCTCCCGGAGGCGCTCCGGCCGCTCATCTTCAACACGAAGACGCCACATTCGTTGAACACCTTCCTGCTGGACGGACAGGTTGCCGGCACCTGGCGCTTCCAGGATGCGCGCATCGAGCTGGCGCCCCTGCGCGAGCTGACGGCGGTCGAGCGGCGCGGGCTGGATGACGAGGCGGAACGCCTGGCGGCATTCCACGCCTGAAGCGCGGTAGCATCCCCCCATGGAACGAACCGACGTGCAGCGCTGGCTCGACCGTTATGTCCAGGCCTGGCGCGCCAATGAGCGAGCGCCGATCGAGGCGCTCTTCACCGACGACGTGGTGTACCGATTCCGCCCCTTCGAGAGCTACCCGGCTGCCGAGGGGATCGAGGCGGTGGTCGATGCCTGGCTCGGCGAGACGCGTGACGAGCCCGATTCCTGGGATGCGGCGTACGAGCCCTACGCGGTCGATGGCGACCGCGCGGTCGCCATCGGCTACAGCCGCTATTTCGCGACCGCGGACGAGCCGGAACGGACCTATTCCAACGCGTTCCTCCTGACCTTCGATTCGGACGGGCGTTGCCGCGAGTTCACCGAGTACTACATGCGGGAGGAACCGGGTTGATTCTGACCACCATCCCCAGCGTCGAGAGCCGGACCATCTCCGAATACCTGGGCGTCTTCACCGGCGAAGCAATCCTTGGTGCCAACATCTTCCGAGACCTGTTCGCCGGCGTGCGCGACATCGTCGGTGGTCGATCGGCCGCCTATGAAGACGAGCTGCGCAAGGCACGGGAGATTGCCATGACCGAGCTTTCCGCCGAGGCCGCGGAGCGCGGGGCCGATGCGGTCGTGGGCATCGACCTCGACTCCGAGACGGTCGGCAACGGCTCCATGTCGATGGCTACCGCATCCGGCACGGCGGTCCGGCTCGGCGCGTGACATCGGTATGGGCGCTGAGGTCGCCACCGCGTGTGGGTGCGCCGGTAGCGCCGCTAGGTCAGAGGCTCGGTTGATCGCCGCTCGGCCGGCCGGTGGATCGACACCCGCTCCAGCCATCGCCTGAGTAAAATTGCTCACCATACTGAGTAAATCAACTCAATTGAGTGAGTGAACGTGCCGAGCCGCAAGCCCGACATCTACCGTCGCCCTGTCTACGACGAGATCCTGGCGCGTGCCCACGAGCCCCGACAGTTCA
>JALZDF010000158.1 GCA_030862645.1 Chloroflexota bacterium
TGAATCTTGAGTCCCTGGTGGACCCGAAGCGCGATCGGGATGGCGGCCAAGGCGATGACGGTCGGCCACGGCAGGATGCCGCCGGCAACGCCGGCCCCGATCAACGCGAAGGCGGTGAGCGCGGCGACGAGGTAGCCGGCGCGGACCAGGCGGGGCGCGAAGCGGACCGGCAACGTTCGCTTCCCCGCCTCAGCGTCCGACCGCCGATCGGGAATCTCGTTGACGAACAGGATCAGGGCGATCAGGATTCCGGGGACCAGGGACAGGAGAAACGGCTCCCACGCAAACCGGCCGGTCTGCACGACGTACGCGCCGAGCAGCATGATCGGCCCGAAGCCGATGGCCACCGCGATTTCGCCCAGGCCGCGGTACACCAGCTTGAGCGGCGGAGCGGTGTAGGCGACGCCCACCAGGATGCCGGCCACGCCGATCCAGAGCAGCAGCAGCGAGCCGGTGACGGCCACCAGCAGCAGGCCGATGATGGCTGCCGCCGCGAAGAGCGCCAGCGCGAGCGCAGCCAGGCCGCGGATCGTGACGAGGTCGTAGACCACCACCCGGGAGCCGCCGGAGAACTGCGTCGGGTTGGGATTGGCCTCATCGGCCCCGGACAGGGTGTCGAAGATGTCATTGGTGACGTTGATGGCCAGGTGGGCAACGGAGCCGCCGATCAGTGTCAGCAGGGCCGTCCACCAGGTGAAGGCCCCGTGACTGGCCGCCACCGCGATGCCCAGGAGGACCGGCACGGCGGTCGCCGACAGGAATGGCAGTCGCGTGGTCCGCAGTGCCAGCCAGAACGGGCTGAGCCTCGGACGTATGGTGCGGCCCTTCTCGCGCGAGAGCTGCTCCAGGTAGCGACGGGACTGTGGCACCGACCGCTCGGAGTATTCAAAGAACGGCGTCTCGTGCTCGTCCCAGCCCCAGGCTCGAGTCGGCACCACCACGATCCGCCCGCCGCTCGAGGACTGCGCGCGGCCCCAGAGTTGGAGGTAGCGGCGCTCGTTGTACCCGCCGGGGATCGGATGGATGTGGCTGCCCAGCAGCCCGATCTCCCGATCGGCCGGGATGGCCATGGCCGGTGCAGCGAGGCTGATCGTGCCGGCCGCCGGATCGGTCTCAAAGGTGGTGGCGACGCTGGTCGGGTAGCCGTCGTCGCCGATGAAGCTGACGACCAGGTGGGGGTAGCTCGCGAGCCGCTCGAGGTCGGCTGACGTCGGAGCGTGAGCCGGGACCGAAGCGGACCGGGTCGGTGCCTGGGGCGCCATCACGCGGCCTCCGTGTGTGGTGCCCGGCTCTCGGCAGCGGCGTGATCGGTCCGTCCGCCCTCCCAGTACAGGCAGCGCTCCGGCGCGATCTCGATCACCGCCCGCTCGAAGAAGAGCGGCAGGGCGACGCGGACCTTGAGGAAGTCGTCGATGGAAGGCTCCTTCCGGCGCCACAGGTCCAGGATGAGCCGCTCCCAGTCGGAGTGGGGGTCGTCCTCGATGAGCCGCGCCGTGCCCTGGATCGTCGCCCGGTCCGGGTTGCCCCTGGTCGCGATAGGGTCGGTGATGGCGAGCGACACCCGTGGATTGCGCTTGATGTGCTCCAGCTTCTTGCTGAACAGGGTCGACGAGTGAAGGTAGATCTTGCCGTCGTGGTAGAGCGGAATGAGGGGGTGCGTTACCGGGCGGCCATTGCGGCCGACGACGGTCAGCTCACCGACGAGCGCGACCCCCAGCAGGCGCTCGACCGGGTCGGGTAGCCATCCCATCGGGATCTCCATCGGATGCGTAACGTGTTACGTGAGTCTAGCACATTACTGTGCTCCAGCAGCGAGCGCATGCGAGGCACGGCCCATGCAATGACCCGGGCATGACCATCCAGCCGCCTCCCAACGACGAGATACCTCCGATGGTGCCTGAAACCGATCCGACGCCGATGCCGATCGACACGCCGGAGGAGCCCGAGCAGCAGGCGCCTGGCGCGGATCAGTCCCCTGTCGGCGCGCCGCGCGACGAGCCCGATCCCGACATCGCCTGACCGAGTTGAGACCCGGCCGCTGTGGCCGGGTCTCGTGGCTCTGAGGAGCCTCGGGGCCTATAGGCCGTGGATGGCGATCTGGCCGTTGCGAATGGGCGGGGTGGCCACCGCATCATCGGCAGCAGCCGGCTGGTTGTCGAAGACGACCTCACCGGTGGCCCCGTTCCAGATCTTGAACCGAAGCCGATCCGGACTATCGGTCACAGAGACGAGGAACCGGTATCCCATCTCGCCGTTCACGGTTCCCCAGCCACTGTATCGAGCGGCTGAAGCGTCGGTTTCGGTAACGAGCCACTCGAGGCTGGTGGACGCGAAGGTGAGGCCCGGCAGCCAGAACGCCGTATCACCGGTCGGCACGATCGAGTTGCCGGGATAGCGGGCCGACAGCTCGAACGTGGCCCGACCTGCGTGAGTGTCGATGCGACCTCCGCCGGTCACCTGCGAGTGGAGCTGGAGATCGAGACCCACGAGCACCGGGTCGTGGTCGGACGACCGGAACGGACCCGGCGCGTAAAGGGTCGTCTGGTGGTTCGGCGACTTGAAGTTGGTGTTGTAGTCGAGGACGGTCGGCTCATCGGTGTTGATGTGCCAGGGGGCCGCACCGGTGACCTGCTCGGTGAACGACGCGCTCGCCTGCGCGTGGTCGAGATAACCGGAGGCACCCATGAAGACATAGGTGTAAGCATCCGGACCTTCGAACTCGGCCAGCAGATCGGTGAACCCGGCGTTCCGGAGAGCCGAGATCGGCGTCTCCATCCGATAGCTGTTGAGGTCACCGATGATCACCGCGTCGGGATCCTGGGATCCGGTCGGGTCGCCGGCCAGCCAGTCGGCCAGCGCCTGCGCCGCCGCGGTGCGCGTCTCGTTGCAGTTGCCGCCAAGGTGATCGGGTTGGTCGTCGCCAGCGCCGCATCCCGAGCCCTTCGACTTCAGGTGGTTCACGGCCACGGTGAAGACCGCGCCAGTGGCCGTCTCGGTGAAGCTCTGCGCCAGCGCGGGCCGGCTGCGGCTGTCATCGAACCTGGGGTCGACGGTCGAGTCGAGGATGGCGAAGTCACCGAGCGGGGTGACCTCGTCGGGCTGGTAGATGATCGCGACGGCGATCTCGTCGGTCCCGACGTCTCCGGTCACGATGTAGTCGTACGTGTCGACCCCGGCTGCCTCGTTCAGGCCGTCGACGAGCGTCGCGATGGCAGGGACGGCATCCCCGCCATCGTTCTCGATCTCCATGAGCCCCACCACTTCGGCATCCATTGCGCCGATGGCCGAAACGATCTTGGCGTGCTGCCGATCGAACTCGAACTGGTTCTCCGCCCCACGTGAGGTCGGGAACCCGCCGCCCATGCCGTCACCGTTGAAGTAGTTCAGCACGTTGAAGGCGGCGACCTGGATCCGGCCGCCGACGTTCGGCGAGCTGGTCGGGCGCGAAGCCGCTCCGTCGAACGTGATCTGGCCGACGGGCTGGAGCCGGTAGGCCCCGAAGCCCTGGTGCACGATGGCCGTCAGATCGGCGACCGTGGCGCCCGTTCGGAGAGTGTTCGACGCAGACAGCCCGCCGGTCGGGTAGCGGGTGGGGTCGGCGTTTTGCGACGTGTTCGCGTCGTCGAGCACGATCCGCGTGCGCGCGTTCAGGTCGGCCACGGCAAGTGCATCGGCGCCAGGTGACGCCTGGTGGGTGCCCTGGAACTGGCGGCCGATCGAGCTGAGCACGACCTCGCCGAAGCGGCCGAGGCTGAAGTTCTCGGTGACGGTCATCGACTGGGTGAAGTCGGCGAGCATGCCTTCCCAACGCTCCCAGTCGCTCACGCTGCCAACCGGCAGCGTGATCTCCACCGGAGAGACCTCAAGGCCTGCATCGCACACGGTCACGCTGGCTCGATCGATCTGGGTAACGTCGGCGAACTCGGTGGCGCGCCCGGTGACGCTGACCAGATCGCCGACGGTGACCGGCACCGCGCCATTGCCGTCGAACACGAACAGCCCCTCGGAGGTGAGCGGATCGGTGTCGGCGTCCGGATCCTCTTCCTGGAGGAAGAAGCCGCGGAGGGCAGGACTCGGGCCCTGGAAATCGCCGACGACGACGGCATTCACCGTCACCGGCATCCCGCTCATCGGGGTGGTCGACCCGGTGCCTTGGATCTGGTGAATCCGGTGCGTGGCCGCAGGACAGCTGACTGCCACATCGAACGAGAAGGTGTGGTTCGCAGCCATCGCGTCCGGGGGGTCCGTCAGATCCTGGTCGGTGACGTTGGCCGCATTGACCGTGACATCGCAACTGTCGACCGAGGCAAAGTCAGCCTCGGGGTCGAGGGTGAAGGACGTCGGGCCGCCCGTCACGACCGCCGCTCGAGCGCCGCTGTCGCAGGCGATCGTGAACCAGGTGCCTGAGACGTTCACCGCCTCGCTGAAGTTGATGGTGATGTTGCTACTGGGGGCGACATTCGCCGAGGCGTGTGCTGGGATCGTGCTCAGAACTGTCGGCGCATCGTCCGAAGGCTCGCCGGGATGAGCTCCCAGCGCTTCGAATGTGTCCGTCGCGAACCCATTCCATTCGGTGCTGGGTGCAAACGGGTCCGATCCGTTCGTGTCCCCGGCCTCGATCGTCGCCTTGCGGCGCAGCGTGTTGTCGGCGGTGCTGATAAGCCCGCTGCCCCACTCAGTCCCGGGGTCGGATCCGACTTGGCCGATGACGTCGAGCACGCTCGTGCCCTTGCGCAGAACGACCGCGTCGTCCCCGTTGAACCAGCCCGCACCGTTGGTCTGGTCCGCCTGCGCGAGAATTGCTGCGCTGGCGCTCGACTGTGCGAGGACGAACACACCGCCGGCCCCGACCGTGCCGATGAGGTTGATGTTCAGGCCGGCGACACCGCTGCCGTTGAAGAACATCTGCACGTTGTATCCGTTGGCGGCGAGATCGACCGCGGCGCCCGTGCCGTTGAAGATCTCGAGCGCCTTGTTGTTGCTCGATCCCTCGATGTACTCGCTGATGAAGAGTTCCGTGGCGGCAGCGCGTGTCGGCGCGGGCGCGACGGATGGAACGATCGCCCCGAGGGCGAGGGCCAGCATCACGAGAAGGGCAAAGCCGCGCTGCATCGGCATCGGCAACAGGAGGGAAGTGGGCACGGGCGGGAGGCCTCCAAAACTGATGGGCCCGGCGGCGAACGACGACCGCGGGGTCGGGTGGGCCCTCAGAATACTCGTGATCAGCCTCGCCTCAATGGTCTCTTCGGTAAGCGACGGATGAAACGATCTGCGCCGGCGACTCCAGCGCAGTGACCCGGACTGTGCAGCACCTGCCAGCATTCGCGCTACCCTCGATATGGAACCGCTGAGCGAATGAGGTCGTCTCACCAAACCGATGAACGCATATGCACCGGGCCGGTGGGCCCTCTTCCTGGTCGTGGCCGCACTGGCTGCCTGCTCGGCGCCGGGCGGCGCATCCGAACCGGCGGCGACGCTGGAGCCATCGATGACCGAGCCCGACCCCAGCGCATCGGTTCAGCTGAGTTCGCCAAGGCCGTCAGAGCCTTCGAGCCTCGGGGGTACCGAGCTGACGGGGGCCCTCGGCTTCGATGACATCGAAGGCGGGTGCGCCTTCCTGGAGGCGAACGGGACGCGATACGAAGTGATCTATCCGGATGGGTGGCAGCTGCAGGGAAATCCGCTGCAGTTGATTTCTCCGTCGGGCGAAGTCGTTGCTGGCCATGGCGACCAGGTCATGGTCCGTGGCGAGGAGGCGACTGACATGGCCTCCATCTGTCAGATCGGGCCAATCTTCCGCGCCAGCGAGGTCGTGGGTCCCTGACGGAAACGTGAGACCCCAACTGGGCGAACATTCGCGGACGGGCTCTAGCGCTCCGCCGGCCCCCGCCTCGTCAACCGATTGTGCACTGCGAAAGTCAACCTCGGGTTGATCGAATGGGCGCCTGTCAAAGCACCGCGGTGAAAAGTGGCGTATCCTCCGCCGGTAGATCGGCTGACCCGAGCCAGTCCACGCCCACGGCTCCCTGCGACTCCTGCCCGAGCCGCCCGAGCCAATCAGTGGAGAAACAGGATGCTGCACAAGCTCCTCGTCCTCGTCGCCTTGTCCGCCCTCGCGATGCCGGCCAGCGCACTGGCCGCTCCGCGGCAGCAGGCGGCGTCCGACTACGCGATCGTCACGCTGACCGATGCGCCGATCGCCACCTACGAAGGAGGAACCGACGGTCTCGAGCGCACGAAGCCCGTGCGCGGCCGGCTCGATCCCTCCAGCCCGGCCTACCAGGCCTACGAGCGCCACCTCGCCAACGAGCACGCCAACTATCGCGCCTTTCTGCGGGAGCGCGCCCCGAAGGCCGCGGTCGTGGCGGAGTACGACACGGTGCTCAACGGTTTCGCCGTCAAGCTCAACGGCGCCAGCCTCGCCGCCCTCGCCGACAACCCGGATGTCCGATCGGTCGAGCGCAGCTGGCTCTACAAGCCGACGATGAACATCAGCGCCGAGGTCATCGAGGCCACCGCCGTGTGGCCGTCGCTCGGCGGCCAGTCGAGCGCGGGAGCCGGCATCGACGTCGGCATCATTGACACCGGGATTCGCGAGGATCACGAGTTCTTCGCCTGCAAGGACGACATCCCGCACAAGGTGTATGCCGCCGGGGTCGCCGGCACCGGCGAGGACATCGTGTTCAACCACGGCACGCATGTCGCGGGCACAGTGGCCGGCTGCGTCACCGACCTCGCCGGATCCGACGAAGCCGTGCAGGACACCGTCAGCGGCGTCGCGCCGGGGGCGAACCTGCACGATTACAACGTCTTCCCCGTGTACGGTGGCGGCTTCGTCGCCTTTGGCGGCAGCGCCTTCAGCCACGATATCGCTCTGGCGGTCGAGGACGCGGTGAACGACGGCATGGAGGTCATCAATCTCAGCCTGGGCGGAGCCATCCAGGGTGAGCACGACTATCTCGCCGAGGCCATCAATGCCGCCGCTGCCGCCGGCGTCATTCCGGCCGTGTCGGCCGGCAACGACGGGCCGGGCGCCCAGACCATCGGCTCGCCGGGCAACGCGTTCGGCGCCCTGACGTCCGGGGCGACGACCAATCCGCACTTCATCGGCATCGACGTCGCCGTCCAGGGAGGCGCCAGCTTCGGCGCGGCTCTCGGGGACTTCGAGAACTTCGTCCCGCCGATGACAGCCGAGTACACCCGTACGAACCCGACCGATGGCTGCGCGGCCATCACGACCGCACTGGCCGGGAAGATCGCGCTGATCGACCGCGGTGTGTGCTCCTTCACGATCAAGATCCGCAATGCGCAGGCGGCCGGCGCGACCGGTGTGCTGATCGTGAACAACGTGGCCGGCGATCCGACCGCGATGGCGCACGACGGCACCGACCCCAAGCCAACGATCCCGGCCGCGATGGTCGGCAAGGCCGAGGGGGCGGGCATGCCCGCAACCGGGACCGTCACCGTCGACGGGACCAGCCCGCAGGAGATCATTACGCCGAACGTGGACATCATCGCCGGGTTCAGTTCGCGCGGTCCGGCGCTGTTCACGGAGAACATCAAGCCGGACTTCACGGCGCCTGGCGTCAACGTCTATTCGTCGGTCTTCGACGAGGAGACGGGTGAGCTCGGCTGGGCGATGTTCAGCGGGACCAGCATGTCGAGCCCGCACGTGGCGGGCGCGGCGGCCCTGCTGCTCGACCAGAACCCGGCACTGACGCCGGCCGACGTAAAGTCACTGCTCGGCAACAACGCGGATAGGGTGGTGACCGACCACGTCAACGCCGCGACCGATCCGGGCGTGATGGCCCGCGGTGGCGGGCGCATCAACCTGGCGCGGGCCAGTGGCGCGACCACCGCGTTCGACCCGATGTCGCTGAGCTTCGGGATCAGCAACGGCAAGCGCCAGGTCGACGAGACGATCACCGTGACCGTCACCAACCTGTCGGGCGGCGCCAAGACGCTCACGCTGAGCGAATCCGATCCGGCACTGAGCCTGTCGGCCCCGAGTGTTCCGCTGGCAGCGGGCGGGACCGCCACGTTCAGCGTGACGCTCAAGGCCCGCGGGCAGGCCAGCGGCGAGGGTGACGTGACCGTCAGCGACGGCACGACCACCTTCCTCGTGCCCTTCTGGTACTCGACCGGAAACTAGCTCTCCGATCGATGCGCCCCGGTAGGCTCCGGCCCGCCGGGGCGTCTTCACGTCCCCGCCAGCAGCGCGGTGAGCAGCCGCGAAATCGTCAGGGCACCCAGCTCGTTGTGATCCAGGGCGGGTACGTACTCGGTGAACACGGCACCCGCCATGCGGGCGCGGATGCCGAACAGCAGGTCCCACGCCTCGGCGTAGCTCAGGCCGCCGGGCGCGAGCGCCGACACGGCCGGCATGACCGCCGGGTCCAGGCCGTCGCAGTCGAAGCTTACGAAGATCGATGCGTCCGGGGCCAGCTGCCCGAGCAGCCACGGGACGCCGCGCTCGCGCAGCTCGCGGGCGGTCACGAGCAGGTTGCCGGTCGCGCGGGCGTCTTCGACGTCCGGGGCACGCGCCGATCCGACCCCGCGCAGCCCGACCTGGACGATGCGCGCTACCTGGTCCATCTCGGATGCGCGGCGCATCGGCGAGGAGTACCCCTCGCGCAGGCCGTCGACCTCGTCCCGGTAGTCGAGGTGGGCGTCGACCTGCAGGACGGTCAGCGGGCGGCGACCCGCGTAGGCGCGCAGGATCGGGATCGGCACTGAGTCGTCGCCACCCAGGCAGACCGGGATGAGGCCACGCTCGAGGATGGCGGCCACCGCCTCGGTGATGCGCCGGGAGTTGCCCGGACCGTCCGAGGGATCACCGGGCACGTCGCCGGTGTCGGAGAAGGGCCGCAGGCGCAGCGGCCCGTCGAGGTCGAAATCCCAGTGGTCGCGGAAGCGTGCCAGGCGCGCGGAGCGGGCACGGATGGCTGCCGGCGCCGCCGCGCAGCCGGCGGTGGCGCCCGGTCGGGGGTACGGCCAACCGAGCGGCACGCCCAGGATCGCCACCTCCGCCTCGATGCTCGTTAGATCGGCCGCGACGGAGGCTCCGAGGAGTCCGACCGCGGGTCGGGCCATCACCGGGACGAGTCGGAGGCGCACGTCCGGCATCGGCCCACCAGCGTCACGTGGCCGATGTCGATCTCGAAGCCGTCGGCCGCGAGAAAGGCGTCCTCGATGGCTGAAGCCTGCGACGCGTCGAGCTCCCAGGTCGCGCCGCACTCGGCACAGTGCAGGTGACCATGCTCCCGGGTGGGGCGTACATGGAACTCCTCGCCGCCGTTGGCGCCGTGGCCGTGCCGGACCAGGCCGAGCTCCTCGAGCACATCCAGCGTCCGATACACGGTCGACGGGATGGTGGACGCGTCACGCGCGCGGCATTGCTCGACCAGCTCGGCGCTGGTGATGTGGCCGTCCGCCTCGGCCAGGACCTCGATCACGGTCCGCCGCTGCGGCGTCCAGCGCAGGCCACGGCTGCGCAGACGGTCCCCCACGCTGTCCCAGGGTGGCGGCAATGAGCCATTCACATTCATCGGCCGTAGTCTATGCTGAACGCACTTATTGCGAATCGTTGCAATAGACAACCTCGCTGGAGAACCGATGACGCAGATCCTCGCCCTCGCCGGCTTCGGCTTCCTGCTCGGCATGCGCCACGCGACCGACGCCGACCACGTGATCGCGGTGACCACGATCCTCAACCGCAGCCGCCGGTTCCTGGATACCACCCTTATCGGGGCGCTGTGGGGGCTGGGCCACACCATCACCGTCGTCCTCGTCGGTGTTCTGATCATCGTCTTCAACGTCGTCATTCCGCCCCCGGTGGGGCTGGCAATGGAGTTCGCCGTGGCGCTGATGCTCATCGGACTCGGCATCCTCAATCTCACCGGTGGCCTCCGCTCACTGACCGAGCGCCTCACGCCGCCGGCGCCGATTCATGCGCACGACCACGCCCACGGCGGCACCTCACATGGCCACCTCCACGGCCATGGTGAGCAGCGCGGGCTGGTGGCGACGTTCGGACGCTACCAGCTCATCCGGCCCGTGGTGGTCGGACTCGTGCACGGGTTGGCCGGCTCCGCCGCCGTTGCGCTCCTGGTTCTGGCCACCATCCAGGACACCGGAACCGCGCTCGCCTACCTCGTCATCTTCTGCGTCGGCGTGGCGGCGGGCATGGCGGTGCTGACCACCGTCATCGGCCTGCCCTTCATGGTGTCCCGCCGGCGCTCCGCGCAGATCAATCGCTGGCTCACCGTCGGCTCCGGGATCCTGTCGCTCGCCTTCGGACTGCTGCTGGCCTACGAGATCGGCATCGTGGGCGGGCTCTTCACCGGCGAGTTCAACTGGGAGCCGGCGTAGGCGCAGTGACCCTAGCCGGCTCCCGCCGATTCAATCGCGTACGCCCTCAGCGACCGGGAAGCTGATCTCGAGCGGCTTGCCGGTCTCGAGCAGGGTCTTGAGGCCGGACAGGACCGGGGCCCAGCCGTGCGCCACGATCTTGTACGTCGTCGTCTCGCCGTCGAACTCGTCGTGGGTGAGGACGAGCAGGGTCGCGTCGCCGCGCGGCTCGCCTCCACCGGGGGCTCGGGTAGCGGCTGATCCACCGGTCCGCGATGAGGCGGATCGGCACCGGGCTGAGGAAGTGGAGCTTGCGGCGGCCGTCCCGGCGTGTGGCCACGAGGTGCGCCTCCTCGAGCACCCGCAGGTGCTTCCGGAGCCGCCCGACAGGACGGGGTGCCCGCCTCTGCCGATCAGAGTCGGCGCAGCTCGTCGGTTTCGGGCTCGTCGATCGAGCGGGCACAGGTCGGGCACCAGAGCCGCGCCTCCACCGGCGTGCCGCACAGGGCGTGGCGCATCGGCTCGGCCTGGGCCGAGCCGCGGGAGCCCCAATCGGCCAGGAGGCGAAGGACGCCCGCCAGCTCCTGGCCCTCATCGGTCAGGGCATACGTGAAGCGGGGCGGACGCTCCGAATATGGCGTCGCGCGCAGGATCCGCTCGCCCTCCAGGCGCTTCAACCGCTCGGACAGGATGTTGGGTGCGATCCCGTCGACCGCCTCCGAGAGTTCGCCGAATCGGCGCGGCCCTTCGAGCAGCGCCTCGATCAGGAGCAGCGACCATCGGTCGCCGACGCGCTCGAGCGCAGCAGCGAGGGGAGTCTGAGCCACCACCGAGGCATCGTAGGGCATCGTCCTTGACATCCGCTGTCCGAGTAGTAACTTGCTTATTGCAAGTCACATCCTACAATGGAGACCCTGAAATGAGAGCCCTGGCAGACCTGGGCCGGGAGATCGGCGGCATCGCGGAAAACGTTGGACCATCGGTGGTCGGCATCGGCAACCGATGGCGCGGCGGGTCCGGCGTGGTGATCGGCGAGAACCGGATCCTGACCAATGCCCATAACCTGCACGGCGACGAGGTGCTGATCACCTTCGCCGATGGACGAACCGCCGATGCGACCGTCGCCGGCGTCGACGCCGATGGAGACCTGGCGGTCCTGGAGGCGCCGACCGAAGGCGCCAGGGCACTCGAGCTGGGCACCGATGCGCCCGGCGTCGGGACGCCCGTGGTCGCGCTCGGCAACCCCAACGGGCACGGACCGCGCGTCACTTTCGGCTTCGTGAGCGGCACCGGCCGATCGTTCCGCGGCCCGCGTGGCCGGCGGGTGGCCGGTGCGGTCGAGCACACCGCCCCCTTGATGCCCGGCTCATCCGGGGGTCCGGTCGTCGACCTCGACGGGCGGCTGCTCGGCATCAACACGAACCGGCTGGGGAACGGTTTTTACCTGGCCATCGCGGCCGATGCCGCCCTGCGCGATCGCATCGGCGCGCTCGGTCGCGGCGAGTCACCGACGCGCCGCCGCCTGGGGGTCGGCCTTGCGCCGTCGCACGTGGCGCAGCGGCTGCGGCGAGCAGTCGGGCTGCCGGAGCGCGAGGGACTCCTGGTCCGCGAGGTCGAGGGTGACTCCCCCGCCGCCAGGGCGGGCATCGCCGAGGGCGACCTCATCGTGGCGGTTGGCGATCGGACCATCGTCAGCGCCGACGACCTGTTCGACGCCCTGGGGGCCGAGGGCGCGCTGGAGATCACGCTGGTACGCGGGGCCGACGAGACGAAGGTAACGGTGGCGGCATGATCATCGCCGCCAACCTCCGCTGACCATCAGCCCGGCGGCCCAAGGCCGCGGGGCCGTTGTCCGGCGGTTGCGCGCCGCCGGGCCATCGGGCTGACCACCTCGACACCGCCCGCGCCCATGGCCGTCCATCCACCTCCGCGGCCAGGCGTCCAGACCGCCGCCGTTCGGGCGTCGATCCCGAGCAGGAGCGCATCGCGCCGCGGCCGCGCCGCCAGGGCCGAGGGGATCCATCCTTCGCCGAACTCGTCGCGGTGCGGGACGACGGCCACGCCGCGAACGAGGCCCAGCGCCGGGGTGCCGAACCCCCGCGCTGACAACCAGGTAGGCCGGCCGCGCCGCGGCGGCCTCGACGAAGCGGAGGTCGTGCGGCTCGTTGCCGGGCAGGAACTCGTTGCCGCCGACGAGGAAGAGCGAACCCCTGGGCATGCCCCGATGATGCCCGAGCGCGCCGTACGATGGGCCCATGAAGCCGGACAGCGATCAACCGTTCGACCTCGCCGTCATCGGCGGCGGGCCGGCCGGCGTCACGGCCGCCCTGCGGGCTGCCGAGCTCGGGGCCCGGGTGGCCCTCGTGGAGCGCGACCGGCCTGGCGGAACCTGCACCGATGACGGCTGCGCGCCGACGCGCGTCCTCGCCAAGGCGGCGCGCCTCATCCGCGACACGGAGCAGTTCGTCGACTACGGGCTGAGCGGACAGCGTCCGACGCTCGACCTTCGGGCGCTGCTGGCCGCCACCCAGCGCACCGTCTACGAGCTGCACGAGAAGAAGCAGCTGACCGGCCACCTGGAGCGTGCCGGAGTCACCCTGCTCGACGGCGGCGGCCCGGCTCGGTTCGCGGACCCGCAGACGCTGACCGTGGCGCATGGAGCCCGGGTCGCGGCGGAGCGATTCGTGATCGCCTGCGGCGGCCACGCGCGACGGCTGCCGTTTTCCGGCAGCGAGCTTGCGCTGACCCACAGCGATGTCTGGGGCTTGACGGACCTTCCGCGGACGCTCGCCATCGTGGGGGCAGCGGCAACCGGAGCGCAGGTCGCGTCCATCTTCGCGGCCTTCGGATCCCGGGTCACCCTCCTCGAGATTGCGCCCCGCGTGGTCCCCGGTGAGGACCTCGACATCTCGGCGACGGTGCAGGCCGGCTTCGAGGCCAACGGGATCGAGGTCATCACGAGCATCGGCGGCGTGGACGCGATCGCTCGAGCCGGTCGCGGCCTGCGGCTGGCATATCGGCGCGACGGTGAGCCGAAGGAGGTCGACGCCGATGCGGTGCTGCTGGCCGTCGGCTGGCCCGGCAACCTCAAGGACCTTGGGCTCGAGGCGGCGGGCGTCGCGACCGAACGAGGCTACGTCACGGTCGATGACGAACTCCGAACCACCGTGCCCCACATCTGGGCGGCGGGCGACGTGACCGGTCGCATGATGCTCGTCCAGAGCGCGACCTACGAGGGCCGGATCGCGGCCGAGAACGCGCTCGGGTCAGACGACCGGCCGCTGCGGCATGCCATCGTGGCTCATGGTGGCTTCACCGATCCCGAGTACGGCAGCGTCGGCCTGACGGCGGAGGCCGCTGCCGATGCCAGCCGGGTCGTGATCGGTCGGGTGCCGTACGCAGATCTTGACCGGGCCGTCATCGATCGGCGCACCGAAGGCTTCTGCAAGCTCGTGGTCGATGCGGTCAGCCGGCGGGTGATCGGCGCGCACGTCGTCGGCGAGCAGGCGGTTGAGGTCGTCCAGATCGCCGCGGCGGCGATGGCGGCCGAGATGCCGGTCGAGCGGCTCGCGGAGGTCGAGTTCGCCTATCCCACCTTCACCTCGATCGTCGGCCTGGCGGCCCGGCAGGTCGTGCACGCCCTGCGGCTCGGCACTGAGGCGGCCGCCTGGGAGGCGATGGGCCGTCCGCGCGTCTCCGAGTGGGAGCGCCGCGAGCGCTGATCGACGCGACCGATCGATCGAAACCGCACGTCAGGGGTGTCTAGACTGCGGTCCATGTTCAAGTCGGTCCACGTCATCGGCGCAGGCCGGGCGGGCGGCGCGATACGGGCACGCCTGGCGGAGCGAAGTCTCGCGGTAACCGGAGGGCGCGCGCCGGACCCCGATGCCGAACTCGTCCTGCTGTGCGTGCCCGATCGGGTGATCGACCAGGTGGCGTCGGCCGTGCCCGTGGGCCCTTGGATCGCGCACGTGAGCGGAGCCACCCAGCTGGCCGCGCTGGACCCGCACGAGCGGCGGTTCAGCGTGCACCCGCTCCAGACGCTGACGCGCGAGCGAGGCTCCGAGCAGCTCGACGGCGCATGGGGCGCCTTCAGCGCCGAGACTGATGAAGCACGGAAGCGCGCCCGCTGGCTGGCGAACATCCTCGGTCTGCGGCCTTTCGAGGTGGCGGATGCGGACCGCACCCTCTATCACACGGCAGCAGTCGTCGGTGGCAACTTCCTCGTCACGCTCCATGACGTCGCGGCACGTCTGCTGACTGAGGTCGGGGCACCCGAAGAAGCGATCGTGCCGCTCATGGCCCGCACCATCGAAAACGGCTTTGACCTGACCGGGCCAATCGCGCGCGGTGACATGACCACCGTCGAGGCGCACCTGGACGTGCTCACCGAGCGCGCGCCTGACCTCCTGCCGCTCTACCGGGCGCTGGCGGAGGCGACCCGTCCGTGAGGAGCGTCCGCACTGTGGCGGAGGTGCGCGAGCTCCTCGCCCTCCCGCGGCGCGGCGGCGAACGCATCGGCCTGGTGCCGACGATGGGGGCATTCCACGCCGGGCACCTCGCGCTCATCCGCGCCGCCCGAGCCGGCGCCGACGTCGTCGTTGTCAGCCTCTTCGTGAACCCAACCCAGTTCGACGACCCGGCCGACCTCGCGCGGTATCCGCGCGACGAGGCCCGCGATTTCGCGGTGGCCGAAGCCGAGGGCGTTGACGTCGTCTTTGCGCCCCCGGCCGAGGAGCTGTATCCCATCGGATTCGCCACGACCGTCGATCCCGGTGAGCTGGGGATGGTTCTCGAGGGGGCCGCGCGGCCGGGGCACTTTCGCGGGGTCGCGACGGTGTGCACCAAACTCTTCGCCATCGTCGGCCCGGAGGTCGCCTGGTTCGGGCAGAAGGACGCGCAGCAGGTGACCGTCATCCGCCGGGTTGCCACCGACCTGAACCTGCCCATCGAGATCGTCACCATACCGACGGTGCGCGACGCGGACGGCCTAGCGCTCTCCTCACGCAACGAGCGCCTCTCCCCATCCGAGCGCGCGACCGCCCTGGCTCTGCCTCGCGCACTCGATGCGGGGCTGGCCGCGCAACGGTCGGGCACCGATCCGGTCAGTGCGACTCGCTCGCTGCTCGAAGGTCTGGACGTCGACTACGTGGCCGTCGCGGATCTCGACGGGCCGACGCTGGTGGCGGCGGTGCACGTCGGCACCACCCGGCTCATCGACAATGTGCGCCTCGACCCGGCATGAGTCAGACGGTGCCCGCGTTGACAACGCGACCGCCGAAGAGGACGCTTCGGGCATGACGGACGTCGAGCCCCGAGAGGCACTGCCCCTCACCGAAGTGGCGGCGATGAAGCGTGCCGGCACCAAGATCGTGATGGTCACCGCGTATGACTACCCCTCGGCGCGGCTCGCCTCGGAGGCCGGCGTTGACCTGATCCTGGTTGGCGACTCGGCGGGAAACAACGTACTGGGCTACGACACCACGGTGCCAGTCAGCATGGACGAGGCGGTGATGCTCACCTCCTCGGTCGCGCGCGCGAAGCCTCACGCGTTGGTCATCGGCGACATGCCATTCGGCTCGTTCCAGGCTTCGGACGAGGACGCGGTGGCGAATGCGGTGCGCCTCGTGAAGGCTGGCGCGGACGCCGTCAAACTGGAGGGTGCCGGACCCATGACGTCGCGCGTCCGCGCGATCGTCGGCGCCGGCATTCCGGTAATGGGACATCTGGGGCTCACACCGCAATCAGCCACGAAGCTTGGCGGCATGAAGGCCCAGGGCCGCACCGCTGCGGCCGCAGGCCGACTGCTCGCCGATGCGCGAGAGCTCGAGACTGCTGGCTCGTTCGCGCTCGTGCTCGAGTCGGTGCCGGCCCGCGTGGCCGCGCATGTGAGCGAGGAGCTCGGTATTCCGACAATCGGAATCGGCGCCGGACCTGGCTGCGACGGGCAGGTGCTCGTTTGGCACGATCTGCTTGGCCTTACGGAAGGCCCGACTCCTCGCTTCGTGAAGCGCTACGCAGACCTGGCCGGAGAAATCCGACGCGGCCTGCATGCATTCGCCGCCGAAGTGCGCTCAGGCGCGTACCCCGGCGACGAGCACGTCTACAAGATCCCCGCGGATGAGCTCCATGCCTTCGAGGATGGGCTCCGTCGAGAGCGGCCCGCCTAGTCCTCGCCCGAGACGGCCGGCACCCCGCCGAGGGACGTCGCGGTCAGCACGCTCCGCTCGATCGCCTCGGATAGGACCTCGACTGCGAGCATGCCGACGCCCATGAAGTCGCCGCCATCCATCGGCGTCCCCGAGCCAGTGGAGAGCGCGAAGACAGTGTCGCCATCGAACATCGTGTGGACAGGCACGATGGAGCGGGCCAGCGCGTCGTGTCCGAGTTTCGCGAGCCGGATGACCTGAGACCGATCGAGGTCTAGATCGGTGCCGACGACGGCCAGCGTGGTGTGCTCCAGATGGCGTGGTGCCTCAGCCGGCGCTGGCAGATAGCGGCTGCCGGCGATGATGCGTCCGTCGCTGCCCACGACGTTTCCGAGCGCGTTGCAGACCGCCATCGCACCGACCACGTGGCCGTCGCCGAGCCGGCGTCCCGCCATCCCGACGCCGCCCTTGCGGATGGCGGCCGGGCCGGCGAGTTTGGCCACGGTCGCGCCGGTCCCGGCGCCAACGCTGCCCTCCAGTGGACCTGCCCCGGCCTCGGCGGCGCCGCAGGCCGCGAAGCCGTCGTCTGCGGTGGGTCGGACGTCGGGGCGGCCGATGCCGAGGTCGAACAGGATGGCAGCCGGCACGATTGGCACAGGACCGCCCTCCGTCGCGAAACCGACCCCGCGCTCAGCCAGCCAGCGCATGACGCCGTCTGCGGCGGCCAGGCCGAACGCGGATCCGCCGGCCAGGCAGATCGCATGGACGCGCTCGACGAGGGAGCCCGGGCGCAGCACATCCGTCTCGCGCGTCCCGGGCGCCGCACCTCGCACGTCAACCGCGGCCAGTGCGCCGTCGGTGGAGACGACGACGGTGCAGCCGGTGACGGCCTCGGCATCGGTGACGTGGCCGACGCGTAGGCCTGGCACGTCATTGAGGGTCAGCTGGCTCATCGGCCGATCGTAGCGCTCGCGGCGGCCACCAACGCCGGCAAGAGGTCGCCGATCCGGCCCCGCATCACGGCGTGGGCCCTGTCGTCGAGCGGCGTCGGCTCGGCGTTGATGATCACGAGGCGCGCACCCGCCTCGAGTGTCAGCTCCGGCAACCGGGCCACCGGGTACACGGTCAGGCTCGTCCCGATGGCGAGGAACAGGTCACACGAGCTTGCGAATTCCTCCGCACGGGCCAGCAGGCCAGGATGCAGGTTCTGCCCGAAGCTGATGGTGGCGGACTTCAGGATCCCGCCGCAGACCAAGCAGGCGGGATCCGTATCCCCGGCTCGAACCCGGTCGAGCGTCTCCATCATCGGCCGACGGTCACCGCACGCCAGGCACGCCGACTCGCGGATGGTGCCGTGGATCTCGATGAGACGCTCGGGTGACGTGCCGCCCGCGAGGTGCAGCCCGTCGATGTTCTGGGTGACGAGCACCCTGAGGCGCCCGACGGCTTCGAGAGCGGCCAGCGCGCGGTGCGCCGCGTTCGGCCGGGCGTTCCAGGCGGGATGATCCAGCCGACGCCGCCACGACTCCCGGCGGATGGAGGGATCGGCGAGGTAGTAGCCGATATTGCTCAGCCGCTCGGCGCGCGGGTCGCGCGTCCACACGCCGTTCGGACCGCGGAAGTCCGGAATGCCCGAGTCGGTGCTGACGCCCGCTCCGGTCAGCACGACCGTCGATCGCGCGGCGCCGACCCAATCGGCGACCTCCTCGATGGACGTCCTCATGCGGCGGGGGGCGGCTGGAGCCACCCCAGGATCGAGGCGACATATTCGACGAACCGGTCGCGGTGCACCGTGTGGCCGGCATCGAGCTCGACGACGGTGGCCGTGGCCGGTGCAGAGGCGATCAGCTCGGCTCGCATGGGCCCCGGCACCGAACGAGCCTCGTCGGCCAGCAGGTCGAGCGTCGGGATGCCAATGGTCGGCACGAGATCGAGCACCCGGTGGCCCGTGTCGTTGCGCAGCGAGACGAGGATGCCCTCGAGGTCGCACAGGGCCCTGCCCTCGACGTCCTGGCGCGCATCCTCCTCGAGCCACGGCGGATTGGCCGCTAGCTCGACCGGAAGCATGTCCATGGTCTCCAGCGTGGCCGCAAGGGCGGCGGCCATGCTCTCGGCCGTCGCCACGCCGTCGATCGGCGGACTCCGCCCATGGCCGCGCTGATCCACCGCGATCACGCGCCAGCCATGCTCGGCAAGCGCGGGACCGACACGCCACCAGGTGCG
>JALZDF010000171.1 GCA_030862645.1 Chloroflexota bacterium
GTGATCTCGTCGATGACCGCGTTCCACTTGCCGCCCTGTTTGGCGTAGATCAGGTCGGCATAGTCGGCGCGGATCATCTCGCGGTTGGTCGGGACGACGACCACCTCCAGGCCGTAGATCTTGCTGAACTCCTCCGCCTCCGTCTCGGCGGTCCCCGTCATGCCGGCCAGCTTGTCGTACATGCGGAAGTAGTTCTGGAAGGTCACCGTCGCCAGCGTCCGCTGCTCGTTGCGAACGGCGACTCCCTCCTTGGCCTCGACGGCCTGGTGGAGGCCCTCCGACCATCGACGCCCGGGCATGAGGCGACCGGTGAACTCGTCGACGATGACCACTTCGCCATCCTTCACGACGTAGTCACGGTCGCGCTGATAGAGGACCTGCGCCTTGAGGGCCTGCTCGAGGTGTCGCGCCAGGCTGAAGTCGTCGGCGAACATGTTCTCGACGCCGAGCCAGCGCTCCATCTTGTCGGTGCCCGCCTCGGTGATCGCCACCTGCTTGAACTTCTCGTCGACGACGTAGTCCTCTTCGGCCTTCAGGCGCGGGACGAGGCCGGCGAACTGGATGTACTTGTCGGCCGACTCCTCGGCGTTACCGCTGATGATGAGCGGCGTGCGCGCCTCGTCGATGAGGATGCTGTCGACCTCGTCCACGATCGCGTAGAAGTGGCCGCGCTGCACCCGCGCGGCGAGGTCGACGGCCAGGTTGTCGCGCAGCATGTCGAAGCCGAACTCGTTGTTCGTCCCGTACGTGACGTCCGCTGCGTACGCCTCCTGGCGCGAGACTGGCCGGAGGTCGCGCAGCCGCTCGTCGGTGGCCGGAAAGTCCGGGTCGAAGACGAAGGCGCCGTCGTGCTGGATGCTCCCGACGCTCATCCCAAGTCGATGGAAGACGGCACCCACCCACTGCGCGTCGCGCTTGGCCAGGTAGTCGTTGGGATCCACGACGTGCACGCCGCGTCCGACGAGCGCGTTGAGAAACGCCGCCAGTGGGGCCACGAACGTCTTGCCCTCGCCGGTCCGCTGCTCCGCGATCGCCCCACGGTGGAGCACGATCCCGCCCATCAGCTGCACGTCGTAATGCCGCTTGCCGAGCGCCCGCACCATCGCCTCTCGGACCGATGCGAACGCCTCCGGCAGGATCTCCTCGAGCGCCTCGTTGATCCGAGCCAGCTCGCTCTTGCGCTGCCGCTTCAGCGTGTCGGCGAGCCGGGCGGCATCGGCTCCCGCCAGCGCCGATTCGGCTGCGTCTTCGTCGGGATCTGTCGCGCGCAACTCGATCGGTTCCAAGATCTCGCCGACCTGTTCCCGCAGGCGCGCGCGCAGCGCATCGGTCTTGCCGGCGAGCTCGGCGTCAGTGAGTGCCTGGATTTCCGGCTCGAGCGCGTTGATCCGGTCGACGAGCGGCTGGAGAGCTCGGATCTCCCGCTCGTTGGAGTCCCCCAGGCGGGACAGGAACTTGAACATCGGGCGGCGAGTATAGCCCCTCCCTCTCGTGGCCTCGAATCACTGAGGATCGAGCGTGAGCGCCCGGACGATCCAACGATATGGTGGCAGGCGCGTCACCCTCCCCAACAGTGCATGCCCGGCGCACCAGCAGTGCGTGTCAGCCGGCGTCCACCATCGGCTTGACCTCGCGTATCCAGCGCTCGAGGGTCTCGTCGTCGTAGGGAGCCGCCATCTCGGCAAGGAACGTTGAGAAGCCGATGTCGCGGCAGGCGATCATCCGCTCCGCCAGCTGCTGCGGCGTCCCGACCCAGAAGGTATTGTCGTGGGCCACGTCCGCCATCGGCGTCCGGTTGTGCTCCATCTGGGATTCCCATAGCCGGCGCGCATCCACCTCGGTGTCACGGATGATCGGCTTGCATCCCACCGTACGCTCGATCTCGGCCGGGTCGCGCCCGACCTCGTCGCAATGCCGGCGCAGGACCTCGTCCTTGTGCCGCAGCTTCTCGATGGTGCCCATGGCGTTCCACATGTCGGCGTAACGGGCGACGGTTCGAAGCGTCTTCCTTTCGCCGGATCCGCCGATCATGACCGGCAGGCGGCGCTGGATGGGCAGCGGCTGATGGCGCAGCGCGTCCATGTCGTAGCGCCCGTCCTGAGGTGACGTCACTTCATCGCCGTCGAGCACCGCCCGCATGGCGGCGACCGACTCGTCGAGCCAATCGAGGCGCTGCCCGAAGCCCGACCCGAACTCGATCCCGTGGGCGGTGTGCTCGAGCTCGAACCAGGCGCCGCCGATGCCGAGGATGGCGCGGCCGTCGCTCAGGTGGTCGAGAGTGCCGGCCAGCTTGGCGACCAACCCCGGATTCCGGAACGTGTTGGCGCCGACGAGGAGCCCGAGTCGAACGCGCGAGGTGACCTTGGCCCAGGCGGCGAGCGACATCCAGCCCTCGAAGATCGGCTGGTACGGATCACCGAAGATGGCGTAGAGGTGGTCCCACGTCCACAGCGAGTCGTAGCCCAGCTCGTCGATCCGCACGGCGGCTTTCTCGAACGACGGCCAGTCGGTCGCCTGGCTCCACAGCAGGACCCCCAGCTTGACATCGGTCGACGAGGTCATCCGCCGGCGCTCATCCGAAAGGGCTGCCGTATCGGCTCGTCGTCGTCCTTGGCCTCCTCGTCCCAGAAGGTCATCTCCTCGACCATATGGACCTCGGAGCTGAAAAGCGCGCCGACGCTCTCGCCGCGATGGATCCGCTTGATCGCCTCGCCGAAGAGCGGCGCGACGCTGAGGACCGTGATTCGCGGGTCATCCGCCCCCGGCGGGAGCGGGATCGTATCGGTCACGATCACCTCGGTGATGGGTGACTCCGCGATGCGCTCCAGCGCCGCGCCCGAGAAGACGCCGTGGGTGGCGCAGCTGTAGATCGCGCGGGCGCCCGCCGCCTGAAGCGCGCCGACGGCCTCCATCAGCGATCCGGCGGTGTCGACCTCGTCGTCGATGATCACCGCGGTCTTGTCCCCGACCTCGCCGATGATGTTCATGACCTCCGTGCGGTCCTCGTTGCCGAGGCGGCGCTTCTCGACGATGGCGAGCGGCGCCGACAGCAGCTCGGCGAAGTTGCGCGCCTTCTTGGCGAAGCCGAGCTCCGACACGACCACGATGTCGTCGATCTGCTTGGCCTTGATGTGGGCGCAGATGAGATTCACGGCGGTCAGCTCGTCGACCGGGATGCTGAAGAACCCCTGGATCTGACCTTGGTGCAGGTCCATGGTCAGCACGCGGTCCGCCCCCGCCACAGTGAGCATGTCGGCGATGAGGCGCGCCGTGATCGGCACCCGCGGCTGGTCCTTCTTGTCCGACCGGCCGTAGCTGTAGTGCGGGATGACCGCGGTGATCCGCCCCGCCGAGGCACGTTTGAAGGCGTCGATCATGATCAGGAGTTCCATGATCGACTGGTTCACCGGCCGGCTCGTCGGCTGGACGAGGAAGACATCCTGCTCGCGGACGTTCTCCATGACGCGCACGAAGATGTTCTCGTTCGCGAACTGGAAGACCTCGACCTCGCCGAGCTGGGTCTTGAGGTAGCGCGTGATTCGCTCGGCGAGCGGCTTATTGGCGTTGCCGGCGTAGATGCTGAACTCGTCGGCGTACACGTCGATCTCCGCAGGGCGGTGAGGCACGGCCGATTCTAGCGGCTGGGCCCATCAATGACACGGGATGCGGCCCCGACGTCCGCCTCGACCGGTCCTTGCAGCCTTCGGGTTGACCGATGCTCTCCACCGGTTTGCCCGGCACGGGTCACGCCTGGCGGGCCGGGCGACCGCGTGCTGAAGCGCATCGCCGGGGATCCGTCGTGGCTGAGCTGGGAGGACCGCGTGCTCTCGTCGCTCCGGGAGACGGGATTCCACATGCAGGGCCGGGGCGGGGATCGGCCGACTTCGAATCTACTCCGCCTCGACGAGCTCCTCGGGGAGGCGGTTGTCGACGAACACGGTGATCGACACGATCCGGTCCTCGTCGGCCGGCTTCATGACGGTCACGCCGCGAGAGGCGCGACGGTAGCGATTGATGCCGCCGACCTCGGTGCGCAGGATGGTGCCGAGCTCGGTGATCAGCATCAGCTCCTCCTCCTCGCGGCCCACGATTCGGATGGCGGCCACCGGCCCGGTGTCCTTGTTGAGCGAATTGGCGATGACGCCGCCGGTGGCGCGATGCTTCACCGGGAAGTCGGCGATGTCGGTCCGCTTGCCGAAGCCCTGCTCGGTGACGACGAGCAGCTGCTGATCGAGGTGCTCGACGACCTCCATGCCGATCACCTCGTCGTCGCCCTTGAGGCGCAGGGCCGTGACGCCCTGGGTGCCGCGGCCGAGCGGCCGGACCTCCCCCTCGCGGAAGCGAGCCGCCTGGCCGTTCTTGGTGGCAACGATGATGTCGTTCTGGCCATCCGATAGCCCGACCCACTGCAGCTCGTCGCCGTCGATGAGGTTGATGGCGATCAGCCCGTTGGCGCGGATCTTCGCGTAGTCCTCGAGCGACGTCTTCTTGATCATTCCCTTGCGGGTGGCCATGACCAGGTAGTGGCCGGGCTCGAACTGCGGCAGGCTGATGATGGCGCTGACGTACTCGCGCTGCTCCACCTGGACGCCCGGCAGGTTGATGATCGGGAGGCCCTTCGCCTGGCGTGAGGCATCGGGCAGGGTGTGCACCTTGGTGATGAAGACGCGGCCGCGGTTCGTGAAGAAGAGGATGTTGTCGTGGGTATTCGCCACGAGCAGGTGACGGACCGCATCCTCCTCTCGCGTCAGCATGGCGAGCTTGCCCCGACCGCCCCGCCGCTGCGACCGGAAGGTGCTGATCGGCTGGCGCTTGATGTAGCCGCGCTGGCTGAGCGTCAC
>JALZDF010000058.1 GCA_030862645.1 Chloroflexota bacterium
CTGCTGGCCGGCGCGTGGCGCCTGGCGACCGCGAGCCAGGCGGCCGACGGCGCCGACTATGCGGGCGTGCCGCTGCTGGCCGGCATGGCCGCCGGGGCGGGGATCGGCCTGCTGGCCGGCCTGACCGGCACCGGTGGCGGCATCTTCCTCACGCCACTGCTCGTGCTGGCGGCCTGGACCGGAACTCGCGAAGCGGCAGGCCTGTCGGGCGCCTTCATCCTCGTCAACTCGATCGCCGGGTTTGGCGGTCTGTTGACGGGCGGCATCGGCCTGCCGCCGGCGCTCCCGCTGTGGATCGGTTCGGTCGTGGCCGGCGGCGCCATCGGCTCCTGGCTCGGCGCGGCCCGCTTCAGCATCCTGAACCTGCGTCGCGCCCTGGCCGTCGTGCTGGTGCTTGCCGCCGCAAAGCTGGTGCTCCTGCCCTGACGGCGGGCGTAGGATGTCGCCGATGACGGCCACGCGACCCGCCCCGGCCCACGGCAGCGACCGCCTGCGCCTGATGGGCGCCGATACCGCGGTCCCGCTGGTCACCGGCGAGTACCGCCGCTACGTGAACCTCGACTACGCCGCCTCCGCGCCGGCGCTCCAGGTGGTGCGCGACGCGGTCGGCGAGCTGCTCGGCTGGTACTCCAGCGTCCACCGCGGCGCCGGCTTCAAGTCCCGCGCCTCCACCGCCGCCTACGAGGGCGCCCGCGAGTCCATCCGGCGCTTCGTGAACGGCCGCGACGACGACGCGGTCATCATCACCCGTAACACGACCGATTCGATCAACCTGCTGGCCGGCACGCTGCCGGAGGGAACCCACGTGGTCGCCTTCGCCGGCGAGCATCACGCCAACCTGCTGCCCTGGCGGCGGATCGGCGTGCGCTACCTGCCGGTTCCCGAGACGCCGGCGGAGATGCTCGGGCAGCTGGCCGTCACCCTGCGCGACCTGCCGCATTGCGAGGATCCGCACCTGGTCGCGGTCACCGGGGCCAGCAACGTGACCGGCGAGATCTGGCCGGTGGCCGAGATCGCTGCGGTCGCGCACGAGCACGGCGCGCGATTGCTCGTCGACGCGGCGCAGCTCGCGCCGCACGCGCCGATCGACATGCAGCGCGACGGGGTCGACTACCTCGCGCTGTCCGGCCACAAGCTGTACGCACCGTACGGCGCCGGGGCGCTGATCGGCGAGCGGGACTGGCTGAGCGCCGGGGATCCGTTCCTGCGTGGCGGCGGGGCCGTGAAGCTGGTCACCGTCGAGGAGACGCTGTGGGCCGACCTCCCGGACCGCCAGGAGGCGGGATCGCCGAACGTGATCGGCGCCGTGGCCCTCGGCGTGGCGTGCGACACGCTGCGCGAGGCCGGCATGGACCGCATCGCCGCGGAGGAGGACGAGCTGCTGGCATATGCCCGGCGGGTCCTGGCCACCGTCGACGGGTTCGAGCACTACCGCGTCTGGCCCGCCGAGCATCCGCGCGTCGGCCTGCTGACCTTCAACCTGCGCGACGTGCCCTACGACCTGCTGGCGGCGGTGCTCTCGGCCGAGCACGGCATCGGCATCCGGCACGGTTGCTTCTGCGCGCACCCGCTGATGATGCGGCTGCTCCGCGTCGCCGACGACGAGATGCGGCGCCTCCTGGACGAGACGCGGGCCGGCCATCACGAGCGCCTGCCGGGGGCGGCCCGCATGAGCCTCGGCCTTGGCTCGACGACGGCGGACGTCGACGCCCTCGCCGATGCGCTTCGCGCGATCGCGGCCGATGGGCCGCGATGGACCTACGCGGTGGCCGAGGGAACCGACGAGTACGAGCCCGATCCCGATCCTCGCCCCCTGCCCGAGCTCGGCATGCGCCTCGTCGAGCATCCGCACGCACACGGGGAGTCGGCCTGAGGCATACGGCAGCGTGTCGGCTACCGTATTGACTGATATGAGGATCGGAGCGTCGTTCGCGCGCATCCCGCCACGGCTCGCCTTCTGGGCGCTCGTCGCCGTCGCGCTGTTCGTGAGCCACGACGCCATCTTCCTCGCCCAGGTCGGCCCCGGAGAGCCCTTCGCTCGCGCAGTGCGTGAGGCCGGCCACGGCTACTGGGGAGCAGTCAGCTTCGCCCTGGCGGCCATCGGCCTGCTGGCGGCGGCCGCGGCCTCTATTCGGCTGCGGTCCCTGCGACGGCGTGCTGCGACGCTCGGTGCCGCAGCGCACCGGCCCGGGCTGCGCAGCTTCGGCGCCGTCTGGCTGCGGCTCTTCGCGGTGGTCGTGATCGGCTTCGCGGTCCAGGAGAACATCGAGCACTACCTCACCCACCTCCACGCGCCAGGGCTCGGAGCGCTCCTGGGGCCGGAGTACCCGCTCGCGCTACCCGTCATCGGGCTCGTCACCGGCATGGCGGCCGTGGCGGCAGCAGCGTTCCGGGGTGCCGAGGCCGAGCTGCAGGCCGCCATCGCCACCGCCCTCGGCCGGGCCTTCGGGCACGCTCCGCGGAGCCTGCCGCGGCCGCCGGCACGGCTTTGGGTGGCGCGCGTCTCCCCGCTTGCGTGCTCCATCGCCGGGCGCGCCCCTCCGTCGAGATTCGTCCAGCACAGCTGACCATCGAATCACCGGGGCTACCTCAACGGTGGCACCCAACGGAGAACTGAACCATGCATCAACGCCTTGGGCGGGCAGCCCTCCTGGGTGTCGCGCTGGCCATGATCGCCAGCACCGGCACCACCCTTGCCCACGAAGCCCGCGAAGTCGGCCAGCTGACCCTGGTGGTCGGCTTCCTCGACGAACCGGTCTACAGTGGCCAGAAGAGCGGGCTCGACCTGCGCGTCACGCGCGGCGAGGAGCCGGTGGAGGGCCTCGAGGAAACGCTCCAGGCCGAGGTCTCCTTCGACGACCGGGTCCGGGAGCTGCCGCTCTCGCCCGTCTTCGGCGAGGCCGGCGCCTATCGATCCGTCTTCATTCCGACCGCCGCGGGTCCATACACCTTCCACGTCTTCGGCACGGTCGACGGGCAGGAGATCGACGAGTCGTTCACTTCGGGTCCGGACACGTTCAGCGAGGTGCAGGACGTCGCCGGCGGCCAGTTCCCGGTGGTCCTGCCCGCCGCCGGTGACACGGCCCGCGATGCGGAGGCGGGAGCCGCCGCCGCAGGTACGGCCACCTTGGCGCTGGTGATCGGTGGGGCCGGGCTGATGGCAGGGCTGCTGGCCCTGGGCCTGGCCCTAGCACGCCGCCGGCCCTGATGCCGGCGACGCGTGCCTTGCGCCTTGGCGGCGCCATCGCACTGCTTGCGTTGCTTGTCACCCCGGCGCTGCCGCGGCCGATTGGCGGCGCCCACGTGCTGGCCCACGCCCAGCTGGTCGCCAGCTCACCGGGCTCGGGCGCCGTCCTGCCCGAGCCACCGGCCGAGATCCGGCTCGTGTTCAGTGAGCCGCTCGAGTCGCAGGTCACCTCACTGGACCTGGAAACCCAGGATGGAACCCCCGTCCTGTCACGTGCCGGCGAGGTCGATCCAGGGGACCCCTACGCGCTGCTGGTCGCCAACCCTGACCTGGACGACGGCATCTACCTGGTCACCTGGCGCACCCTGTCGGCCGCTGACGGGCACACCGCCGAGGGTTCCCTGAGCTTCGGCGTCGGCGACGTGGAGGGCACCCTCGTGAGCCGGTCAGGCGGCGGGATGGTGCACAGCGAAACGGACCCGATCGGCGTGGTCGGTCGCTGGCTGACCTACGTGGGCCTGATGCTGGCACTGGGCATTGCCGTCTTCCATCGCGTCGTCATCCCGGACGAGGCGATGCCTCGGGTGCTGGTGCGCGGCCTTGGCGCCGGGTTGGTCGTCTCGGGGCTGGCCGGCCTGGTGGCGGCCGCCGCCTCCGGAGCCGAGGCCGGTTCGATCGGCGACTACCTGACCGCAAGCCGCAACGGGATGCTGCAGCTCGCGCGCGCCGTGGTGGCACTGGGGGGTGGGGCCGCGCTGCTGGTCGTCCGGCCGCGGTTGGTCCACGCGGTGGCGGCGGCCAGCGGGCTCACCGGCCTCGTGCTGCTCGTTCTGGCGGGGCATGCATCGGCGCTGCCGGGGCCGGCGCCGGTCGTGTCCGGCGTCGTGCATGTCGGCGCCGCCGCCATCTGGATCGGCGGCATCGCGGCGCTGCTCGCCCTGGCCCTGCGGCCCGCCCTCCTGAGCGCGCACGTCCCACCGCCGATGCGCACCTTTGTCCCACGTTTCTCGGCGCTGGCGCTGGCGTCGATCGGCCTGGTGGTCCTCACCGGCGTGTACGCCGCCTACGTGCAGACCGGCGTGCTGATCGACACCGGGACCGAGTACGGGCGCACGCTGCTCATGAAGGCGGGATTCGCGGCGGGGGCTCTGGGCCTTGGCGGGCTGAACTACCTGGATGGCGGTCGAATGATGGGCTGGCTCGATGGCTTCCGCAGCCGCATCACGGTCGAGTTCATGCTGGCCACAACCGTGCTTGTGCTGACGGCCGCGCTGGCCATCACGCCACCCGTGGAGGAGCCCGGCGGGGTCCGCATCGAGCCGATCCCTGACGCGTTCGGCAACGTGGCGCCCGACATGAGCATGAGCATCATCCCCGGGCGCCCGGGTCTGAACCGCGTGGTGGTCACCACGACCGATGCGCTGGCCGCGTCATCCACCCTCGAGCTCGCCCTCGATCGTCTCGACGAGGGCAGCGTGACCCGGGTGCCATTGATCCTCGAGGCGATGGCCGGCATGGACCACGCCCCCGGCATGGCCGGCATGGCCGGCATGGAGATGGCCACCGCTGATGGCACGGTCGACTGGACCGCCGACGCCGTCGTGCTCCCCGCCGGCAGCCAGTGGGACACCAGCGTCCGCATCCTCTCCGAGTCCGGCGACACCGAGATCTCGAGGCAGCGGTTTGCCTACACGCTGTCAGACGATGCGATCTCCGAGGGCACAGCCACCACCGTCGTCAATCCGGCCACCCTGGTCGCGGCAACGTTGCTGCTGGGCGGTGCGCTCGGGATCGGCCTGGGGCTCGGCGGCGCCGTGGTTCCGCGCTGCGAACGGGCTGCCTCGCGCCTCGCGCTGATCGGTGGCGGCGGGGTGGCCGCGGCGCTGGGCGCGATCATCGGCGTATCGGTCCTGATCGCCTGACTTGGCAGTGACGGCGGTCGCTGCCACCATGGATGACGGATGACCTCCCCGCTCACCGTGCTCGACACCCTCGGCCGGCCGATGCGCGACCTGCGCGTCAGTGTCACCGACCGCTGCAACTTCCGCTGCGTGTACTGCATGCCGAAGGAGGTGTACGGGCGGGACCACGCATTCCTCCCCCGCGCCGAGATCCTCGACTTCGAGGAGATCGAGCGCATCGTGCGCGCCTCGGTGGCGCTGGGGGTGCGCAAGGTTCGACTGACCGGCGGCGAGCCGCTGGTGCGGCGCAACCTCGAGCGCCTGATCGCCAGGCTTGCCGGCATCGAGCGCGTCGAGGACCTGACGCTGACGACGAACGCCTCGCTCCTCGCCGACCGCGCGCAGCTCCTCGCCGACGCCGGCCTGCACCGGGTCACCGTCAGCCTCGACGCACTGGACGATGCGACCTTCCAGGCGATGAACGATGTCGGCTTCCCGGTCTCTCGAGTGCTCGACGGTATCGGCGCTGCAGAGGAAGCCGGCCTGGGGCCGGTCAAGGTCAACACCGTCATCCGTCGCGGCCTCAACGAGCATGCCGTGCTGGACCTGGCCGAGCGCTTTCGGGGCACCGACACCACGGTCCGCTTCATCGAGTACATGGACGTCGGGCACACGAACGGCTGGCGGCTCGACGACGTGGTTCCGGCCGCCGAGGTGGTGGCCGCCATCCATGCGCGCTGGCCGCTCCTGCCGGTCGCCGCCGGCTACCGTGGCGAGGTGGCGCAACGCTACCGTTATCGGGACGGTGCCGGCGAGATCGGCGTCATCAGCAGTGTGACGCAACCCTTCTGCGGGGACTGCACGCGGGCGCGCCTGTCGGCAGACGGCCGGCTCTTCACCTGCCTGTTCGCGACGGCCGGCAGCGATCTGCGGGGCATGATCCGATCCGGCGCCTCCGACGCCGGACTCGCCGAAGCTCTGCGCGTCATCTGGGCGGGCCGGGACGACCGCTACTCGGAGCTGCGGACGCTCGAGACGGTCGACCTGCCGAAGGTGGAGATGAGTTTCATCGGCGGATAGGGCTTGGCATCCGACATGCGGACGGAGCTGGGCACACGTACAGGGAGCCGACCATGTGCCTGAATTGCGGATGCATGCGCGCCCATGACGACATGGGCATGCCCGGAGTCAACATCACCTACGAGGTCGTCAAGCGAGCGGCCGATGCGAACGGCACCACCGTCGACGAGACGCTCGAGACGATCGCTCGCACGTCGGAGAAGGATCGCGGCGATCATCCACAGGAGTACGCAGCCGGCTGACGCATCAGCCGTGGATCGGGCCCCGGCGCTCGCGGAGGGGCGCTCCGGATCGGCCGCGGAGGACCGCCAGGATCTCGCCGATGATGGCGGTCGCCACCTCCTCGGCCCCATCCGCTCCGATGTCAAGTCCGGCCGGCGCATGGAGCGCCGCAAGGTCGGCGTCGGTCGGCGACGACGCCAGCTCGGCCAACAGGCGGGCCGTGCGATCACGCGGCCCGAGCACGCCGAGATAGGGCACGCCGCGGCCGATGAAGCCGCGCAGGAATGCCGCATCGCGCAGGTAGTCGTGGCTCATGAGCACCACCGCGGTCCACTCGCCGGCTCCGACGGCCTCGGCCGCCTGCTCCGGCTCCACGGCATGGAGCGCCGCCCCGGCGAAGCGCTCGGCACGCATCAGCGAGCGACGCGGGTCCACCACGCTGACCCGCCACCCGAGGCGCAGGCCGGCGGCCACCAACGGACCCGCGTCCGGGCCGGCCCCACCCACCACCAGGTGCAGCGGAGGCAGGATCGGATCGAGCACGGCCTCCCCGATGACGGTTGGCCGCCCGTGGGCCACTGCCATGGCCGCCCGCTCGCCGAGGGCGTCGGCCTCCGGGGCGGTCAGCCGTCGTCGCTCGCCGTCGAGCCCGGTGAGCAGGTAGCTGGCCTGGCCCTCGCGCGCCGCCCGGAGCGCCTCGAGCGTCTCGGCCGCCATGCCCGGGGGCTCGGCCAGAAGATCGATCACGCCACGGCAGCCGAGGCCGAGTCCCCACAGCTCGTCACCCTCGGCCGAGTGGTCGACGGTCACCATCACCGGCGCGTCGAGCCGAAGCGCTTCGCGCGCCAGTCGCGCGGCCTCCTCCTCCAGGCAGCCGCCGGAGACCAGGCCCGTGGGCGCGCCATCGGCCGGGACCAGCAGCCGCGCCCCCGGCCGGCGGTAGGACGAGCCGCGCACGGCGACCACCGTGGCCAGGGCGAACGGCTCGCCACGAGACCGACTCGCGTCCGCGCCCTCGAGGAGATCGTCGAGCTCGCTCATCGGCAGACCAGGACCTATCCGCGGGCGAAGTGTTCGCGCAGCAGGGCGGTGAAGCGTTCCGGCTGCTCCATGTTGAGCATGTGCGCGACGCCGTCGAACACCTCGAGCCGAGCATCCGGCACGGCATCGGCGAGGTGGCGCATGGTCGCCGTGGTTCCCGGATCGTCCAGCGTGCCCAGCATCACGAGCAACGGCACACGCAGCTCATCCAGTCGCGTGGCCGCGGGTGGGTCGAGCACCTGCGGCGTGCCCTCCTCCTTCTCCGCGAGGTAGTTCGTCAGGATCCAGTCGTGGACCTTCCAGCGAATCGCCGGATCGACTCGATCGGGCGGCTGGCCGGGGCCATCGGCCCAGTAGGCGGTCTCCCATTCGGCGACGCGTTTCCAGTCGCGCGCATCCGTCCACGCCTCCACCTGCTCCCAGTCCTCCGGTGCCTCGTCACCAGCGTCGTACCCGCTCACTCCGCCGGCCGCCACGACCAGCGTCCGCATCCGGTCGGGATAGTCGAGAGCGAAGTCCAGCGCGATCGAACCGGCGCGCGAGAGCCCGACGATGTGTGCTGAGCGCTCCCCCAGGTGATCCAGCAGCGCCGCGATGTCGGCGCGGTTCGAGAACTCGACGGCATCGGTCTCGGTCCGGCCGAAGCCACGCGTGTCGTAGCGGATGACGCGGAAGTCGTCGCGCAGGGCGGCCACCTGGTCGTCCCACATGCGCAGGTTGGCCACGCCGGCATGGATGAGCACGATCGGCTCGCCACTGCCCTCGACCTCGTAGTAGATGCGCGCCCCGTTCGTCTCGAGGAATCCGGTCTCGCTTGTCATCGGCAGATCCTACGGTTCAAACATGACACCCGAATTCATGATCCCGCCCGGGTCCCAGGCATCCTTGATGGCGCGCATGGCGGCCACCGCCTCCGGGCCGCGATCGCGGACCAGCCAGGCCACCTTGGCCACGCCGATGCCGTGCTCGGCACTGACGCTGCCGCCCAGCTCGAGCACCAGCTCCAGCACCGCGTCGTCGGCGGCATGGTTCTCCGGCTCGGGGCCGAGCACGTTGACATGCAGGTTCCCGTCTCCGACGTGGCCGTACACGATGGCGCGAGCTCCGGGCGCGGCGGCCGCGACGACACCCGGCGTGCGGTCGACCAGCGCCGCGTAGCGGTCGTTCGGCACCGACACGTCGACCTTGTGCGGCACGCCCTCAGCGTTGATCGCCTCCGTGTGGCGCTCGCGGAGCTGCCACAGCCGGTGGCGCCCCCCGGCGTCCGCGGCGACCGCCACCGAGGACTCTTCGGCGCCCAGGGCCTCCAGAGCCGCGTACAGCCCGTCCGACGGATCGGCATCGTCCGATGCGACCTCCACCAGCAGGTAGAACGGCGTTCGGGCGGCGAACGGGGCAGCCACGGAGGCGTGCCGCATGATCATCTCCAAGCCGGCATCGGTGAACAGCTCGAGAGCCAGGACCGATGCCAGTCTGCGGCGCAGCTCCGACGCAGCGGCGACAGCGCCGGACGCATCCCCGAAGCCGACGACGGACACCGCCCGATGACGGAGCGGCGGCACCAGCCGGAGCCGAACGGCGGTGATGACGGCCAGCGTTCCCTCCGAGCCAGCAAGCAACCCGGCGAGGTCGTAGCCGGTGTTGTCCTTCGGCATGCCCGGCAGGCGCCGGAGGATGCTGCCATCGGGGCGGACCGCCTCGAAGCCGAGCAGCTGCGTTCGCATCGCGCCATGGCGCACGACGTTCACGCCCCCAGCGTTGGTGGCGACCATGCCGCCGATCGTGGCGGAGTCGCGCGCGCCGAGGTCGACCCCGACGTCCCAGCCGACACTGCGCGCCGCCGCCTGCACGGCGGCAAGGGTGACGCCCGCTCCGACCGTTACCTCGCCGGCCGCGCCGTCAATCGCCCCGATGTCGTTCAGGCGCAGGAGGTTCAGCACCACCTCGCCGCCGCGCGGCACCGATCCGCCGACGAGTCCGGTGTTGCCGCCCTGCGGCACCACCCCCACGCCGGCATCGGCGCAGGCGGTGAGCGCCGCGGCAACCTCGTCGGTCGAGCCGGGGCGAACGACGGCCAGGGCAGTGCCATGGAAGCGGCGGGTCCAGTCGGTCTCGTAGGAGGCGCGCAGTGCCGGATCGGTCAGGCAGTGCGGTTCGCCGACGATGTCGCGCAGGCGGGCGAGGAGCGCATCGGTCATGTGCGGGGCATGCTACCGGCACGCGGCTTGCGCAGGACTTCCGGCTGGAGGTGAACGCCATGATGGACGACCGACCGGAGCGGCAGCCCCTGCCCTCGGAGGACACCGGCGACCTGGTCGACGAACCGGCGAGCGGCGAGACCGACGACTACCTGGTTGCCCGAGAGGAGGGCGTCCCCTACGTGCCGCCCACCGACCGCGTGGTCAGCGAGGCCCGAGCGTCGGAGTCCGGCGTCGACGTCGCCGGCACCGACGAGACGGACGCGGGTGAGCTGGAGCGCGAGGATGCCATCCAGCCCGGGGACGGAGCACTCCCCCGCGACGACGAGCTGCGAGCCGACGTGATCTCGGCGCTGCGCGCCTCCGACGTCCCGGCCGGCGACCGCATCAGGATCGCCGTCACCGGGTCGCGCGTCCACGTCGCCGGAGAGGTGGAGTCGGTCGACGTGCTGGATGAGATCCTGGGGATCGTCGGCGACGTGGTCGGCGTGGACGAGGTCCTGGACGAGGTGACCGTCACCGGGCTCTGACCCCCCGCGCGCCACGGTGCGCGATCGTGCATCCTTCGAGTGTGCCAGGCACTCGGCAATCGCAGCTGGCGACCGCTCGACGAGGATGACCGATGAGCCCGACCGACACGACCGACCCGACCGCCGCCGAGACGTCGGAGCTGGGCGCGCTGCGCGAGATCGTCCAGCTGGCAGCCGGCGCGTCGACCTGGGACGAGCTGATGCAGCTCATCGTGGATCGCAGCACGGCCGCCATGCGCGCGGAGGTCTGCTCGCTCTATCTCGTCGACCGCGACGGCGCCGGGCTCACCCTCGCCGCAACGAACGGCGTCGACCGGGAGCACATTGGGGTCGCGCGCCTCGACATCGGCCAGGGAATCACGGGCCTGGCGGCCAGCACGCGCGCGCCGGTGATCAGCACAGACCTCGCCAACGACCCGCGCTGCGCCTGGATCCGGGGCGTGGACCACGAGCGCTTCACCTCGATCCTGGCGGTGCCCCTGGAGGTGACGGACCGCGTGGTCGGCGTCCTGAACGTGAAAACCGTCGAGCGCCGCGAGTTCGCGCCGCCCGAGGTTCGGCGGCTATCCATGATCGCCTCGCTGCTGGCTGGCGTGGTGGAGCGCCGAAGACTTCATCTCGAGACAGAGGCCCAGCTCGACGGGCTGCGCAGCGTGGACCAGGCGCGCGCCGAGCTGATCGCCGTTGTCACCCATCAGCTGCGGACGCCGCTGGCGGTGGTGCGCGCCTACCTCGACCTGCTGGCCGAGACGGCAGAAGGCCAGCACGCCGACGTCCCAGAGTGGCACCAGGCGGCCACCGGGCAGGTCCTCCGTCTCAACGAGCTCGTCGACACCATCCTGGACACCGTCCGCGCGGACCGGCTCCTCACCGTGGACCTGCATCGCTTCGACGTCGGAAGTGTGATCGACGAGGTGCTGACCCGGCTCGCGCCCCTCCTGCGGCGTCATCGGCTCGAGCGGTACGCGACCGGCAGCCGCATGGCGCTCGGCGACCCGACCCGACTGGCGCAGGTCCTGGAGCTCCTGCTCGAGAACGCGGCGAAGTACGCACCGCCCGGTGCCGAGATCGTGGTAGCCGACTGGTCGGCCGACGGCGAGATCCACGTGGCCGTCGGCGATGACGGGCCGGGAGTGCCTCCCGAGATGCGCGAGAGCGTGTTCGAGCCCTTCGTACGGCTCGACCGGACCGGTGCGCCCGGCGCCGGGGTGGGCCTGTTCGCCGCGCGCCGCCTGGTCGCGGCCATGGGCGGCCGCCTCTGGATCGAGGACAAGCCCGCCGGGGGCAGCCAGTTCGTGACCGCCCTCCCGGAGGCGCCGGGCGGATGAATCTGCGCATCCTCGTCATCGATGACGAGCCGGCCCTCATCGGCGCCGTGGCGGCACTGGTGGGCAGCGTGGGTCACCGCGTCAGCGCCGCCTACGACGGCCATGAGGCGCTGCGTCGCTTCGACGCCGATGCGCCCGACCTCGTCATCCTCGACCTGGCCATGCCAGGCCTCGACGGCATCGCCGTGTGCCGCGAGATCCGGG
>JALZDF010000119.1 GCA_030862645.1 Chloroflexota bacterium
GACGGAGCGGTCGGGACGGCGATGGTGCCATCCGGCGCGTCGACCGGTGCGCACGAGGCGGTGGAGCTGCGCGACGACGATCGGGAACGCTACCGCGGCAAGGGAGTGCTGACGGCGGTGCGGAACATCAACGACACCATCCGGCCCGAGCTGCTCGGGATCGACGCCCTCGACCAGGTCAGCCTGGACCGGCTGCTCATCTCCCTGGACGGCACCCCGAACAAGTCCAAGCTGGGGGCGAACGCGCTGCTCGGCGTCAGCTTGGCCGTTGCCCACGCTTCCGCCGAGGCGGTCGGCCTGCCGCTCTACCGATACCTGGGCGGCGCGGGCGCTCGGACACTCCCGGTGCCCCTGGTGAACATCCTCAACGGTGGCAAGCACGCCATCGACTCCACCGACTTCCAGGAGTTCATGATCGTCCCGCTGGGCGCACCTACCTTCCGAGAGGGTCTGCGCTGGGCGGCCGAGACCTTCCACGCCCTGGGTGCCCTGCTCCACGACGAGGGATTCGCGACCACGGTTGGCGACGAGGGAGGCTATGCGCCCAGCCTCGGCACCAACGAGGACGCCATCGCCGCCGTGCTGACGGCGATCGAGCGCGCCGGCTATGTGCCGGGCGAGCAGATCGCCATTGCCCTGGACCCGGCCAGCACCGAGCTCTTCGCCGATGGGCGGTACAGCCTGGCGCGGGAGGATCGGACGATGACCGGCGCCGAGCTGGTCGACTTCTGGGCCGATTGGATCGAGCGCTATCCGATCGTCAGCCTCGAGGACGGGCTGGCCGAGGACGACTGGCAGGGCTGGGCTGCCCTCACCGAGCGCCTCGGCGACCGGATCCAGCTGGTTGGGGACGACCTGCTGGTCACCAACACCGAGCGCCTTGCCCGGGGCATCCGCGAGCGAGCCGCCAACAGCATCCTCGTCAAGCTGAACCAGATCGGAACGCTCACCGAGACTCTCGAGGCCGTCGAGATGGCGCATCGCGCGGGATGGACGGCCGTCATCAGCCATCGATCGGGCGAGACGGAAGATACGACCATCGCCGACCTCGTGGTCGGGCTCAACACGGGGCAGATCAAGACCGGCTCGATCAGCAGATCGGAGCGGATCGCGAAGTACAACCGCCTCCTCCGCATCGAGGAGGAGCTCGGGGACGCGGCCGAATACGGGGGCGAGCGCGCCTTCACAGCCAATCGAGGCTGAACGCAGGAGACCCCGGACGCTGGCGTCCGGGGTCCGTATCGGGGTCAGGCGAAGAGGCCGGCCGCCCGTCAGGCCTCGGGCTCGTCCGTGGTCTTGGCGCGGCGGCGTGCGGCGGCGGACTCACGGCTGGCGCGCGTGACGGCGACCTTCGCCTTGCCGGCGGCCGTTCGCGGTCGATCGGTGGCCTTGCCAGCCGCTGCCTTCGAGGCCTTGGCTGCGGCGACCTTCTTGCGCTGTGCCGTCTTGCTGGCAGTCGTGCGCTTCTTGGCGGTCGTCGTGGTGGTCGCCTCGGCGCCGTCGAGCAGGTGCGCCGCATTGGCCTTGACCATGAGGCGGCTCTTGCGGCGGGCGGCGTTGTTGGGATGGATGATGCCCTTCTCGGCGGCCTTGTCGAGAGCGCGGATGGCGGCGGTCACGGCCTCGGGGCCATCGCCGGTCGACCGCCCGAGGGCGATCTCCGAAGCCTGCTGCACGAGCGTCTTCGCCTCACTGCGCGCCCGGCGGTTGACGGAGCGGCGGCGAAGGGACTGGCGCACGCGCTTCAGGGCGGAGGGCGTGCGCGCGCCCTTCCAGGTTCGTGCCGTTCTTGCCACGTGGAATCCTCAACTCGAGTCTTGCTGCCTTAGGACACGGACGCACGCTCCTCGGAGCGCGGCGGAGGCGGGAGTATAGCATCGCCGGTGGTACCGAACCAAATGGCCACTCGACAATTGGCCTCCGACCGGCGACAATCCGGCCACCACCACCGCCACCGCCGCGGTCGCCCGCCGGTCGAGGTTGGACACGAGGAGAGAATCAAGGGGAGACGTCCGGTGTGCCATCCGGATGCCGCAGCCGATCCTGCAACGATCGCGCTCGTACGCGCGTCTCCAGCCACGACACCATGACGACCATCACCATTCCCGGCCGGCTGATGCGCCCGGTGGCCACGCCGCCGGCGCGCCGCGCCACGCTCATCGGCTTCGGCGCCACCCTGCTCGCAGGCATGATCATCGGCATCGGCCTCTCGGCCGGCATCGCGCTCGCGACGGCCGACAAGGTGCTGCCCGGCGTCAGCGTCGCCGGCGTCCAGCTGAGCGGCCTGGGCCGCCAGGCAGCCTCCGAGCGCCTGGCCGCCGAGCTCCCTTCGTTGTCGACGGGAAGCGCCACGTTGCTCATCGGCGACCAGCACACGACCGTGTCCTACGCCGATGTCGGCCGAGGCTATGAGCTCGACGCCATGGTCGACGCCGCCTTCGGCGTCGGCCGTGAGGAGAACCCGCTTGCCGACGGGATCGCCCGCCTCCGCGCCCTCGTACACCCCGCCGCGCTGCCGGTGATCGTCCACGCCTACGACGAGCAGCCGATGGCCCGCGTCACGAACGAGATCGCGCGCCAGTTCTCGGTGGCCGCCGTCGACGCCTCGGTGGTGGCGGACGGCGCGTCGTTCACGGTCACCCCCGCCGCCGCCGGCACGAGCGTCGAGGCGGACGACGTGCAGCAGCTCCTCGCGACGGCACTGGCCACCACCGATCCGGCCGACGTGCGCCTGAGTCTGTCGCCCACCGTCGTGCCGCCCACCGTCTCGACCGCCCTCGCCGAGGAGGTGGCGGCAAGCGCTCGCACGACCGTGGAGACGTTGGCGCTCGAGATCCCGGGCGCAGGCGACGAGGAGGCCCTGTCACTGGATTCGGAGACCATCGCCTCGTGGCTGAGCTTCGGTCCGAAGCTCGGTGGCATCGCCTACGCCGTGCGCGTGGACCAGGCGGCCGTGGCCGCGGCCGTCGAGGGTCTCGTCGCGTCGGTCGACCAGGATCCGGTCAACGCCCAAATCGGCGTCGCCGCCGGAGGAGGCCTTGGCGGCGTCATCGCCGCCAGGGACGGCCGCCAGCTGGACGTCGAGGCGACCACGGAGGCGCTCCTCACGACGCTCGAGGAGCGCGCGAGTGGTACGGGGATCCCCTCTCTGGCGCTGGCGGTGAACGTGACCGAGCCGGCACTCACGACGGCCGAGGCAGAGGCCGCACTGCCGCAGATGCAGATGATCTCGTCGTGGACGACCTACTACGTGCCCGGCGACGGCAATGGCTTCGGTAACAACATCAACATCCCCGCCCGCGACATCGACGGCCGGAACCTGGCGCCCGGCGAGACCTTCAGTTTCTGGAACAGCATCGGCCCGGTGACTGTCGAGCGCGGCTTCCACTACGGTGGCGTCATCATCGGCGGCCGGAGCGTCGCCGGCGGGGCGATCGGCGGCGGGATCTGCTCGACCTCGACGACCATCTTCAACGCGGCCCTGCGGGCCGGCCTGGAGATGGGCGACCGCGCCAATCACTACTACTACATCGACCGCTACCCGGACGGGCTCGACGCCACGGTGTACATGGATGACAACTACACGCAGGACATGACGTTCCGCAACGACACCGAGAACCCGATCGTCATCCGCGGGTTCGGCGGCAACGGGTTCGTCACCTTCCAGCTGTGGAGCATTCCGACCGGCCGCACGGTCGTCATCACCGATCCGGTGACGAGCAACCACCGGGTGGCAACCGAGACGACGCAGGTCAGCACCAGCATGGCTCCCGGGACCAGCAAGCGGGTCGAATACCCGCACAATGGCCATGACGTGACGCGGACGCGCTTCGTGTACGACCCGGACGGCAACGAGATCCACCGCAACACGTACTTCAGCTCGTACCGCACCGTGAACGGCATCACGCTGGTCGGTCCCACGCCCGCCGCGGCCCCCGACCCACCGGCCGATGAAGAGGCCGAGGTCGAGACCGCCGCCGTCCAACCGGGGTCGCCTGCCGCTCCCTAGCACGCGCCCGGTGCGGCGTGCCGCTCTCGGCTAGACTTCCGCCCCGTGATCCCCCCGGAGCGCATCCGTAACTTCAGTATCGTCGCGCACATCGACCACGGGAAGTCGACCCTGGCCGATCGGCTGCTCGAAGTCACGCACACCATCGACAAGCGGCTCATGCAGTCGCAGGTGCTCGACTCGATGGACCTCGAGCGCGAGAAGGGGATCACCATCAAGGCCCGGGCGGTCCGCGTCCACTACGACGCGGGCGACGGGCACACCTACGCCCTGAACCTGATCGATACGCCCGGCCACGTCGACTTCACCTACGAGGTGAGCCGATCGCTCCAGGCGTGCGAGGGCGCCATCCTGGTCGTCGACGCCACCCAGGGCATCGAGGCCCAGACGCTCGCCAACGTCCACCTGGCCATGGCGCAGAACCTGGTGATCATTCCCGTCGTCAACAAGATCGACCTGCCATCGGCCGATGCGGACATGGTCCTCGACGAGCTGGAGGAGACCCTCGCGATCCCACGCGAGGAGGTGCTGCTGGCCAGCGCCAAGGAAGGCACCGGAATCCGCGAGATCCTCGAGGCGATCGTCGCGCGCGTTCCCGCCCCCGCCCACGACGCGAGCGCTCCGCTCGCCGCGCTGGTGTTCGACAGCCACTACGACCAGTACAAGGGCGTCGTGGCCTATGTCCGCCTCGCGGCCGGGACGCTCCACGACCACGACCGAACCCGCTTCATGGCCACCGGCGCTGAGTCGGAGATCCTGGAGTTGGGCTACTTCCGGCCACAGCCGGTCCCGACCAAACGGCTGGTCGCGGGCGAGGTCGGATACGTGGCCACGGGGCTGAAGAGCATCCGGGAGGCGCAGGTGGGCGACACGCTGACCACGGCCTCGCGAGCGGCGCAGCAGCCCCTGCCCGGATACGAGGAGCCGTTGCCGCTCGTCTTCGCCGGCATCTATCCGCTTCGCGGCGACGATTACCCCGAGCTGCGAGAGGCACTCGACAAGCTGCACCTCAACGACGCGGGCTTCGTGTACGAGCCGGAGTCGAGCGCCGCGCTGGGGTTCGGCTTTCGCTGCGGGTTTCTCGGCCTGCTCCACATGGAGATCACCCAGGAGCGTCTCGAGCGCGAGTTCGACCTCGATCTGATCGCCTCGGCGCCCAGCGTCGAGTATCGCGTCAAGGTCCAGCACAGGGCGGACGAGGTGGTGGTCGACAACCCGGCCCAGATGCCCGGCCCCGGTGAGATCGAGGAGATCCGCGAGCCCTGGGTCTCGGCCCAGGTCATCACCCCGACGGACTACATCGGCACCCTCATGGAGCTGGCAACCAGCCGCCGCGGCGAGTTCCAGAACATGGAGTACCTCGACCCGACCCGCGTCAACCTTCACTTCGAGATGCCGCTCGGCGAGCTGATCATCGACTTCTACGACCAGCTCAAGAGCCGATCGAGCGGCTACGCCAGCCTGGACTACAGCTACATCGGCTACCGAGCAGGGGATCTCGTCAAGCTCGACGTGCTCGTCAGCGGGGAGCCGGTCGACGCCCTCAGCCTGATCGTGCATCGGTCCAACGCCTATCGCTCCGGCAAGGCACTGGTCGACAAGCTCAAGGAGCTGATCCCGCGGCAGATGTTCGAAGTGCCGGTCCAGGCCGCCATCGGCTCGAATATCATCAGCCGCGAGACGATTCGAGCGATGCGCAAGAACGTCCTTGCCAAGTGCTACGGCGGCGACATCACCCGCAAGCGCAAGCTGCTCGAGAAGCAGAAGGAAGGGAAGCAGCGGATGAAGCGGATCGGCTCGGTCGAGATTCCGCAGGAGGCCTTCCTCGCCGTGCTGCGGATGAACGAGGGCGCCTAGGTGGAGCTCACCTTCTTCGATTCGCTGCGGCTGGCGATCGCGCTCGGCCTGACGCTCTTCCTGGTGCTCCTGCGCTTCGACTCCGAGCGCATCACCCGCTCCGACTACTTCCGCTACCGGACGCCCTGGATGGGCCCGGTCAGCTACTACGTGCTCGTCATCGGCTTTGCGATCGGGATCGCCGTCATCGTGCCTTCCGGGCGCGCCCAGCTCTTCCTGACCGGCGGCAACCCCGACAACATGCTCGTGGTGATGCTGCTCTTCACCGTCATCGCGCTGATCAACGGTGTGGCGCTCGCCTTCCTCCGCTACGGCAGCGTTCTGCCGCTGCCGATCGAGCTGCTTCCGTCCCGGGTGCTCGGGGCGGCGGCAAACGCCATCAGCGAGGAGCTCCAGTTTCGCTCCATCGTGCTCGGCATGCTGCTGTTCGCGGAGCTGGATGCCGGGCTGGCGATCTTCATCCAGGCGCTCATCTACGGCCTCGTCCACCGTCGTCTGTGGCGCGACCGTGACTGGTACTTCCTCGCCGGCTCCGTCCTCCTCGGCTGGGCGGCCGGCGTCGCGACCGTCGAGACGGGCTCCATCATCCCGGCCATCGTCGGGCACTTCGCGGTCACCATGAGCCTCTTCGCCTTCGCCGGAGGGCGGCTGCGCCAGCGACCGATCTAGGAGCCCGCCCTTCGGTACCGTAGACGCTCATGCAGCCGCATCACCTGTACGTCCATGTGCCGTTCTGTCGACTCGTGTGCGCGTACTGCGATTTCGTGACCGTCGGCGGACGCGCGCGGGACATTCCCCGCTACGCGGATGCGCTCCTTGCCGAGATGGCGATTCGGCCGGCTCCCGGCCGTCTCCGCACGATCTACTTCGGCGGGGGAACGCCCTCCCTGCTGACCGCGGAGCAGGTGGCAGCGGTCGTTTGCGCCGCACGTGACCGATGGGACGCAGCCGACCTCGAGGAGGTCACCCTGGAGGCCAATCCGAGCGTGCGCGAGCGGCCCGACTGGGCGGCCCTGCGCCGGGCCGGCGTGACCCGCCTCAGCCTCGGCGTGCAGAGCCTGCGTGACGCCGAGCTCGAGGCGCTGGCACGGGGCCACTCCGCCCGCGAGGCAATCAGTGCCTTCGATGGCGCCCGGATCGCCGGATTTGACAGCGTCAGCATCGACCTGATCTATGCCATTCCCGGCCAGTCCCTGGACGATTGGCGGGACGGGCTGCAGCGCGCCATGGAGCTCGCGCCGGACCACGTCAGCTGCTACGCACTGCAGCTGGTCATGGCGCCGGACGAGTGGGCGGCTCCACCGCGGCCGGGCGCCCTGCGTTGGCGAAGCCGAATGGCCGAGCAGCAGGATGACGATCTCGCGAGCCGCCAGTACCGGCTGGCCGAGGAGGTGCTCGGGGCGGCCGGCTATCGACACTACGAGCTCAGCTCATGGGCGCGGCCCGGCTTCGAGAGCCGCCACAACCTCGCGTACTGGGCGCGGCGGGCGTACACCGGGATCGGCGCAGGCGCGCACTCGTACGACGGCGGCACCCAGCGCTCCTGGAACCGGCGTGACCTGGACGCCTACCTGGCCGATGCGGCGGGCGGTCGACGCCCCGCGCACCACGCCGAGGAGCTAGACGAGGCGACCCGCGCGTTCGAGGCCATCGCGCTCGGCCTCCGGACCCTCGATGGCGTCAGCCGCCGGGCGTTCGGGGCCGAGTTCGGACGCGATCCGCTCCAGCACTTCGCGGATGCGGTACAGCAGGGCCGGGCCGACGGGCTGCTGGAGCTGGCCGCAGAGCGCCTGAGGCTCACTCCTCGGGGCCGCCTCTTCGCTTCCGAGGCCTGCCTGCTGTTCCTGCCGCCTCCCGGGGCGCGATCGGCGGCCTGATGCTGTTCCGGCCCACCATCCTCGAGGGCATCCGTGACGGCAGGGTGACCGTCGCCATTCGCCGTTGGCCGAGGCCGCGCGTGCGCCCCGGCGGGCGGCAGCGGACGGCCATCGGAGTTGTCGCGTTCGACGCGGTGGAGGTGGTCGATCGCGACGCCCTGGGCGAGCGCGATGCCCGGGATGCCGGCCTTCCCTCCCTTGACCAGCTGCTCGCCTTCGTCGACGGTCGCGAGGGCACCATCTACCGCATCAGGCTGCGCCTGGCCGGGGAGGATCCGCGCGTTGCGCTGCGTGAGGAGCTGCCGGACGGTGTTGCCCTGCGCGAGCTCGAGCGCCGGCTCGAGCGCCTCGATCGTGCCAGCCGGCACGGGCCGTGGACCGCGGATGTCCTGCGCGTCATCGGCGAGATGCCGGCGGTGCGTGCCGCCGATCTGGCCGGGCGATTCGGGCGTGAGACCCGGCCGTTCAAGATCGACGTTCGCAAGCTCAAAGAGCTGGGCCTGACCGAGAGCCTCCAGGTCGGGTACCGCCTGTCGCCGCGCGGAGCGGCGTTCGTCGCGTCGCGTTCCGCTCGTTGACACTGCCTTCGGTCGGGCGGTACCATGCCGCAATCACCAATTTGGCACTCTCATGGTGAGAGTGCCAAGAGCGCACCGGAGGTCGGGAATGGCGGGAGAACGTCACTCTGCCCGCGATCGCGGGATACCGATCCGGCCGGCCCTGGAGCTGACGGATCGGCAGCGAACCGTGCTGCGCGCCGTCGTTGAGGATTACGTCTTCACCGCGGTGCCGGTCGGGTCCAAGGCGCTCGTCGGGCGCTACGCGCTCGGCGTCTCGCCGGCAACGGTGCGCAGCGCCATGGCAGAGCTGGAGGCGCTCGGGCTGCTCACCCACCCGCACACGAGCGCCGGTCGCGTGCCGTCAGACCTCGGCTACCGGCTCTACGTCGAGTCGCTCATGCGCGAGGCTGAGCTCGACCAGGCGGATCGGCTCATGATCCGCCACCAGTTCAGCCAGGTTCAGCTGACTAGCAACGAGTGGCTGCGTCTTGCCGCCTCGATCCTGGCCGGCAGCACCCGCTCGGCAGCCGTCGTCACGCCCGCACGCTCGCGTCGTGCCCGGTTCGGGCACGTCCAGCTCGTGGCGCTCGCCGACGGGACCCGCCTGCTCGTACTCGTCCTCGGCGATGGCAACGTCGTGCAGCGACGGCTCGACCGCGGCGTGCTGCAGCGTGAGCTGCCCGACGCACGCCTCGACCAGTCCGAGCTGGACGAGACGGCGGCCGCGCTCAACGTCGAGCTCGCCGGCCTGTCGGCGCCGCAGGTCAGCCGCCGCGCCGACAGGTTGTCGCCACTGGCTGGCCGCGTCGCGGCGGTGGTGGTCGGCCTGCTCGAGGAAGCGGACTCGGTCGTTGTCGAGGACGTCTTCACCGATGGCATCGTCAACGTGCTGGAGCAGCCGGAGTTCGCCGAGGGCTCGAAGCTGCGGCCGGTCCTCGAGGTCCTGCAGCGCTCCGATTTCCTCGAGCAGCTCGTGCCGGTGCTGACCCGCAGCGGCGGGGTGCACGTCATCATCGGACGCGAAAACACGAACGACGCGATGCACGAGGTCAGCCTCATCTTCGCGCCGTACGGCGCGCCGGATCGGGCACTCGGCCTGCTGGGGGTGCTCGGACCGACCCGAATGCGCTACCCGCGTGCCATTCCGACCGTGCGTTACCTGTCCACTCTCATGAACGAGCTCATCAACAGTCACTACGGCGAGACCCAATGACCGATCAACCGACGAACGGCGGCCCGCGGCCGCGAACGAAGACCCGCGCCGAAGAGCGTGCCGAGGCGATCAAGACACCATCGCGCCTCGAGCTGGCGGAGCGCATCGAGCAGCTCGAGCGCGAGCTCGAGGATGTCCGCCGCAGCGACGAGGAGCACCGCAACAACTGGCACCGATCGGCCGCCGACTTCGCGAACTACAAGCGGCGAACCGACGAGGAGCGCATGACGCTGACCCAGTTCAGCAACGCGGTCCTCATCGGCAAGCTGCTCGGCGTCCTCGACGACTTCGACCGGGCCCTCGACAACGTCCCGGCCGAGGCACACGACCCGTGGGTCGAGGGCGTCCGGCTTACGGAGCGCAAGCTCCGCAACGTCCTCGAGTCGGAGGGCGTGGCGCCGATCGAGGCGGTCGGGCAGCCGTTCGACCCCAACCTGCACGAGGCGGTCGCCCACGAGGAGACTGCCGAACATCGAGACAACGACGTGATCGGCGAGGTGCAGCGCGGATACCGCCTGCACGACCGGGTCATCCGGCCGAGCCTCGTCCGAGTGGCGAACAACCCGAAGGAGCACTGAACGACCCATGGGCAAGATCATCGGCATCGACCTGGGCACGACGAACTCGGTCGTGGCCGTCATGGAAGGCGGGGAGCCCCAGGTCATCACCAACGCGGAGGGCGGCCGGACCACGCCATCGGTGGTCGGTTTCCCCAAGAGCGGTGAGCGCCTCGTCGGCCAGGTGGCCAAGCGCCAGGCGATCACCAACCCGGAAAACACGGTCTTCAGCATCAAGCGCTTCATGGGCCGTCGCTTCGACGACCCCGAGGTGCAGCGATCGAAGGGCCTCGTCCCGTACGAGGTGATCAAAGACCCGAAGTCCGACGGCATCGTCGTGAAGCTCGGAAACGAGAAGCACTTCAGCCCGCCGGAGATCAGCGCCATGATCCTCCAGAAGCTGAAGGCCGATGCCGAGGCGTACCTGGGCGAGAAGGTGACCGAGGCGGTCATCACCGTGCCCGCCTACTTCGACGACACCCAGCGCCAGGCGACGAAGGATGCCGGCCGGATCGCCGGCCTCGATGTGAAGCGCATCGTCAACGAGCCGACCGCATCTGCCCTGGCGTATGGGCTCGACAAGCAGAAGGACGAGAAGATCGCCGTCTATGACCTCGGCGGTGGCACCTTCGACATCAGCATCCTCGAGCTGTCGGAGGGCGTCTTCGAGGTGCGTTCCACAAACGGCGACACCCACCTCGGTGGCGACGACTTCGACCAGCGTGTCATCGACTGGCTGGGCGAGGAGTTCAAGAAGAGCGAGGGGATCGACCTCACCAAGGACCGGATCGCGCTCCAGCGCCTGAAGGAGGCGGCCGAGAAGGCCAAGATCGAGCTGTCGAGCACGACCTCGACCGAGATCAACCTGCCCTTCATCAGCGCCGACGCGTCCGGGCCCAAGCACCTCGTGCTGACCCTGACCCGGGCCAAGCTCGAGGACCTGGTCGCCGACCTCGTCACGAAGACCGCCGATCCGGTCAAGAAGGCGCTCGCCGATGCCGGCTTGAAGCCAGCCGACATCGACGAGGTGATCCTGGTTGGCGGCATGACCCGCATGCCTGCGGTCGTCGAGGCCGTCAAGAAGATGTTCAACGGCAAGGAGCCGCACAAGGGCGTCAACCCCGACGAGGTGGTGGCCGTCGGTGCGGCGATCCAGGCCGGCGTCCTCGGCGGCGAGGTGAAGGACGTCCTCCTCCTCGACGTCACTCCGCTGAGCCTGGGGATCGAGACGATGGGCGGTGTGGCGACGAAGATGATCAATCGCAACACGACCATCCCGACCTCGCACACCCAGATCTTCTCGACCGCGTCGGACAACCAGCCGTCGGTCGACATCGTGGTGCTCCAGGGCGAGCGCGAAATGGCTGCCGACAACAAGAAGCTGGCGACTTTCCGGCTCGACGGCATCCCGCCGGCGCCTCGCGGCGTGCCGCAGATCGAGGTGACGTTCGACATCGACGCCAACGGGATCCTTAACGTGGCCGCCAAGGACAAGGCCACGAACAAGGAGCAGAAGGTGACGATCACGGCGTCCTCGATGCTCGCCAAGGAGGATGTCGACAAGATGGTCCGCGACGCGGCCGAGCACGCCGAGGAGGACCGCGCCCGCCGCGCGGCCACCGAGTCGCGCAACGAGGCCGATGCCCTCGTCTACCAGGGCGAGCGGCTCCTCAAGGACCTGGACGACAAGCTGTCGGACGAGGAGAAGGCGGAGGTCAACGCCCGCATCGAGGCCGTCCGGGAAGCGCTGAAGGGGGATGACGCCGGCGCGGTCGACTCCACCAAGGGCCAGCTGGCCGAGGTCCTCCAGCGCATCGGCACCAAGGCGTACGAGGCGACGGGCGCGGGCGGAGACGGCAACGGGACCGATGGTGGCCCGGGCGGCGAGCCCGCGGGCGAGGCGGCGGCCTCCGAGGAGGAAGGCGAGACGATCGAGGGCGAATACAAGGAGGTCTGAGCGCCGCCTCTCAGCACCGCCCTGCGGCCGGGTCCGACGCTGGCCCGGCCGTGCTCGTGTCGTTCCGGTCACGTACAACCACGATCGGCTCAGGCATCCTCCCGCCCGCCGATCGAGGTCTGCGCGACTAGACTCGGATCGATGCGACTCGCCACCTGGAACGTCAACTCCCTCAAGGCGCGCCTGGACCGTGTGCTCGCCTGGACCGAGCGCCAGCGGCCCGACGTGCTCTGCCTGCAGGAGACGAAGCTGTCCGACGCCCAGGCGCCGCTCATGGACTTCCGCGCGCTCGGCTACGAGCTCGTCCACCATGGCCCGGGCCGATGGAACGGGGTAGCCATCGCCTCGCGGATCGGCATCGAGGAGGTGGTCGCCGGGATCCCGACGCCGGATGGCTGGACCGATGACGGGGGCCGCTTCCTGGCGGCGACCTGCGGTCGGATGCGGGTCGCCTCGATCTACGTGCCGAATGGCCGCGCCGTCGACTCCGAGTTCTACCTCGAGAAGCTCGAGTGGCTGGCGCGCCTATCGGTCTGGCTGGACGACAACGATCCCACGACCGAGCTCGCAATATGCGGCGACTACAACGTGGCGCCGGAGGACATCGACGTGTGGGACGTGAACGCGGTCCACGGGGCGACCCACGTCTCGCCCCGCGAGCGCGCCGCTGTCGCGAAGCTGCGGAACTGGGGAATGGTCGACGTCGTCCGGCAGTTCCATCCGGAGCCGGGATTCTTCAGCTGGTGGGACTATCGGGCGGGTCACTTCCACAAGAACTTCGGGATGCGGATCGACCACGTGTACGTCTCGGCGCCGCTGGCCGCACAGGCGATTGCCGCCGAACGTGACCGCGACGCCCGCAAGCCCTCGACGTATTCGGGCATCCCGTCCGACCACGCCCCCCTCATCGTCGACTTCGCATGACGATCCGAAGCGTGATGCCGTACCTGATCGTGGACGGCGCGTCCGACGCGATTGACTGGTACCGGGAGGTGTTCGGCGCCGAGGAGGTGACCCGCTCCACCGGTGGCGCCGGACGGATCGCGCACGCCGAGCTGCGCATCGGCGGTTCGTCGATCTTCATCGGTGACGAGCACGTCAACTACGAGGACATCCACGGGCCACGTCGGATCGGCGGCACGCCGGTCTACCTGGACCTCGAGACCGACGACGTGGCCGTAACCTACGAGCGGGCCATGGCTGCGGGCGCGACGAGCATCCGGGCACCGACGGATCCGCAGCAGGCGATCTGGTCGGCGAAGGTGCGTGACCCGTTCGGCCACGTCTGGCTCATCACCCGCTCGAGCG
>JALZDF010000124.1 GCA_030862645.1 Chloroflexota bacterium
CGAATCATGGTGCTGAGACACCTTCCAGTATCCCGGCGTGCATCCTTCCCCACCCCCTCCGCCGTCGATCGGCGTGAAGCAGAAGTCGATGCCGCCCGAGTCGCCACCCGCGTCGATGGTGACGGTGCTCGTGGTGATGTTGACCATCACGATCTCCGTCTTGTCATCGTCGGTCAGCTCCTGCACGCCGTTCAGCGACCAGCCGGCCTCGCCGGCCTTCGGGTCGTTGTCGTGGAAGAGGATGGCGGTGATGTGGATGTCGCTCGGGAATGAGATGGTCGCCGTGTCGCCATAGATCGAAACGTTCGAGGTTGGCTTGAAGCGACCGACGATGTCGCCGTTGCCTTCCTGGAAGACCTCCATGAAGTAGTTGTTTTCGATATCGGTGAACGAGCCGTCCTGCCAGGTATCTCCCTCGCGGAACCTGGTTCCCAGGGGCGCGCTTGCGAAGAACTTCGTCCCGTCGCACGCGAAGACAGTGGCGGCTCGTACGGCTCCGCCGGTGGGCAGCAGCGTGGGGATGGCCAGCGTCGCCATGAGGCTTGCCATCAAGAGGACGAAGACGAGCGTCATCGGACGCCGAGAAAGGCTGATCGACACGTGATGAAACCCCCGTATACGAGAAGCGATGCATGGCTGGAGAGCACCTGAGCGGTGAGCCGATGCCCGGTTCCCAGGACCCCCAAACGTACCTGCGGCGGACTCTAAAGTACTAGGGCCCGAAATCAATACCGGCTGCGCCTAATGTGGTGATAGCGCGCACCGCGGCGGCGCGACTCGCGAGGATGCGCCGATGCGACGCGCGGATGGGACGCCGATGCGCCTGACCGGCTACTCTGGCGACCGGCACCGCGCGCCGATGGAGACGCAGTCGGCTCGGGTCGCCCGCACGGGGTTTCCCGATCCATGCGACTCCCTTTCATCCCACGCGAGGAAAAGTTCTTCGAGCTGTTCGTCGACGATGCGAACAACGTCCTGGCAGGCGCCCGGCTGCTCGTGGAGTTCTTTCGCTCCTTTGACCAGCGCGAGCGACTGGCAAGCCAGCTCCGCGACCTCGAGCGGAAGGGCGACGGGCTCAGCCACGACATCGGAGACAAGCTCGAACACACCTTCGTCACGCCGTTCGACCGCGAGGACATCCACCAGCTGATCAGCCGGCTCGACGACATCCTCGATTTCATCGAGGAGGTTGCCGACACCTGCATCCTGTTCAAGATCGACGCGCCGACTGAGTCGGCAGTCGCCCAGGCGGAGATCATCGTCCAGCAGTGTGAGGAGCTCGTGCGGGCGCTCGAGAAGCTGAAGGGCTTCAAGAATATCTCGCCGCACTGGATCGAGATTCACCGGCTCGAGAACGAAGGTGACAGGATCGGTCGTCGCGCCATCGCCGACCTCTTCACCAACGGCACCGACGCGATCCACATCATCCAGTGGAAGGACGTGCACACCCTCCTCGAGGACACGATCGACGCCTGCGAGGATGCCGCCAACGTGATCGAGCGGATCGTCGTCAAGCATGCTTGAGGGCTTCACCCTCACCCTGCTCGCCGTCCTCGGGCTGGCGATCGCCTTCGACTACATCAACGGCTTTCACGACACCGCCAACGCCATCGCCACCAGCGTCAGCACGCGCGCGTTGAAACCGGCCTGGGCGATCGGCATGAGCGCGGTCGCCAACTTCGCCGGCGCTCTCACCGGCACCGAGGTGGCGCGGACCGTGGGGTCCGGGCTGATCGACACGAATGTGGAGTCGCAGAGCGTGATCGCGGCGGCCCTGGTCGGCGCGATCGTGTGGAACCTGATCACCTGGCGCCTCGGTATCCCCTCGTCATCGAGCCACGCGCTGATCGGCGGCCTGCTCGGGGCGGCGGTCGTCTCGGCCGGCCTGGACGCCTGGCAGATGGACGGGATCATCGGCAAGGTGCTTGTCCCGCTGGTCGGGTCGCCGCTCGTCGGCTTCGCGGTGGGCCTGCTGCTGATGGGAATCATCTTCAACCTGTTCCGTCGCGCCCATCCGGGCAGGCTCAACAGCGCCTTCCGTCGGCTCCAGGTGCTGTCCGCGGCATGGATGGCGTTCAGCCACGGCAGCAACGACGCACAGAAGACGATGGGCATCATGACCCTGGCGCTGGTGACCGCAGGCGTGATCCCCGAATTCCGTGTCCCACTGTGGGTGATCCTGGCGGCCGCGACGGCGATCAGCCTTGGGACGGCCGCCGGCGGATGGCGGATCATCAAGACCATGGGCACCCGCGTCGTGAAGCTCGACCCGGTCCACGGGTTCGCGGCGGAGACGACCGCAGCCACGGTCATCTTCACCGCCTCCCAGCTGGGGATGCCGGTCAGCACCACCCACGTGATCAGCTCGGCGATCATGGGCGTCGGGGCGTCCGACCGGCTCAAGACCGTCCGGTGGGGCGTGGCGCGCACCATCGCCACCGCCTGGGTGCTCACCCTGCCGGCCTCCGGCCTGGTGGCAGCCATCGCGTACCTGGTCCTGAACCCGATCCTGGGCTGACGAGGGTGGAAGGTCGCCGCGGCCAAAACTCTCGAATCCGAGAGCTCATCGTCGTGTTCGGCACCCTCGGGTTCATCGGCTTCGGCGGGCCGGCCGCGCATATCGCGCTGATGCGGCGCGAGGTGGTCGAGCGACGGGGGTGGATGACGGATGGGCAGCTCGTCGACCTGATCGGGATCACGAACCTGATCCCGGGGCCCAACTCGACCGAGATGGCGATGCACGTCGGCCGGCTGCGGGCCGGGGGCGTCGGGCTGGTCGCTGCCGGTCTCGCCTTCATCCTCCCGGCCGCCTCCATCGTGCTCGCACTGGCCTGGGCGTACCTCTCCTACGGCAGCTCGCCGGCCGGTGAGGCACTGCTGTACGGCGTGAAGCCGGTGATCATCGCGATCGTGGCGGCGGCACTGGTCGCCTTCGCCCGGACGGCCCTGGCCGGCCCGCTGCGCATCGCCGTCGCAGCGGGGGTGGCCATCCTGTGGGTCCTCGGCGTGAACGAGCTGGTGCTGCTGGCGGCCGGCGCCATGGTGATCGCGGCCGCGCGCACCGGGACCCCGCATCCATGGGTCGCCGCCGGCGTGGTGCTGCCGGCCGCGGCGGCGGCCACATCGGTCAACCTGATCACCCTGGCCGGCGTCTTTCTCAAGGCCGGAGCGCTCCTGTACGGGTCGGGCTACGTGCTGCTCGCCTTCCTGCGCGGTGACCTGGTCGAGCGTCTCGGCTGGCTGACCGATGCTCAGCTGCTCGACGCGGTGGCCATCGGCCAGGTGACGCCCGGACCGCTCTTCACCACCGCCACGTTCGTCGGCTACGTCCTGGCCGGGATCCCCGGGGCGGTGGTCGCGACGACCGCCATCTTCCTGCCGGCGTTCGCCTTTGTGGCGATCATCGGGCCGATCGCCGACCGGCTGCGAGCGCGGCCGCTCACCGCTGCCCTGCTCGACGGGCTGAATGCGGCGGCGCTGGGACTCATGGCCGCGGTATCGGTCCAGCTCGGGATGGCGGCGCTGCGTGATCCACTGACGATCGGACTGGGCGTCCTGGCCGGCGCGCTGCTGCTGTGGGGACGGTTGCCCTCAGTGCTGCTGGTGCTCGGCGGTGGGCTCATCGGCCTGCTTGCCCGCGTTGCCGGCACCGGTGCTTAACCCGTCGTTGACACAGCGATAAGCCGTCGTTAAGCAGCTTCGGCGAGGCTGGAGACGTCAACGTGCGCCCGATGCCGTCCAGGCGATTCGGCATTCGGCCACTCGCACCGAAGGAGATGCATTGAACCTCACGCGCACAGGGCTTCGGCCCGCGCTCGCGATCACCGTGGCGGCCACCCTCGTCCTCGCCGCCTGCTCGAGCAATCCGAACCGCGCCGACGCCGAAGGCTCTGGCCCTGCCGCCGGCGGGGATGGGCTGGCCGGCGAGATCGTGATCTCCGGCTCATCGACGGTCGAGCCGATCACGTCCATCGTGGCCGAGGACTTCACCGCCGAGAATCCGGACGTCCAGTACTCGGTTGACGGGCCTGGCACCGGCGACGGCTTCGCGCTCTTCTGCGCGGGTGAAACCGACATCAGCGACGCATCGCGGGCGATCAACGAGGAGGAGGTTGCGGACTGCGAGGAGAACGGCATCAACTACGTCGAGCTCCAAGTGGCCATCGACGGCCTCAGCATCATCACCTCGCCCGAGAACACCGACGTCAGCTGTCTCAGCTTCGGCGACCTGTACGCGCTGCTCGGGCCCGAGTCGCAGGACTTCGACTCGTGGAGCGATGCCGATGAGCTGGCCGGCGAGATCGGGTCCGATTTCGGCGAGATCCACGCGCCCTATCCCGACGCCGATCTGGTCGTGACCGCGCCGGGCGAGGAGTCGGGCACCTTCGACAGCTTCGTGGAGCTTGTGATCGCCGACGTCGCCGAGGCGCGCGGGCAGGACGAGACCACGCGGCCGGATTACCAGACCTCCGGGGACGACAACGTGATCATCGAGAACATCTCCGGATCGCCCAGCTCCCTGGGCTGGGTCGGCTTCGCCTTCGCCGACGAGAGCAGCGACAGCGTGAAGTCGCTCGAGGTCGACGGCGGCGAGGGATGCGTGGGCCCCACCCCGGAGACGATCGCCAGCGGCGAATACCCGATCTCGCGGCCGCTCTTCATCTACGTCAACGCCGATGAGGCCGAGGCTCGCCCGGAGCTGGCGGCGTTCGTGGACTACTACCTCTCCGACGACGGGATCGCCGCCGTCACCGAGGCCGACTACGTCGCCCTCGACGATGCGGCCCTCGAGGAGACCCGCGCGGCCTGGGAGGGCCGCTGAGCGAGGCGCCTCCACCTCCGCCGGGCCGGGCGAGCCCTCTCGTCCGGCCCGCGCGTCTGGCGCCCACGTACCATGACCCATCGATGACGGCCAGCACCGACCGCCGACCCCTGACCCCTGGCGACTTCCAGATGTCGGGCCGGCGCCGAACCCGTGAGCGGCTCGTCCGCGCGTTCTTCCTGTCGGCCGCCGCGGTCTCCATCGTCATCAGCGTCGCGATCGTGTTCTCTCTGCTCGGCAACGCCCTCTACTTCCTGATCAACGTCGACAAGAGCTCGCTGGTGGCCGATGGCTGGTTTCCGCGCCGCGCCATGTACGACGTCGCCACCATCGTGGCCGGGACCCTCGTCATCAGCGGGGTCGCCATGCTGGTCGCGACGCCACTCGGGCTGGGGGCCGGGATCTACCTGAGCGAGTACGCCACGCCGCGGGTGCGAAGGCTGCTCAAGCCGGCCCTGGAGATCCTGGCCTCGATCCCCAGCGTGGTACTCGGCTTCTTCGCCCTCACCTGGATCAGCCCGAACGTGGTGCAGCCGCTCACCGGGGCGCCGCTCTCGAACATGGCTGCGGCCGGCCTGGCGGTCGGCATCCTGATCACGCCGCTCGTCGCCTCGATCAGCGAGGATGCGATGCACGCCGTTCCGAGCTACCTGCGCGAAGCGGCGTACGGCCTGGGGGCCAGGAAGCGAACAACGAGCCTGCGCGTCGTGGTGCCGGCCGCCGTATCGGGCATCGTGGCGGCCCTCCTGCTCGGCGTATCGCGGGCGATCGGCGAGACGATGATCGTGGCCATCGCGGCCGGCGGCACCGGCGGGTCCCTGTTCGAGGTGAACCCGTTCGAGCCCGGGCAGACGATGACGGCCGCCATGACCGCCCTCGCCATCGGCTCGGACCAGGTGCGCGGCGCCGAGCTGACGTTCGAGAGCCTCTTCTTCGTGGGCCTCCTCCTGTTCCTGGCCACGCTGGTCCTCAACCTCATCAGCGACGCGTTCGTGCGACGCGTGCGGCGGCAGTACTGATGGCCGCCGGAATACCTGCCATCACCACGCGCGACGCGGTCGAGCACCGGCTCCACGCCGGCGGGAGCGACATCCGCGGCCTTCTCCTCCACGGCGCGCTGCTGCTGTCGTTGTTGATCGCGCTCGGCGTGCTTGTCGTGCTGATCGGCGACATCCTGATCCGATCGTTCCCCGTCTTCGCGGAGCGGCCGATCGACTTCCTCACCTCGCCGCTCTCGTCCCGGCCCGCGCGAGCCGGTATCGCGCAGGGCATCCTGGGGTCGGTGCTGCTCATGGCGTTCGTGGCCGGCATCGCGCTACCAATCGGCATCGGCGCGGCGATCTACCTCGAGGAGTACGCCCGCGACACCTGGTCGGCGCGGCTGATCCGCACGAACATACGCAACCTGGCCGGCGTGCCGTCGATCGTCTACGGGCTGCTGGGGCTCGCCATGTTCGTCAGCACCCTTGGACTGGGCAAGTCGCTCGTCGCAGGCGCGCTGACGCTGGCGGTGCTCGTACTTCCGATCGCGGTGATCACCACCTCGGAGGCCCTGCGCGCGGTCCCCAACAGCATCCGAGAGGCTGCCCTCGGCGTCGGCGCGACGCGCTGGGAGACGGTCCGCAGCCACGTGGTGCCCTATGCGGCGCCCGGCATCCTGACCGGCACCATCCTGTCGCTGGCCCGTGCGTTCGGCGAGACGGCGCCGCTCCTCATGGTGGGGGCCATCGCCGGCACGTTCAGCACGGGCGGCGTGAGCGACATGCTGACCGGCTCGTACACCGCCCTGCCGACCATCGTCTTCAACTGGTCGGGCCAGCCGCAGGACGAGTTCCGCTCCCTGACCGCCGCGGCCATCGTCGTCCTCATCGTCATCATCCTGCTCGTGAACGCGAGCGCCATCCTGCTGCGAAACCGATATGACCGAAGGTGGTGAACCCTTGACTGTCCACGCGGAGCCCGGGCCGCCCTCGATCGGCGAGCATGTCGATCACGGAGGGCCGACAATACGACTCATGCAGACGCTCGACGAGGCCGAGCAGATTTCGCCGGCGACCAGCGGCGATCGCACGCCGATGACGTTCGCGGCCGAGGATGTGGTGTTCGAGCTCGACGAGCTGTCGTGCTTCTACGGCTCGTTCCGGGCGGTGCGCGACATCAGCCTCCAGATTCCGAGGAACCGGATCACCGCGATCATCGGTCCCTCCGGCTGCGGCAAGAGCACGCTGCTGCGCAGTTTCAA
>JALZDF010000007.1 GCA_030862645.1 Chloroflexota bacterium
CCTCTTCTCTGCATCCGAAAGGTTGAATCCGTGAACACCAAGCTTCTCCTACCCGCCCTGCTCCTCGGGCTCGCCGCCTGCTCCGCGCCGGCAGAGCAGGCCGGGACGTCAGCGCCGAGCGCCGCGACCGTCGTGGAATCCGACGCGATCATCGTGAGCGTCGCCGACTTCATGATCGAGCCGAACGACCTCGAGGCAGACGGTCCATCGGTCACCTTCGAGGTCACGAACGACGGCCCGACGCCGCACAACCTGACCGTCCGGACCGAGACCGATGAGGTCGTCATGGCCACGACCGATCTCGCTGACGGCGCAAGCGAAATCATCAGCGCCAACCTGGAGCCCGGCACCTACACGATCTTCTGCTCCCTCGCCGGACACGAGAGCCTGGGAATGAGCGGCACATTGACCGTGAAGGGCTCCTAGGCGACAGGGCGGCGCCCGAGTCGACGACGCCAGGAACGGCGCCGCATTCATGAGCCGGTCCTAGTCCCAAACGCCGGGTCACCCGGCCTTTGAGGGCGTCAGCTGACGGCGACGGCATAGCCTGTGCATTGCCAGCCGCGTGAGATACGCATTCGCCGACTGTCGCGCCGACTATCCCGTGATACGGATTGCCTTCAGATTCGTTCCACTGACGAGCGCCGTATGAACGACGATAGGCGCGCGGACGCCCGCCTGGCCGATCGAATTCGGTCGGGTGACGTGGAGGCACTGGGCGAGCTCTACGATCAGCATGCCTCCGCCGCTCTGGCCACCGCGATGCGGGTCGTCGGCGGACGCGATGAAGCGGAGGATGTCGTGCAGGACGCGTTCGTGACCGTGTGGCGAAAGATCGCTGGGTTCGATGCGAAGCGGGGCTTCCTCCGCGGGTGGCTCATGACCATCGTCCGGAACCGAGCGATCGACCGCGTCCGGGCCAGGCGCGCGACGATCGACCTCGACGACGCCGACGAGCGCTCGCTGCTACGCACCGGGCCCAATCCGACCTGGGAGGATGCCGTGCGGCGGGCATCGGCTGCCGACATGCGGGCCGCCATGGCCCAGCTGCCGGATGAGCAGCGAAGGGCGGTCGAGCTCGCATACTTCGAGGGGTACACGTACCGGGAGGTCGCGCACATCACTGGGGTCGCGCCTGGCACCGCCAACGGACGGCTGCGCCTGGCGCTCGCGAAGCTACGCGAAGCACTGATCGGAACGACCGCGGCTCCGATGGCCGCATACGAGGCTGCCCCACAGGAAGACGCGCACCGGTGACGAGGCCCCGGGCCGTGAGCTGTGGCGCCGTTGACGAGCTCGCGGCCGCACTCGCACTCGGCGCCCTCGATCCCGACGAGGAGCGCGCCGTCCGTGGACACCTGGCGACGTGCTGGAGATCGCATGGAGACGCGCACTCCCTGATCGACGCGAGCGTCGTCGTTCCGGCCTCACTCGAGCCGGTCGAGCCGTCGGAGCACCTCCGCGCACGGCTGATGGCGACGATCGCCGAGACCCCACAGGCGCACCGACCTCCAACACCGGTCGAGAGCACGCGCTCGCCGGCCTCGGAGCCGCGGCGTCCGTGGTGGGCGATGAGCTTCGTTCCCTCGGCGATGGCCGCTGTCGCCCTCGCTGCGGCGATCGGCCTCGGTGCCTGGGGCATCACGCTGAACCAGCAGCTCACCGACCGGGATACGGCTCTCAGCGCCGTGGCGTCCGCGGATGCCGTCCACCCCGTCACCGGCGAAGCCGGGTCTGCGCTTCTGATCGAGATCGACGATTCGGCCTTCTTCGTCGCTGAGCATCTGGCGGATCTTCCGCCCGATCGGCTCTACCACTTCTGGCTCCTCGACGCCGACGGCAATGCACTGCCGGCTGGAACGCTGGCGGAGACCGGCGCGGTGCTCGTGCCCCTGGAGCGCGGCCTTGCGGGGACCCGCACCTTCGCCGTCACGCTCGAGCGTGCGCGCCTCGAAGCGCCGACATCAGCGCCAATCCTCGTCAGCGATCTCGGCGCCTGATCTCGAACGGCGCGAGGCGCGCTCGTCTGGTCGCGACGACCGCTGAGGCGTAGGATCAGCCGCGATGACGAAGCGGCTCCACTACACCGGCGACGACGACGCCGATCGCCTCTTGGCGAGCGAGCCGATGGCGCTGCTGATCGGGTTCGCGCTCGACCAGCAGGTCCCGGTACAGAAGGCCTTCTCGGGGCCGAGGGTGCTGCTCGAACGGCTCGGCACCCTGGACCCGGGCGAGCTGGCAAGGATGGATCCGGCGAAGCTCGAAGCGGCCGCGACGGGGCCGCCGGCCATCCACCGCTTCCCGCGGGCCATGGCGAAGCGGGTGCAGGAGCTATCGGCTCACATCGCCGCGAGGTACGACGGCGGCGCGTCCCGCCTCTGGACCGATGCGGCCGATGCACGCGACCTGCGGCGCCGCATCGCCGCGCTCCCCGGTTTCGGCGAGATGAAGGTTGCGTCACTCCTCGCCGTGCTCGCGAAACGCCTCGACGTGCGACCGCCGGGCATCGAGGAGGTCCTGCCGTCGCACCCCACCCTCGGCGACGTCGACTCGCCAGCGGCGCTGGCGGACTACCAGGCGAAGAAGCGCGCCCACAAGGCCGCGCTGCGCGCCGGCAAGGGCTGACCGGTCACTGGACGCAGAACTCGTTGCCCTCCGGATCGTCATCCGGATCGGGGGCGACATGGTGGAGTGCCTCGCGCCAGAAGTCGGACTGGGCCGCCGGATCGGCGCAGTCGATGACGACCTGGACCGTCGTTGCCATGGATCTCGTCTCCTCAGGACTCCGTGATCGGTCCGGACTCGACCTCGTGCATCCACGGCGTGTAGGTGATCCCCACGAGCAGCCCTTCGGGCGAGAGCGCCCGAGCAGTCGTCTGGCCCCATGGCTCCTCGTGCGCGTCCCGCAGGACACGATGGCCGGCCGCCCGCAGCTCCTCGATCGCCGGAGCAACCGCATCGGCCGTTTCGAGGTCCAGCTCGAGCCATGCCTGCGGCGTCGGCAGGTCGGCAGGCCACTCCGCGGTGCCGAAGGTGGCCTCGGCCGCCTGGGTCAGCGGCCACAGGGCGAACGCCTTGACGCCTCCAAGATCGTCGTTGGTGAAGTAGCCCGGCGCCGCCTCCTCGAGCTCGATGCCGAGGCCGTCGCGCCAGAAGGCATGGGCAGCATCGGCTTCGCGAGTGATGGGCCCGAAGCCAGCCACGAATCCGATCTTCATCAAGCACTCTCCTCCTTCGGCAGCGACTTCAACACGCAGAACTCGTTCTCCTCGATGTCGGCCATGACGACCCACGAGACGTCGCCCTGGCCGATGTCGACGCGTTGCGCGCCGAGCGCCTCGAGCCGCGCCACCTCGGCGGCCTGGTCGTCCGGCGCGAGATCGAAATGCCAGCGGTTCTTGACCCGCTTCTCGTCGGCATTGCGCTGGAAGTAGACGGGGAACACACCCGGATGCGGTTCCTCGAAGGGAGCGATCATCACACCCTCATCGGACTCGTACAGGATCCGCCATTCCAGGGCGGTCGACCAGAACCGAGCGATCCGCTCGGGATCCTGGCAGTCGACGGTCAGGGAGTTGATGGCGACGGTCATGGACCGATGCTAACCGCCGGACCTGACACGATATGTCAGGATCAGATGCGGAACCGCAGGGTCGCGCCGACGCCCTCGAAGCGCAGCAGGCCGTCGTGGTCGCGGACGACCTCCACCCGCGCATCGGTCAGCGATGCCTGGCGGACGAGCTCCGCACGCAGCTCCTCGTCGATGGGAGCCGTCTCGTCGATGACCAGCTCGTCGACCTGGCCGGCCTCGAGGGCCGCCATGGTGGCGTCGATGCCGGTCACCCCGAGGTCGCCGGCCTGCCGACCGGCAATGGCGCGGTCCGCGACGTCCTGGCCTTCGGCCTCCTCCAGCGCCGCGAGGACAGGGGAGATCTCCTCCCGGATGCTATCGGTGCTCGACCGCAACTGGATGTGCGCCACATGGTCGACCAGCGGTCGGACCGACTCCGAGAGTTCGCCTTCGAGCACGGACATGGCGCGCTCGTCGCCGGCCAGGATGACGTGCCGCGGCTTCTCGCGCTCGACGAGCCGCTCGATGGCGGTCGCCGCCTCCCCGGCAAAGCGCTTGTCCTGCATATCGATGTGGCGCTGGTAGCGGGCCTGCGACCAGCCGCCCACGTCGCGCCGCCGATGCTCCTCGGTCCCCTCGTCGGGTCCCCTGCGCTCGAGCAGGTCGCCCCGTCGGGTGACGAAGAGCCGACAGGTGTTGGTGTCGACCACAGCCACCACGGCACTCACGTTGTCGTCGAGCATGCGCGCCAGTTGGAAGAGCTCCGCGGTCGGTCCGGCGGCGACCTGGGTCTCGAACTCCACGTTCGAGCTGACCGACTCCCAAAGGCCGATGCGGTCGCAGGCGAAGACGGCGACGCCCTCCGAGCCGTTCAGGTCGCTACCGTCGAGGAACCGGTCGATTCGCCCGCGATCGGCGTCGAACGAGTCGCTGGCCGGGGTGTGGGGCTCGAGCGCGTCACGGATCGCATTGAGCCGATCCCGGACAACGGTGAGCTCGTTGCGCTCGCCGGGCCGCTCGCCGTGGGCCTCGGGCCGGACGTCGATGTAGAGGCTCAGAATGGGCGCCTCGGTCGAGGTGGCCTCGGCGAGGCGCCGCATGAGGTCCTTCAGAAGCGCCTGATCGGGACCCAGCTTGGTGGTTGGAGGAGTGGCGGACATGCCCTCACTCGGGTGCAAGGGTCATGCCGCGAGATCTATCCGTGCGGGACCCTTCCATCACCCGGGCGACCACGTCGCCGCAGTCGCAGCTTCCCTCGCGCTCGATGAGCGCTCCGCGAAGGGTAACGAGGCCGCGGCCCGCCGCGACTCGCCGATGAGCTCCCGTGGGAACGGTCGCCTCCAGACCTATCGCCCGGCCGGCCGGGCAACCTTCGGGACCGCCGGCTGAGGGCGCAGCGCCCCGGGCGCGCGCGCCATCGGATGTCTGGTTGGCGGGGCGCTCAGGTGCGATCCAGGGCCCTCTCGTGCTCGATGATGGGCACGTAGAGGTCGAGCTGCTCCTCCTCATTACCGTTCATCAGGTAGATGTTGAACTGCGTCACGCCGGCGTCGCGCAGCTGCTTCAGTCGCTCGCGCTGCGCCGACACCGGACCGACCAGCGCGAACTGGTCGGTGATCTCGTCCGAGACGAAGCGTGCGTTGTCGCTCCCGACCTCGGCGTGGTGGAGGTAGTTGTAGCCCTGGCGGTTCTCGACGTACTTCCAGAGCGCCTCCGGCAGGTCGTCCTTCGGGTACTTGTTGATGAGGTCGACGACATGGTTGCTCACCAGGGCCGGGAACCAGCGGACCCGGTCGCGGGCGAGCTCGAGGTCGTCGGAGACGTAGGCCGGAGCGGCGGCCATGACCTCGATTGCCTCCGGATCGCGACCCGCTTCCTCGGCGGACGCCCGGACGAACGACATGCACCAGCGGATGATGTCGGGATCCGCAAGCTGGAGGATGATCCCGTCCGCGACGCGGCCGGCGGCCGCGAGCGCCATCGGGCCATACCCCGCCACCCAGATGGGGACCGGGCCGTGGCTGGCCCACGGCATCTGAATCTCGGTTCCGTCGAGCTCGATCTTCTCTCCGGCGGTCAGGGAGCGCACCACGCGGCAGCACTCCTCGAGGTACGCCACCGTGGTCGGCTTCTTGCCCATCACCCGCCGAGCGCTGTCTCCGCGCCCGATTCCGAGATCCATGCGGCCGCCGGTCACCTCGTTGAGCGTGGCGAGAGCCGACGCGGTGACCGTGATGTCGCGCGTCGCCGGGTTCGTGACGCAGGTGCCAAGCCGCATGTCAGTCGTGGCAGCGCCCATCAGGGTCAGCAACGGGTACGGGTCGCGCCACAGAACGTGCGAGTCGAACATCCAGCCATAGGAGAAGCCGTTGGCCTCGGCCCGCTTCGCCAGCTCGATGCTGCGATCGAACCGGTGATCCGGCTTGAGGGTGATCCCGAACTTCATGCGGTGCGTTCCTCCGCCGCGGGCTTCGGTCCATCGGTGTCGATGGTGAGCGGCCCCTCGCCGGCGCGGAAGAGGATCATGAGAAGGTCCTCCGGCCCGGCGCTCACGTCCCGATGGACGATCCGGGCCGGCATATGGCCGACATCTCCGGCCTCCATCTCGATGAATTCACTGCCATCGCCAAACTCCCAGCGCAGGACGCCCTGGGTAACGTACGCGTAGCTGTTCCACTCTCCGTGGTGGTGCCACGGGGATGACGCGCCGGGCGCCAGGCTCAGGAAGCCGACCCACGCACCGCCTTCATGAAACGCCTGCTCACCGGCAACGCCGGCCGGCAGGCCGGTCGCGGTGCGGCGCTCGCGCACGCGGACCACGCTCGGCGCGTCAGCCACCGCGATGTGTCCTCGCGGCAAGCCGCCCAGCCGCGGTCATGCCGAGCACGAACGCGACGGGGCCGATGAGCAGGGATGGATCCCCGCCGGTAGCGGCCGTGCGGCGCTGAACTGGCATCTGGCGGACCGCGCGCGTCCTACGGACGGACGAGGTCGTCGTAGGCGTCGGGGCGTCGGTCGCGGTAGAACTGCCACAGTTGCCGCACCTCGGTGACCTTCTCGAGATCGAGGTCCCGCACGATGAGCTCCTCGTCGTGCGCATCGCCGACGTCGCCCACGAACTGACCGCGCGGATCGGCGAAGTAGGACTGGCCATAGAAATCGTTGTCGCCAAGCGGCTCGATACCGACGCGGTTGATGGTGCCCACGAAGTACCCGTTGGCGACCGCGTGACTGACCTGCTCGATGCGCCACAGGTATTCCGAGAGCCCGCGGGAAGTCGCGGAGGGGATGAAAACCATCTCGGCGCCATTGAGGCCAAGGGCCCGCGCGCCTTCCGGAAAGTGGCGGTCGTAGCAGATGTACACACCGACCCTGCCGACCGCGGTGTCGAAGACGGGATAGCCCATGTTGCCTGGGCGGAAGTAGAACTTCTCCCAGAAGCCCTTGACCTGCGGGATGTGCGTCTTGCGGTACTTGCCGAGGTACGTGCCATCCGCGTCGATCACGGCGGCAGTGTTGTAGTAGATGCCCTGGGCGTGCTCGTCCTCCTCGTACATCGGCACGATGAGGACCATCCCGGTCTCCTTCGCCAGCTCCTGCATCCGTTTGGTGGTCGGGCCGTCCGGGATGTGCTCGGTGTAGGAAAAGTACTGCGGATCCTGGACCTGGCAGAAGTAGGGACCGTAGAAGAGCTCCTGGAAGCACATCACCTTGGCGCCGTCGGCCGCAGCCTTGCGCGCGTACTCGATGTGCTTCTCGATCATCGTTTCCTTATCGCCGGTCCACTCCGCCTGGAGCAGCGCCGCGCGGACGATTCGCGCCATGAACTTCAACCCTCCGCCGAGCCGAATCGGGCTCACGCTGACGTCTGAATGGAAGCCGTACTCTACACCGGAGGCCCAACGCCAAACCGGTCGGTCCTCGTCGTCGCTGTCGCCATCGCCTGGCTCGTGGTGCTGGCACGCGCAACGGCAATTGCGCGCCGGTCGGACACGCAGCCAAGGTCCTGCCACCTGGCTCTTGTTTCGCCGACGATGCGTAGCCGGTAGGCTGGCTGCCGATGAACCTCTTCGATGCGGGCGTCCTCGTCCTGCTGCTCCTTGGTCTCGTCTCAGGCGTGCGCGCCGGATTCCTGGGGCCGGTGTTCGGGCTGGCGGGTGCCGCCATCGGCTTCGGGCTGGCGCTGCTTGCGGCGACCGTCTTCCGTGACCAGCTGGGCCTGATCGAGCAGCCGGTTCGCGCGATCTCCACGCTCCTGGCGCTTGCGGCCTTCGTGATGGTCGGCGAGGCAACCGGCGCGGCTGCGGGCTCGATGATGAGCCTGAACCTGCGACGGAGCGGCCTGCGGCCGCTCGATGCGCTGGGCGGCGCAGCTGTCGGCGTCGCCCACGTCGTGCTGCTGGTGTGGCTCATCGGCGGCTTGTTGGCGGCGGGCATGGCGCCGAGCCTCGGCGCCATCGCGCGGGATTCGGTCGCATTGGGAATCGTGGCCGAGCGGCTGCCGGAGCCGACCGCGGTGGCCGGCCGGCTGCTGGCCCTCGTCGACACCACCGATCTGCCGCCGCTCTTCGCGGGCTTCGAGCCGACGCCCGCCCCGCCGGTCAGCCTGCCCGCCGACGCGGAAGCACGGGCACTGGCGGAGTCGGCGCTAGCCAGCACCGCGCGGATCTCAAGCACGGGCTGCGGCGGCGGCCAGGCTGTCGGCAGTGGCTTCTTCGTCTCGCCGACGGACGTCGTCACCAACGCCCATGTCGTCGCCGGCGCCACCGATACCACCGTCACCGTCGGTGGTTCGGTCCATGCCGCAACGGTGGTCGCCTTCGATCCCGAAGCGGACCTCGCCCTGCTGAGCGTCCCGAACGCGCAATCGCCGGCGCTCAGGTTGGCGCAGTCTGCGCCGGCGCGAGGCACGACCGGCGTCGCACTCGGCTATCCGGGCGGCCGCGACCTGACCATCACGCGCGCGGCGGTGACCGCTGCGTACCATGCGGGCGGCCCGAACATCTACGGCGATGGCATCGCCGATCGGAGCGTGGTCGAGATGACCGCCGCCATCCAGCGCGGAAACAGCGGCGGGCCGCTGGTGGTGGAGCCTGGGGTCGTCGGCGCGGTCGTGTTCGGGGCCTCGCGGGTGTCGCCGGACGTCGGTTATGCGATCGGCTCCGACCAGGCGCTGGAGCGCATCGGGCCCGCCATCGGCTCGACGGCCGCCGTCGACACCGGTGCCTGCCTGTAGGCTTCCACCATGCCCTGGAGCCGCCACGCCAAGATCGCCTTCATCGGCTCGCACTCGGTGCGCAAGTCGAACGCGGTGCATGCCTTCGCGTCGACGATCGGCCGCGCCGGACGCAGCGTAGAGGTCGGGCGTGAGGTGGTGCGCTCTAACCCGCTCGGGCTCAACGAGGGCGCCACGCCGGAAGCGCAGCTCTGGGTGCTGATGGCGCAGGTTCAGCAGGAGCTCGAGCTCGTCTCACGCGCCGACGTGCTGGTGACGGACCGGTCGGTGGTCGACAACTTCGCCTACTACCTGCGAGTCACCGGCGGGGAGGATCCGTTCGGCGTCGAGCCGCTCATTCGCCGATGGGCCTCTTCGTACGACCTGTCGGTACGCCTCCTGCCCGACGTTGGGTTGCAGGCCGACGGCGTTCGCTCGACCAACGACGCGTTCCGCGACGAGATCGAGGCAATCCTCGACCGCATCCTCCCGATCTACCTGGCGTCGGACCGATGCATCAGCGTGCCGGCATCCAGCGTGACCGCGGATTTCGACTGGTGGGCGATCGGCGAGCGGCTTGCCGGGATCGTCGGAGAGCCGCTGGTGGAGGGACAGCTCAGCGCGCCGCTGGGCTAACGAGAGACCTTGCAGGAGTAGGACCTTCTCAAGGTGGGGATCGGATGGCAGAATGCGGGCGCCGAGCGCGCCCGAGCGCCGGATCGAGCTGCCCACGGAGGAACCGGTGCTCACCAGGCCACTGCAGGCAATGTTCGCCGCGCCATTCATGCGCCGCATCGGCTTCCATGCGCGACGCATCGGCGGCGAGATGGACCGCCACTTCTTCACCTCGCTCCTGAGCGCCGTCGTCGGCTTCGTGGTGGTGGCGGCCGTCGTCATCACGCTGCTCGAGGACGAGAAGCGCAGCTTCGCCGGTTTCGGCAGCTCGTTCTACTGGGCCATCACGACTGTCATCGGCTCCGGCGACGCCAGCTACGTGAGCTCGCCGGGCGGCTTCGTCATCGGCTGGGTGCTCGCGTTCTTCGGGGTCGCCATCGTGGCCGCCATGACCGGCGCGGTCGTCGGATTTTTCATCGACATCCTGCTCAAGGAGGGCCAGGGCATGGGCGCCGCGGGCTACCGCGACCACATCGTCGTCTGCGGCTGGAACACCACCGCCCGCGACCTGATCGAGGAGCTGAAGGGCGACGAGTTCACCACCAAGGTCGTCGTGCTGCACGACAGCGAGCGCAATCCGGCGGGCGACGGCGTCTACTTCGTGCGCGGCGACATCACGAGCACCGAGGATCTGGAGCGAACGGGCATCCGCGAGGCGAGCTCGGCCATCGTGTTTCCGTCGGACCGGTCGAACGAGGCCGACATGCGTTCGATCCTGGCGGTCATGGCCATCGAGTCGATCGCGCCGGACGTGCGGACGGTTGTCGAGGCCAACAATCCCGCCCACGTCGACCACTTCCGGCGCGCCGACGCCGACGAAATCCTGGTCACATCGCGGCTCGCCTCCCGGCTGTTGGCGCGATCAGCCCTCTACCCGGGCCTCTCGGAGCTCGTCACCGACATCGTCTCCGGTGGCGAGGGTTCGGAGCTGTATCGCGTGGTCCTGCCCGACGACTACGT
>JALZDF010000023.1 GCA_030862645.1 Chloroflexota bacterium
TCATCCTGCTGCCCGCCATGGCCGGAGGCTCTCGCTAGGCCGATGCCGACCACGGTCGGCTCGGCACCCGATCTGGTTGCCGCCATCGGCAACACGCCGATGGTGGAGCTGCGGCGCCTGGCGCCGCACGCCGCCGTGCGCCTGTTCGCCAAGCTGGAGGGCAACAACCCGACCGGCAGTGTCAAGGATCGCGTGGCGCGCGCCATGATCGACGCCGCGCTCGGCGACCGGTCACTGCGCCCGGGGCAGACGATCCTGGAGCCGTCGAGCGGCAATACCGGCATCAGCCTGGCCATGATCGGCGCCCGGCTCGGCCACCCGGTGCGCATCGTCATGCCGGACAACACGACCGCCGAGCGCGAGCAGCTGCTGCGACTGTTCGGCGCCGAGATCGTGTTCTCGCCCGGTGCCGAGGGCTCGAACGGGGCCATCCGGTTGGCGCAGTCCCTCGCCGATGGCGACCCCAACCTCTTCATGCCGTACCAGTACGGCAACGCGGCGAATCCGCGCGTGCACGAGGAGACGACAGGCCCGGAGATCCTGGAGCAGGTGCCCGACGTCGACGTGTTCGTGGCGGGTCTCGGTACGGGCGGCACGCTTACCGGCGTCGGCCGCTATCTGAAGCGCGCGCGGCCGGGGGTACGGATCGTAGCCGCCGAGCCGCTGCCGGGCGAGCAGGTCCAGGGCCTCCGGTCGCTCGAGGAGGGCTTCGTGCCGCCAGTGCTCGACCCTTCCGTGCTCGACGACAAGTTCTTGGTGAGCAACCGCGACGCGGTGATCGGCCTGCGCCGGCTGCTGCGCGAGGAGGGCATCTTCGCCGGTCTGTCCGGCGGGGCCGCCGTGGCGGTGGCCGTGCGCGTCGCTCGCGAGATGGACGGTGGATCGGTCGTCGTGCTGCTCGCCGACGGCGGTTGGAAGTATCTGTCGGCGGAACTCTGGAGCCGAGACCTCGACGAGCTCGAGGACGAGCTGGGGGGGTCGCTCCTGTGGTAGATCGGCTCACCATTCCGCGTTCCGTTGCCGATGAGCTGCTCGACCATGCTCGGACGGAGGTGCCCAACGAGGCCTGCGGCCTCCTCGCCGGCGATCTCGCTGCCGGCCGTGCAACGGCGTTTCACCCCGCGCGCAACGAGGAGGCCAGCCCTCTCCGGTACAACGTCCATCCCGACGACCTGGTCCGCATCATCTTCGGCATCGAGGATGCCGGCGAGGACTTGGTTGGCATCTTCCACTCGCACACCCACACGCCAGCCGTCCCATCCGCGACCGACCTGCGGACGGCGCAGTACCCGGACGCCTTCTACGTGCTGGTCACGCTCTCCGATCCGAACGCCGGGCCGGCCGAGTCCCTCCGCGCCTGGCGCATCCGCGGGGGGGTCAGCACCGAGGTCGAGCTGCTGATCGAGTGACTCAGCAGTCGACCCTGAGATCCGACACGACTTCCGGCACGGCGGCGTCGATGGTGACGTCGGCACCACACGAGCTCCGCTCCTCGTTGCCATCGCGGTAGCTGAGCACGAACCGGGTCTCGTCCGGGGGCGGCAGCCAGCGCACGTTCGTGAGGTTCAGCCCCTCGACGTTCACCGGCGGGAACCGGGTGCGGGTCAGCTCGTCGAGACGGCTCACAAGCTCGGCCGGCAGCGAGCGCAGCTCGGCGCTCTCCACCTCCACGGCACCGGTTGCGGGCGTCACCTGGAAGACCCAGAGGTCCTCGCCGGGCGCATCCTCACCGGCGCCGGCCACCTCGAGCGTGCAGGCCTGCGGCCCACACGAGCCGCCGGTGGACATCATCGTCCACGGCTCGCCATCGATGGTCCAGATCGCCTCTGACACCGCGGCGGCGATCACATCGGTCTCAAGCTCATCGGGCACGCCGCCCGGGCGGCGCGAGTCGCGCATCGCCGCCAGGATGGCCTCCGCGTCAAACGGTTGGCCCGCCTCCGGCAGATCGACCCCCTGCACCACCGCGGTCGGCGACGGCGACGGCAAAGGCGACGGCGAGAGAGCCGCAGATGCGGTGATGGACGGCATCGGCGCGGCGCACGCCGTCAGCGCCGCACCCAGGGCGGCGACAGCCGGCCAGCGGCGGGTCATGGCTTGCCGAGCAGGCTGTTGATCTGGCTTACCACCGCGTTGGTGATGACTCCCGTGCCACCGATCAGGTAGGTACGCGGCGGGAAGAGGCGGCCGAGCTCGGCACCCACGACGCCGGGGACGCTGTCCGTCTTGACCAGCAGGAGTGGCGACCCCGCTCGCCCGCCGCCGGGCACGGCGCTGAGGGCGTCGGGGAAATTCATGCCGGTAGCCAGGTAGACGGAGCGCGGCGGGCTGAAGATCGCCTTCGAGACGGCCACTGAGGTGGCGAATCGATCGACGCCCGACAGGCGGGTCACGGGCCCGACGGTGTACGCATCGAGTGCCTGCCTGACGGCCTCGCTCACCGCGCCGGCGCCGCCGACGACGTAGATCCTCTGGGGGCGCAGCCGCGCCAGCTCGTCACGCACGACGGTCGGCAGGCTGTTCAGCTCGGTGAGCAGCACCGGTCCGCGCGCCTTGATGGCAGCCGGGCCGGCCGACAGAGCATCCGGGTAGGTCCTGCCGGTGGCGACGAACGCGGCCGCCACGCCCGGCGCGAAGGTGGCACGGCTGACCGCTGCTGCGGTGGCATAGCGATCGGCCCCGTACAGGCGCGTCACCGAGCCGGCCGTGTAGGCATCGAGCGCCGCGGCGACGGATGCGGAGACGGCGCCGGTGCCGCCGAGGATCACGATCCGCTGTGGACGCAGCCGCGAGAGCTCGTCCCGCGTCGGCACCGGCAGCTCGCTCGGCTCGGTAAGCAGCACCGGCCCGCCCTGGGCGCCGGCCGCCGGCCCGCCGGCGAGCGCGTCGGGGAAGTTGCGGCCGGTCGCCACGTACGCGACCGGCACACCGGCGCCGAAGTGCGCCCGGCTCGCGGCGGCCGACGTCGCGAAACGGTTGACCCCGGCGAGGCGGATCGGCGTACCGACGCTCCACTTTGCCCATGCCAGCCCGTAGCGCTCGGAGGTCGCCTCGAACCGCGTCTGGCGCACCTCGATGCGGGCGGTGCCGCTTCGGGTGGCCGTGAACTCCACCCACTCGTAATTGTTGTCGAAGGTGTACGAGCCGGCCGTCGATCCATCCGGCTGGACGATGCGCAGGTCGAGGTCGGCGGTGAGCCGATCGGTCCGCGTCGCGAGCGTCGAGCCGGAGGTGCGGCTGTTCCAGGTCAGGACGACCTTGACCTTCTGGCCAGCCATTACCGCGATGTCCTGGGTCAGCGCCTGGCCGGCGGTCAGGCTGCCCATCCGGTGCCCGCCATATCCACCGTCGCCGGCGTTGAGGAGCCGGTTCGCCCACTTTGCCGACGCGGTTCCCGTTCCCTCGTGGTCGGCGTTCTTCGAGCCGTCGGGCATTGGGGAGCGGTTGATGGCACTGGCCATGATGATCGCCCGCGTCGCCTCGGGTCGAAGCGCCAGACTCGGCAGGCGGGAGATGATCTGCGCGCCGATGCCGGACACGATCGGGCTGGCGACGCTCGTGCCGCTGGCGACCAGCCCGTTGGCGGTGCGCACCGACGCGGCCGGCGCCGAGACGTTCGGCTTGTTGAAGTCGCCGTGCGGATTCCAGGCTACGCCGGTGCGGTCGCGGTAGTTGCTGCCATTCGAGCCGGGGTAGTACCAGATTCGATCGTCCGTGCGCCCTGCGCTGCCTCGGTCGTCGATGCCGCCCACGGTGAGCACGTTGTAGGCCGTGCCGGGCGAGAGGATGTCCCAGTGTCCGAAGGTCACGTAGTTGCCGGCGGCGGCAACCGCCAGGCGGCCATCCTCATGGACCAGCGCGTCGAAGTAGCGCCGCGCCTCCTCGGATCCGGTGACGGTGTCCTGGCCGATGCTGGCGTTGACGACGTCGGCATCACCGCCTGACGCGCTGGCAGCCCAGTCGGCGGCCGCGATGATCTGCCGGTCGCGGGTCAGCGAGGCGCCACCGCCACCGGTCGAGGAGCTGACAATGAGCGCGCCCGGCGCGACGCCGGGGTACGTCCCGCTGCGGCCCGCGATCGCGCCGGCGACCCAGGTGGGATGGTCGAAGGTGCTGCTGTAGGCGAGAGAGCCGCTGGTGCTGCGGGAGGCAACCACGCGCCCGGAGAGGTCGCCACCGGTATGGACGTTGTGGTACTCGACCACCGCCACGCGAACCCCGGCGCCCTGGTCCTCGCCCCCAGCGGTCCAGTTGGCCTGGACGGCAGGCCCGGCACTCGACATGGTCGTCGCCCAGGTCCGTTCCAGTCCGAGGCTCGACACGCTCGGAATGGCGGCGAGCTCGTCGACCCGGTGAGCCGGCAGGTCGAGATACGCCAGCGGCGCGCTGGTTGACTCGTATCCCACCTTACCGCCGAGTGCCTCGACCTCGACGCGCAGCTGGTCGAGCGCGGCAGCGCGCGCCTCGGCTCGAGCCGTGGCGAGCTCGGCGCGTATGGCCCGCGCCGCCTCGAGGTCGTCGACCAGGGGCCGGCCGCCATCCCACGTCAGCTCCGGATGGCGATCCATGACGGCCTGCTCGGCCGCAGTCACGTCCACCTCCAGCCACACGCCGACCGACACCGATCCCTCCGTTCGACCCGCGCGCCGCTTGTCCGCCACGGCCGTCTGCAGCTCGGAGTCGCCCTTTGCCTCGAGCGGCGCAAGCGCTCCCTCGGCGCTGGCGACGTGCTGGGCATGCAGCTGGGTGCCGGCGATGGTGCCCTTCGCGGCGTCACGGTACACGGCGTGGATGACGCCGCTGCGGTGGTCGACGTACTTCGCGGCCCACAGCGTCGTATCGGTGTGCTCCACGCCGGCCGTCCGTTCGTAGAGGAGCTCGAAGTCGTTCGGGACGCCGCCCACCGTCTCGGCCAGGTGCCGCTTCCCTTCCGCCGCCGGCGGGTCCGCAGCGAGCGCGCGCGCCGGAACCAGCAGGCTTCCAACGAGCAGGGCGCCGATCAAGATCACGCCACCAGGCACCCGGCGAATCGCTCGCCGGTGTGCCGCGTCCTCGAATGTACGGTGCATGTCCTCTTCCCGCGCGTCGGACAACGTATGACAGTTTGTCACGCGCCACGCTCAACGTGGACCGATGGCGCGCGCCCGTCCATGGTCAATCGGTGTAGCCTTCGGTCATGACCGGTGGGGCGTTCGACGTAGGTCATTCCGTTGCATCGACGTGTCGCGAGCGGCTGCGGCGAGCCGCCGCGGAGGCATCCGAGCGCGGCGTCGACGCCCTCCTCATCACCCCATCGCCCGACTACGCCTACCTGCTCGGTTATGCGGCGCCGGCCATGGAACGGTTGACGTGCCTCGTCGTGCCGGCCGATGGCGATCCCGCGCTACTGCTCCCGCGCCTCGAAGAGCCGCTGGCCCGCCACGAGCTCGGCGAGATGGCTGACGAGGTCGGCCTGGTCCCGTGGGACGAGACCGACGACCCGATCCGGCTGGTGCAGACCATCGTGGCCGGCGCGCGTCGAGTGGCCGTCCAGGACCAGATGTGGGCGCGCTTTGCGCTCCGCCTGCGAGCGGCCCTCGACCCGACCGAGCTCGTCGAGGCTGGTCCCACCATGAGCGCGTTGCGCCGGGTGAAGAGCCCGGATGAGGTCCAGCGTCTGCGGGCGGCGGGATCGGCGGCCGATGCCGCCATGGGCCGCATCGTCGAGGAGCGGCTGTCGGGCCGCACGGAGGCCGACGTGAGCCGACACATTCGCGAGCTGCTGCTGGAGGCGGGGCACGACACGGCGGGATTCGCCATCGTCGCCTCCGGGCCGAACTCCGCAAGCCCGCATCACGTTGCCGGCGAGCGGGTCATCGAGCCCGGCGATGCCGTCGTGCTCGATATCGGGGGCACCCAACACGGCTACTGCAGCGACACGTCGCGGACCGCCTTCGTCGGCGATCCAGATCCGGAGTTCGCGGCGCTGCATGCGGTCCTGCGCGAGGCGCAGTCCGCCGCCTGCGAGGCGGTGCAGCCGGGAGTGCCCTGCAGCCAGATCGACACGGTCGCACGGCGGATCATCGACGAGGCGGGCTACGGCGAGGCGTTCATCCATCGTACGGGCCACGGCATCGGCATGGAGACTCACGAGGAACCCTACATCGTGGCGTCCAACCCGGATCCGCTCCGGGAGGGCCATGCCTTCAGCGTCGAGCCGGGCATCTACCTGCGAAACCGATGGGGAGCCCGGATCGAGGACATCGTGGTCTGCACCGGTGCGGGCGGCGAGCGCCTCAACACCACCTCGACCGAGCTCTACATCGTCGACTGAGGGGGTCAGCGGCCCTCGCGGTGCGAGCTGACCAGGGCGACCAGCACCTGGTCGATGGCGGCGTTGGCCTCGTGGAAGGCGGCCGTTACGTCGGTCACGTCGGCGGAGCGGCGTCGAAGGTGGCCGGCGATCGCGTCGAGCACGGGCGAGCGGAAGAAGAGGAAGGCCTCCACCGTTTCGGCCAGGGAGAGCCCCGCGCGGGACGCCTCGCCGCCGTAGAGGCCGCCCATCTTCTCAGCCTCGTCGAGCAGGATCTGGCGCTCGGCCTTCTTCGAGGCTGCCACGTACTCGATCACGAGCTGGAAGGTTCGCTGTCCCCAGCGCCGGAACTCGTCGCGCTGCTCGACCGACAGGCGCGCCTGCCAGGGCTGGCCCGAATATCCGGTGCGCTGCATGCGCCGATGTAGCTCGCCGGCCATCGTCCGCGTTGAGTCGGAGAGGCGCTCCATGCCGTACCGATGCCGGCGCGGCGTGTTGATCATCGCCTCGAGGCTCGAGCGCAGGAAGCGCCGATGGCCTCCCGGGGTCTGGTAGCTCTGCACCTTGCCCGTGTCGGCCCAGCGGCGCAGGGTGTCGGGCCCGACGCCCACGAGTCGGGACGCCGCGCCCAGGGGCAGCCAGGGATCGTCAGGATCATGGATCTGCGGCTGGGCGGGCACGGCGGGGAAGAACCTCCGAAATCTATGTCGCGGGGCGTACCGTAGTCGCGCCTTCACCGGCGCGTCAACAGACCCGGTCGCGGGTCATGCGTTGCGGAGGTCCGCCGCCTGCATGGCTCCGAGCTCGGACCACAGGTGGACCAGCGCGACCATGCCGTCCCGCAGGTTGCGCATGCTGATCCACTCGTTGGGTGCGTGGAAGTTGCCCGTGGGGTTCGCGAAACCTACCATCAGGGTCTTGAGCCCGAGCATTGCGTCGAGCGCCGCAACCACCGGGACCGATCCGCCCGAGCGCTGGAAGAGCGGGGCCTTCCCGAATCCTGCCTCCAGGGCACGCGCTGCGGGCGCAACGCCGGGGTGGTCGAGCGGCGTGATCACCGGAGCGCCGCCGTGGATGATGCGGACCTCCACCGTGACGGTCTGCGGCGCGAGCGACGTGAGATGGGCCTGCATCGCGCGCTCGATCGCGCGATAGTCCTGGTCAGGCACCAGGCGCGTCGAGATCTTCGCCGCCGCCCAGGCCGGGATGATGGTCTTCGCGCCTTCCCCGGTGTAGCCACCCCAGATGCCGTTGATGTCGAAGGTCGGCCGGGCGGAGAGACGCTCGAGGAGCGAGAACCCGGCTTCGCCCTCCATCGGCGCGGGGACGCCGGTCTCGTCGGTCCAGGCTCGTTCGTCGAACGGCAGCGCCGCGTAGGCGGCGTGCTCCTCGTCGGTCAGGTCGCGGATGGCCTCGTAGAAGCCGGGCACGGTGACGCGGCCGCGGTCGTCGACCAGTGAGGCCAGCATTCGCACCAGCACGTTGGCCGGGTTGTCGACGCCACCCCCGTACTGACCCGAATGCACGTCGTGCCGGGGGCCGTGGACGCGCACCTCCCAGTAGGCGATCCCGCGCAGCCCGTAGCCGATGGCCGGCGTGCCGTCGTCGTCGAACGTGTCGCCGTCGCTGACCACGCAGACGTCGGCGCTAAGGAGGTCGGCGTGCTCGCCGATGAACCGCTCGATCGGCTCCGATCCCACCTCCTCGTCGCCCTCGAAGAAGAAGCGCAGGTTGACCGGAAGCCCATGGGCGGTGTGCATCCACGCCTCGACCGCCTTGAGGTGCATGAAGAGCTGCCCCTTGTCATCGCCGGCGCCGCGAGCGTAGACCCGGTCGTCCTCGTGGCGTGGCTCGAACGGCGGGCGGATCCACTCGTCGAGCGGGTCCGGCGGCTGGACGTCATAGTGGCAGTAGACGAGGACGGTCGGCGCCTCGGGGCCGGCCTTCAGCCACTCGGCGGTGACGATCGGGTGGTGGGCGGTCTCGTGAATCGTGGCGCGCTCGACGCCGAGACGCGTCAGCTCGTCCACGATCCAGCCGGCAGCGCGGCGAACCTCGGCGGCACGGTCGGGGTCGGCGGAGACGCTCTCGATGCGCAGGAACTCGTCGAGCTGCGCTCGGTGCTCGGCATCGCGCTCGCGAAGGTAGGCGGTGGCCGCATCGACGGCGGAAAGGCGTTCGGTCTGGCTCGTCATGTGAACGATGATAGGCACATGGAACCCGTGCAACCGGCGGCCACCGGCCGGCGTCTCAGTCAGCGATGAAGCTGCTCGCCGCCGCCGCCCTGGTTTTCGGACTCCTGTCCATGCCCATTGCGCAGGTTTCGGCCTGCTCGTGCGCCCTCTTCGGCCCGGAGGAGGCCGCCCGGGGTGCCGATGCGGTCTTCGCGGGCACCGTCGTCGGCGACCGGTCGGCCGGCGTGGATGTCGGCCGTCCGTTCGCCGCCACCGTGCCGTTTCCCGAGCAGTTCGGCCAGAGGATCTACACCTTCGCCGTCGACGGCGTCGCCAAGGGAGACGTCGCGTCCGTCGTCGACGTCCTCGCCGGCGGCGACGGCGCGATGTGCGGCATGTTGTTCGGGATGGACGAGCGCTGGCTGGTGTTCACCACCTTCGACGGTGCCGTGCACAGCACCGGCCTCTGTTCCGGCAACATGCCGCTCGAGGAGGGAGCCGACGCTCCCTTGCCGTTGACCGCTCCGACGGCGGCGGAGGGCGAACCGGTGCCGGCTGAACTTCCGCTCCCGGCGCTGGCGCTGCTCGGTGTCGTGGTCCTGGTGCTGACGGTGTCGTGGCTCGCGTTCCGGCGCGAACGGCTTACCTGAAGACGCCGAGGACGAAGCCGAAGAAGAGCACCAGGGCGGACGCCGGCACCAGGCTGGCGGCACGAAGGAACCGCGGCCAGCCGGGCCCACCGGCAAAGGCATAGGCCGGGATCGAGACCGGGAAGAGCAGGAGCGCCAGCGACCAGCCGATCCGGGCGCGGCTGCTGAGGTCCGGCCGCTCCTGGACGTCGAGCCAATAGGCGGCAATCATCAGGAAGCCGCCGACCGCCAGCACCGTGAACAGGGTCCAGACGACGGGAAGCATGCCGGACCGATGCTAGCGGCGGGCGTGTCGGCGAGCTATGTCGTCGGGGCCGTTCAGCAGATCAGTCAGGAACTCGAGCGGCCGTCGCTGCGGCAGCCTCGGCTCACGGTCGGGCAGCAGGTCCGCGACGGCCTGGCGGATGTGGGCATCGAGCCCGGCCCGCGCCTCGCGCCCATGAACGCCATCGGTCCCGATGGCCGGCCCGCAGCGGACCTCGATCCGGCGTCGGAACCACAGGGTCGTGCTGCCGATGATCGCGCAGGGCACCACCGGCACGCCGGAGGCGACCGCGAAGGCGGCGGCCCCCTCCTCGAATTCGAGCAGCTCCGTCTCCCGAAAGCCGATGCGCCCCTCGGCGAAGATCCCGAGCACCCCATCGGCCTCGAAGACGCGACGGACCGCCCGAACGGCCGAGGTGAGGGTCGTCTTGTCCGGGTGGTACGGGATGACGCCGCCGAAGAATGCCATGACGCGGTTCTTGAAGCCGTGGCTGAAGTCCGCCTCGCGCGGGCCGAACCATGTGATGCGCGGCTCGAGCGGGAGTGCCGCCATGACGAGCAGCGGGTCGAACCCGTTGTGATGGTTGGCCACCAGCTGGAACGGCGCCGCCGGGAGATGCTCCAGGCCGCTGACCCGAACGTCGAAGAGGACACGCATCAGCGCCCGGTTGGCTGCCCACATCGTCCGATAGCGCGGCGTGACCTCGACCGCCAGCTCGCGGGGGCCTGTACGCCTGGCGCGATCCGTCACGGCGCTCACGCCGCCATCATCGAAGCCGATGTCGGCACGTCATCGTTCTCTCGCCGGCGCGGATCCACACGCATGAGCGCGAGGGCCGACAGGCCGATGAAGCCCGCAGCGACCGCCATCGCCACGCGCGGACCGGCGGCGTCACCGAAGCCGGCCGACACCAGGTCCTGCACCGGCCCGGCTACGATGATGAAGACTGGACCGGCCATGGCGGTCCCGGCGTTCAGGATTCCCATGTAGCGGCCGGCGGTGTGCTTGGGGATGACATCGGCCATGAGCGCCCAGTCGGCGGACAGGAAGATGCCCATCCCGATGCCGAACGGCACCCACGAGGCGATCGCGATCCCGGGCGAGGGCGCCACGGCCACCCCCACCAGGCCGACACCTGCCACGAAGCCGGCCACCCAGATGACGGGGCGGCGGCCGAACCGGTCGGACATGCGACCGCCGGGGATGGCGGCGAGGGCGGTCGACACGCCGACGATCGCGGTCGCGACGAAGACCGTCGCGTCGGCATCGTCCGGGCTCAGCCCGTGCGAGCGGCGGAAATACCCGATGGCGATCAGCGTGGCGTTGTAGGCACCCAGGAAGAGCAGCCGCACCAGCAGCAGCCAGAGCACGTCACGCTGCCTGAAGATGTCACGGCCCCATGCGGATAGCGCGATCTGGCGCCACGAACGCGCCCGAACTGGCGCCGAGCGGCCCTCGTCGACCGTGGCGATCAGCACCACCATCGTCACCACCTCGACCACGCCGAGCGCGAGCGTTGCCAGCGCGACGTTGTCGACCAGCCCGCCGACGGTGGCGATGCCCACGCCGGCGATGGTGCCCAGGGTCAGCATCAGGCCCATCAGCCCGCTGGCGATCCCGACCTGCTTCGCCGGCACCAGGTCCGGCACGTAGCCCTGGAACGGTCCCTGCGCGAAGTTCGAGCTGACCTGGAGCAGGAAGTAGAAGGCCACCATCGCCACGAAGTCGTTGTTGAAGGCGAGGCCGGCCAGGAATACAACGTCAAGAAGGCTGCCGATCACGATGTACGGCTTGCGTCGGCCCCAGCGGGTGGCGGTGTAGTCGCTGATGACGCCGATGGTCGGCTGGATGATGATCGGCGCCACCGCCCCCGCCAGCATGATGATCGCCAGCAGCGTTCCCTGCGTCTCGCGGCTCAGGTCATCGAGCCGGCCCGGGATGATCGTGATGTTGAGGCCGCCCCAGATCGTCTGGATCCCGAACCAGTAGATCGACAGAGTCACGAGCTGCGACAGGGGTAGCCGGATTCGGGACTGCTCGCCAGGCTCGGTCATCGGTGCATCCTCGCCGATCCGTCACAGAACCGCAGGCCGCGGTTGGATTCGGTGGCGGCAGAATGGCGCACGGGGACTGCGGTCGGAATGCGGTGCCGCCGGGCGGCCGCTACGCTGCTGCCTCCATGTCGAGCATCCCGGCCGATGACCGGCTCATCGTCCTGCGCCATCCGGACCTGCGCCGGTACCTGTCGGCCCGGTTCATCGTCTCGGTTGCGACGCAGGTCCAGACGGTGGCGGTGGGCTGGCAGGTCTTCAGCGTCAGCGGCGACCCATTCGATCTCGGACTCGTCGCGCTCAGCCAGTTCCTGCCCTTCATCGTCCTGATCCTGCCCGCCGGTCACGTGGCGGACCGATACGACCGGCGACGCGTCCAGCTGCTCACCTACGCCCTGCTTGGCGTCTGCGCGCTCGCGTTGCTGCTGCTGTCGCTGGCCGGCGTGGACGACACGGCTCCGGTCTTCGGCGTCATGGTCCTCTTCGGCATCGCCCGCGCCTTCAACCAGCCGACCGGCCAGGCGCTGCTGCCAAACCTGGCTCCGATCGAGCTCTTCCCGCGCGCGGTGGCCGTCCACTCGTCGCTCGGGCAAGTGGCGACGATCGCCGGACCGGCTCTGGGCGGCGCGCTGGTGGTGCTGGGCGTGGGCGTCGCGTACGCCCTGTCGGTGATCCTCATCGCGGCCGGCGTCGTCCTCGTCGCCGGCCTGCGCGGCGGCGGGCGGGAAGATCGTGCGCACGAGCCCGTGTCGTTGTCGACGTTGCTCTCCGGCGTCACCTTCGTGCGTTCCCGCCCGGTCGTGCTGGGATCGATCTCGCTCGACCTGTTCGCGGTGCTGTTCGGCGGCGCCACCGCGCTGCTGCCGATCTACGCGGGCGAAATCCTCGATGTCGGACCGGTGGGTTTGGGGGCCATGCGTGCCGCTCCCGCCGCCGGCGCCGCGCTACTCGCCGCGCTGGTCGCGGTCCGCCCGATCCGCCGCCACGTCGGCCGCTGGATGTTCGGCGGCGTGGCGGCGTTCGGCGTCGCCACCATCGTCTTTGGTCTGTCGACCAGCCTGGCCCTCAGCCTGGCTGCGCTCGTCGTGATGGGGGCCGGCGACATGGTGAGCGTCTACATCAGGCATCTGCTCGTGCAGCTCGAGACCCCCGATGAGATTCGTGGCCGGGTCAGCGCCGTGAACTCGGTCTTCATCGGCGCCTCCAACGAACTGGGCGAGTTCGAGTCGGGCCTGACCGCGGCGTGGTGGGGGATCGTGCCGGCCGTGGTCATCGGTGGCGCAGCCACGCTGGCCGTGTCCGTGGCCTGGATACGGCTCTTTCCGGTCCTTGCCCGCCTGGATCGCTTCCCGCGCTCCGAGGATGCGTCGGGGGCCTAGGATGGACCGATGCAGGAGCCCTGCCTTTCGTGTGGCGGCGGGGACGCGCTGTTCAGCGCCCGCAAGCGCAGCGCGACACCGAGACCCGCGAGGAGGGCTCTCTCTGCCAAGCCTCCCAGGAGGGCAGCGCGGTCGTGCCGCCCGACCAGTGGATCCCGCTGAGCGGCCGGTACGTGGTCATCGATCTCCAGGGCGGCGGCCTGCCCGGTTCCTGAGGCCGCCCGCGCTGGGCGCTAGAATCGGCGGGTGATCGACGAAGTAGCTTTCCAGATCGGACCGCTCCAGCTGCACTGGTACGGGATCATCATCGCCGGTGCGGTGCTCATCGCGGCCGTACTTGGCACGCGGGTGGCCACCTGGCTCGGCGAGGACCCGGAGCACGGCTGGTCGATGCTGCTGCCCGTGGTCATCGTGTCGGTCATCGCGGCGCGCATCTACCACGTGATCCACCTATGGGACTACTACGGCACCCACCTGGTCGAGATCCCGGCCATCTGGAACGGCGGGATCGGCATCCCCGGCGCGGTCGCCGGCGGAGCGCTCGCCATCTGGCTGTACACGCGCTCGAACCGGCTCAACACCGCACGCTGGCTCGACATCTTCGCGCCGGCCCTGCTGCTCGGGCAGGTCATCGGCCGCCTCGGGAACTTCGTGAACCAGGAGCTCTACGGACCACCGACCTCCCTGTGCGGCGTCGACTTCCCGGCGTGCCTGCCGTTCGGCGTGCAGATCGCGGCTGACAAGCGCGGCGGCACTCCGTGGGACGCCGTCACCTACCCGGTCGACACCACCCAGTTCGTTCCGCTCTTCGCCTACGAGATGGCGCTCAACCTGATCGGCATGCTGGTGCTGGTGTACGTGATCCGGCGCTTCGGTCCGCGCCTCTTCGCCGGCGACGCCGCCCTGATGTACATCATGTGGTACGGCGCGGTGCGCACGCTGCTCGAGACGTACAGGGTCAACAACTGGACGATCCTCGGCGTGCCGACCGCCATGTGGGTCGGCACCATCGGTTTCGTCCTGGCCGGCGCCTGGCTCATCTATCGCCATCGGCGCCGGTGGGGATCACCGATGATCCGGCCGGCCGACGAGCCGGAGGCGAAAGCCGAGCCATCGGTCACGCAGCGGCACCCGGAGGCGAGCGCTGGCTGAACGCCCGGGTGGGATCCTGCCAGACGTCACTGCCGCGGTGGGAGCCACTCCCCTGGTCGCGCTCGACCGTCTGGCCGTTGACGTCCGGCCACGGATCGTGGCCAAGCTGGAGCACATGAACCCGGGCGGATCGGTCAAGGACCGGATCGCGCTACCGATGATCGAGGCCGCTGAGCGGGCCGGGCTCCTGCGGCCGGGCGGCGTGATCGTGGAGCCGACCTCCGGGAACACGGGAATCGGCCTGGCGCAGGCGGCCGCAGCGAAGGGGTATCGTTGCATCTTCGTCATGGCCGACAAGCAGTCGGACGAGAAGCGGGCGCTGCTGCGAGCCTACGGGGCCGAGGTGGTCGTATGCCCGACCGACGTCGCGCCGGACGACGAGCGCTCCTATTACCGCGTCTCGGATCGCCTGGCGCGCGAGACGCCCGGCGCCTGGAAGCCGGACCAGTATTCGAACCCGGCCAATCCCGAGGCACATTACGCGACCACAGGGCCCGAGATCTGGGAGGCGACCGACGGGCGGATCACGCACCTCGTGGTGGCGCTCGGCACGGGAGGGACCGTCAGCGGGGCGGGACGCTACCTGAAGGAGCGCAACCAACAGATCGTGATCGTCGGCGCGGATCCGGATGGCTCGGTGTACTCCGGCTCCGCGCCGCATCCATACCTCACCGAGGGAATCGGTGAGGACTTCTGGCCGACGACCTACGACGCGCGGATCTGCGACGTGGTCGTCCGGGTCAGCGATCGCGACTCCATGCTGACCGCCCGGACCGCGACCGCGGCCGAGGGCATCCTGATGGGCGAGTCGTGCGGCACCGCGTTATGGGCCGCGCTGCAGGTGGCTCGCGACCTCGACAATCCGAACGCCATGTTCGTGGTGCTGCTGCCGGACTCGGGCCGCAACTACGTCGGGAAGCTGTACAACGATGACTGGCTGCGCCAGCTCGGCCTGCTCGGCGCGGATGAGCGCGTGGCCGACTACGACTGGCGCCGGACCCACCCCAAGGTCGTCCTGCGCGGTGAAGCGGTCCCGCGGTCAGCCCACTGACCTACTCGTTCGGCCCGTACTCCGAGGGGATCCACCACGCGCGCTCGTCCGGATCCATCTCCTCCCCGTAGACGCACCCTGAGTGCGCCACCGCCTCGGCCTGCTCCTCGTCGGACCGCATCCACGCTTCTCCGATGTCGATCGGCTTGCCGCACAGCGCGCACGTGCGCTCCATCTGCTCCATGCCGCCCAGAGTACGCCAGGACGGATGCCATCCACCTGACGCATCGGCGCGCTCGGAGTATCGTGGGACCCGTACCGGATATCGAGCGAAGGCACGAGGAGCGTCATGACGCACGTCGCAGAGCCGCCGGTCGCCGAGCGCGGCGACGCGGCGGTGGTGGACAGGGTCAATCACTGGATCAACGGGACCCGCGTGGCGGGCGCCAGCGGCCGAAACGGGCCGGTTTACAATCCGGCGACGGGCGAGGTGGCCCGGCACGTCGACTTCGCCTCCGTGGAGGAAGTGAACGACGCAGTGGCGGCAGCGCACGCGGCCTTTCCGACCTGGCGCGCGACCAGCATCAGCAAGCGGACCGAGATCCTGTTCCGGATTCGGAACCTGGTCGACCAGCACCGCGAGGAGATCGCCGCGCACCTGACCCGCGAGCACGGCAAGGTCCGGAGCGACGCGCTCGGCGAGGTGGCGCGCGGCCTGGACAACATCGAGTTCGCGACCGGCATCCCGCACCTGCTCAAGGGTGGCTTCAGCGAGCAGGTCAGCAGCGGCATCGACGTATACCAGATCCGGCAGCCACTGGGCGTGGTGGCAGGTATCACGCCGTTCAACTTCCCGGCCATGGTGCCGATGTGGATGTTCGCGAACGCGATCGCCTGCGGCAACACGTTCGTCCTCAAGCCATCGGAGAAGGACCCGTCCGCATCGGTCTACCTCGCGGAGCTGTGGAAGGAGGCCGGGCTGCCGGATGGCGTCTTCAATGTGATCCACGGCGACAAGGTGGCGGTGGACCGCATCCTCGAGCACCCGGACATCGCCGCGGTCAGCTTCGTGGGCTCGACGCCGATCGCGCGATACATCTACGAGACCGGGACGGCGAACGGCAAGCGCGTCCAGGCGCTGGGCGGCGCAAAAAATCACATGATCGTGCTGCCGGACGCCGACATCGACATGGCCGCCGATGCCGCTGTTTCCGCCGCCTACGGCTCCGCCGGTGAGCGCTGCATGGCGATCTCGGTCGTGGTTGCCGTCGGCGACGTCGCCGAGCCGCTCGTCGAGGCTATCGAGCAGCGGCTCCCCAAGATCAAAGTCGGCCCCGGAAACGAGGAAGGCTCCGAGATGGGCCCGCTGATCACGAAGGAGCACCGCGACAAGGTGGCCTCGTACCTCGACAGTGGAAAGCACCAGGGTGCGACGCTGCGCGTGGACGGGCGGCAGCACGTCCTCTACAACGAGTCCGAGGGCTTCTTCCTGGGCGTCAGCCTGCTCGACAACGTGACGCCCGAGATGGAGTGCTACCGCAACGAGATCTTCGGACCCGTGTTGGAGGTGGTGCGCACACACGACTACCCCGAGGCGCTGAAGATCGTGAACGACAACCAGTACGGCAACGGCACTGCCATCTTCACGCGCGACGGCGGCGCGGCGCGCCAGTACCAGTTCGACGTCAACGTCGGCATGGTCGGCATCAACGTGCCGATCCCGGTGCCGGTCGCCTACTACAGCTTCGGCGGCTGGAAGGCCTCCCTGTTCGGCGATATCCACATGTACGGGCCGGAGGGAATCCAGTTCTACACGCGCGGCAAGGTCGTCACCGCGCGCTGGCCCGATCCGGGGTCCTCATCGGTGGACCTGGGTTTTCCGCGGACGCGCTGACCGGAGTCGCTCGAGGAGAGTTCGCCTCGCGACGGAGGAGTTGCCGATGATCGGGACAGCGCGCGTGCTCCATCACGTGTTCGCGTGGGCGCTGGTGGTCGGGGTCGGGGTGCAGATCTTCCTGGCCGGGCTTGGCGTCTTCGCCGGCGCCTCGAACTTCGCGACGCACCGAGACTTCGGCTACCTGCTGGAGCTGCTGCCGATCCTGCTCCTCGTCGCCGCCGCCGTCGGGCGGCTCGGTCGCCGCCAGATCGTCGTGCCCATCGTGATCTTCGCACTCTTCATCCTGCAGTCGGTGTTCGTCGCCCTGCGCGAGTCGACGCCCGCCGTGGCCGCCCTCCACCCGGTGAACGGCTTCGTCATCGCCTACCTTGCCCTGCAGCTCGCGCGGGAGGCCTGGACGCGTCACCGGACCGTCGCGGCGGGCGCTGGGTCCGCGCCGGCAGCCTCGGGTGCGCCCGGGTCCTGAGCTTCGGGGGCCATGGCAGAATGGCCCTCGCATGACTGACCGATTCGAGACGCTCGCCGTACACGCCGGCGTCGAGCCCGATGCCCAGACGGGGGCGGTGGTCCCTGCCATCCAGATGAGCACCACGTTCAAGCAGGACGGCGTAGGCGGATTGAGAGGTGGCTTCGAGTACGGCCGCAGCGGCAATCCGACGCGGCTCGCCCTCGAGCAGGCCATCGCGACGCTGGAGGGCGCATCGCACGGCCTCGCCTACGCCTCGGGGCTGGCGGCAACCCAGAATATCCTCTACCTGCTCGATCCGGGCGATCGGCTGCTGATGAGCGACGACGTGTACGGCGGGACATGGCGGCTGGCTGACAAGATCTGGCGCCGATACGGCGTCGAGACCGATACGCTCGACCTGCGCGACCTAGACGCCGTCGACGCCGCCTTCTCGGGGGCTCGGTCGCCGCGGATGGTGTGGATCGAAACGCCGTCGAATCCGCTGCTCAAGGTCATCGACATCAGCGCCGTCGCGCGACTCGCGGCGGCGGCGGGGGCCATCACGGTCGTGGACAACACGTTCGCCACGCCGTACATCCAGCGGCCCCTCGACCTGGGCGCCGACGTTGTGCTGCACTCAGCCACGAAGTACCTCGGCGGCCACTCGGACGTCATCGGCGGCCTGATCGCGACCCGCTCCGACGAGCTCGCCGAGCGACTGCGGTTCCACCAGAACGCGGCGGGTGCCGTCCCCAGCCCGTTCGATTGCTTCCTGGTCATGCGCGGCCTGCGCACGCTCGCGGTTCGCATGGACCGCGCATCGGCAAATGCCCTGGTCCTTGGCCTCTGGCTGGCCGAGCGGCCCGAGGTCGAGCGCGTCCATTACCCGGGACTGCCCGATCATCCGGCCGCCGAGCTGGTGGCGCGCCAGATGCGGGTGCCCGGCGCCATGCTCAGCTTCGAGCTGCGCGATGGGGAGGAGCGGGCGCGTCGCTTCGGGGCCGCGACCCAGCTGTTCACGCTGGCCGAGTCGCTCGGCGCGGTCGAGTCGCTCATTGAGCTGCCGGCCCCGATGACCCACGCCTCGGTCGCCGAGTCGCCGCTGGCCGTGCCGGGCAGCCTCGTCCGCCTGTCGGTCGGCATCGAGGCGGCCGATGACCTGCGCGCCGACCTGGAGGCGGCGTTCACCGCATCGGCGTCGTGAGGGAGGATCCGGAGCGTCACGACGGGCCGACCGAGGTGGTCGAGACCGAGAGCGGGGAGCTGGTCGAGCGGCTGTCCGGGTCAACGGCCACGATGCTGCTCGTTTGGCTGATCGGGATCGGCGCGCTGTCGACGCTGCTCGCCGTCTGGATCTTCGTGTGGGCGGTCAGCGGCGAGCGGCTCGGCCTCGATTCTCTGTTCAGCGGCGTCGGTTTTTACACCGCCCTCGGCGGCGGCGCGGGACCATGCGTTCTGTGGCTCGCCGGGCGCGCGCAGGGCCGCTCGCTGCGATGGTTCGTGCTCACCGCGCTCAAGATCGGGCTCGTCATGCTCGGCGTCGTCGTCACCGTCGTCCTGCTCGCCACATTGATCCTGGCCGGGGCCATCCCCGGCCAGGGCGCCATCGGCGCGGGCGGGCTGATGCTGGTGCTGACCTCGCTGCTCTCGACGATCTGGGCACTGGCGACCTGGTCTGCGGATCGATGGATCGCACGAGCGCGGGTGAGCTGACCCCCTCGGCGGCGAGTCAGATCTCGTAGGTTCGGTCGGGCTCCGCGATCTCGACGTTCGACCCGTAGCTTGCCTCGGCGGCGGCGCGCGCCCATTCGGCGTCGCCGCCATTGACCGGCAGGTGGGTCAGGACCAGGGCACGCGCTCCGCCGTCCCTGGCGGCCGACCCCGCCTCGGCCGGAGTGAGATGGCCGCGAGGTTCCGGCGGCTGCGCATCCTCGTCGGGTGACCGGAGGGTGGCCTCGCTGAGGAGCAGGTCCGCACCGTCGGCCAGGTCGCTGAGCCCGGCGCTGGGCGCGGTGTCGGCCGTGTACGCGAGCCGCCTCCCCTCGCCCTCGACTCGGAAGCCCCAGCAAGGGATGTAGTGCTGCGTCGCGCGTGGGGTCAGGGTGAGCGAGCCAATGGCGAACCGGGTCGCTCCGTCGTGCTCGCTGAGGTTGAAGGCGTCCTCGAAATGCTTGGCGCCACCGACCCCGCGCGCGAGATCGAGAAGCTGGTCGGCCGAGCCGGGCGGAAGCACCACCCGCAGCCGCTCGTCGGGGGCCAGCCTCCGCCATGGGTAGACGTAGCGGAGGGTGACCAGGTCAAGCATGTGGTCGGAGTGCATGTGGCTGACGATGACGGCGTCCAGCTCGTCGGGATGATGCCGACGAAGGAGCTGAGCCACGATGCCCGGACCGATGTCCACCAAAACGCGGGTCCCACGGGTTTCGATCAGGTAGCCGGCGCAGGCCTCGCCCGGATTAGGGCGTGCCGGTGACCGGCCGAGCACGGTGAGGCGCATCGGTCAGGCGTTCTTGATCGGATCGGCGTCGAGCCGGGCCGCGGTCATCTACCGCTGCTCGATCGACACGTAATCACGGGCCCCCGGCCCGATGTACACCTGTCTCGGACGTCCGAGCCGCGACTCCTTCGAGCCGAGCATCTCGCGCCACTGGGCGACCCAGCCGGGCAGCCGGCCGATGGCGAAGCAGTTCGTGAACATGTTCTTGGGGAAGCCGATGGCGCGATAGATCAGCCCCGAGTAGAAGTCGACGTTCGGGTAGAGCTTGCGGCTGACGAAGTAGTCGTCGCTCAGGGCAACCTCCTCGAGCCGCTGGGCCACTTCGAACAGCTCGTCATCGGCGCCGGTGGCGGCCAGCACACGCTCGGCGGCGCGCTTGATGATGCGCGCACGCGGGTCGAAGTTCTTGTAGACGCGGTGGCCGAAGCCGGCGAGGCGGAAGCTGTCCTCGGGATTCTTGGCCTTGTCGACCCACTTCTGGACTCCACCACCGTCCTCGACGATCTGTTCCAGGGTGTTGATGACCGCCTCGTTCGCGCCGCCGTGGAGCGGACCCCACAGTGCGGAGATCCCGGCGCTGATCGAGGCGTACAGGTTCGCGTGCGTGCTCCCCACCAGGCGGACGGTGGACGTCGAGGCGTTCTGCTCATGGTCGGCATGCAGGATCAGCAGCAGGTCGAGGGCCTCCGCGACCTGCGGGTCCACCTCGTACGCCTCGCTGGGGACCGCGAACATCATGTGCAGCAGGTTGGCGGAGTAGCCGAGGTCGTTGCGCGGATAGACGTAGGGCTGGCCGATCGCCTTCTTGAACGACCACGCCGCCAGCGTCGGCAGCTTGGCGATGAGCCGGTTGATGGTCACCTCCACCGCCTCGGGATCGGAGATGTTCTGGCTGTCCGGGTAGAAGGTGCTCATGCCCACCGTGCCCGAGGCGAGGACCGCCATCGGATGCGCGTCTGCCGGAAAGGAGTCGAAGAAGTGACGCATCTCCTCGCGGATCAGCGTGTGGTGGGTCACCTCGGCCACGAACCGATCGAGCTGCTCGCGGGTCGGAAGCTCTCCCCAGATGAGAAGGTAGGCGACTTCCAGGAAGGTCGACTGCTCGGCGAGCTGCTCGATGGGATAGCCGCGATAGCGGAGCACGCCGTTCTCGCCGTCGAGGTAGGTGATCTCGCTCGAGCAGGCGCCGGTGTTGCCGAACCCTGGATCCAGCGTGATCAGCCCGGTCTCGCTTCGCAGTGCCCCGATGTCGATGGCGTCGTCGCCGTCGCTGCCGCGGACCAGCGGCAGCTCGATCTCGCGGTCGCCGACCTGCAAGGATGCAGCGGTCCGCGTGGCGGTATCGGTGCTCATGCCAGCAGCTCCTGCACCGCGGCGCGCTCCTCGAGCAGCTCGTCGGTCGTGGCCCGGATCTTCGCCCGGGCGAACTCGTCGTGGTCGACGCCCTGCCTGATCGAGACCCCGCCCGGGCCGCTGGTCAGCGGATAGCTGAAGACGAGCCCTTCCGGAACCTCGTAGCCCCCCGTGGCCGGTGCCGGGACGGCGGCGGAGAAGGAATGGCCCCCTCCGTCCACGATGCTCCGGACGGAGTCGATCACGGCATTGGCGGCGCTCGCCGCCGAGCTCTGGCCGCGGGCCTTGATGATGGCCGCCCCGCGTTGCTGGACGCTGGCGATGAACTCGCCGCGCAGCCACTCCTCGTCGCCGATCACGTCCGGGGCGGGGCGGCCGCCGATGGATGCATGCCATGCGTCGGGGAACTGTGTCGAGGAGTGGTTGCCCCAGATGGCAAGGTCGGTGACCTGGCCGACCTGGACGCCTGCCTTCGCGGCCAGCTGAGAGCGGGCGCGGCTCTCGTCGAGCATCGTCATGGCGAACCATCGGGCCTTCGGCATGCCGTGTCGGGCCGCGGCATGGGAGCCGATCAGGGCGTTCGTGTTGCACGGGTTGCCGACCACCAGCACGCGGCAGTCGTCGGCCGCGTTGCGGGCGATCGCCTCGCCCTGTCCGGTGAAGATGCCGCCGTTGATGCTCAACAGGTCCTTGCGCTCCATGCCCTCGCGGCGTGGCACGGCGCCGACCAGCAGCGCCCAGTTGGCGCCTCGGAAGGCGGTGTCGGTGTCGGCGGTGCAGACGATGTCGTCGAGGAGCGGGAAGGCGCAATCCTCCAGCTCCATGCGCACGCCGTCGAGCGCCGGCAGGGCGGCGTCGAGCTCCAGCAGCCGGAGGGCCACCCGTGTATCGCTGCCGAACGCCTGGCCGGAGGCGATCCTGAAGAGGAGCGCGTAGCCGATCTGGCCGGCTGCACCGGTGACAGCCACCGTGACCTGGGAGTCGGGCATCGGTCTCCTGTCGATCTGAGAGTCCGCCTGAGTGTAGCGCCAGCCTCAGGGAGCGTCCGGCTGCGGTCCACCGAGCCGCCCGGCCGCCCAGTCGGCGACCGCCGTGGCCATTGAGCGAAAGGCGATGCGCGGCAGCCATTGCTCCGTGGCGGAGCGCGCCATCCAGGCATGGTCGCTCGACTCGAAGTCGAGGCGAACGTCGTCGGCGCCGTCGACCGTCCGAGCCCGATATACGGCGGTCACCGCGTTGGCGGCCGGCGAGTGGTAGACCCCGGCCAGGGCGACGAGCTCTACCTCCAGTCCCGCCTCTTCCAGGGTCTCGCGTCGTGCCGCATCCTCGAATGACTCGCCCGGATCGAGGTACCCGGCCGGCAGATCCCAGGCTCCGAGGCCCGGCTCGACCGCCCGTCGCAGCAGGAGTATCGACGGGTCGGCATCGTCGGCATCGCGCTCGAGGAGCACGGCTGCCGCGGGTCGCGGGTTGGCGTACCAGCGCCAGCCGCACCGCTCGCAGACGAGCGGCTGGTCGCCTTCGGTGGCGCAGTGCGGGCAGACGGGGACCGTGCGGCTCACGCCGCGCAGGGTATCAGCAGGGTTGGAGGAACCGGTCGAGGCGGGCCCTGAGGTCGTCGCGCGCCGCGCGAAAGGCACCGAGCCGCTCCTCCTCGTCTCCTTCGACCGCCGCCGGGTCCTCGATGCTCCAATGGGCCTGCCGGGCGACGCCGGGCAGCGTCGGGCACGCCTCGCGGGCGTCGTCACAGACGGTGACCAGCCAATCGAATGGCTCGCCCAGGAAGGGCTCGAGCGTCTTGCTGACGTGGCCCGAGATGTCGATCCCGATCTCGTCCATGACGCGGATCGCCTCGGGCCGGACGCCCCTCGCCTCCGTGCCGGCGCTGAAGACGTCGTAGCGATCGCCGCCCCAGGCGCGCAGCATGCCCTCGGCCATCTGGCTGCGCGCACTGTTGTGGGTGCAGACGAAGATGACCCGCTGCCGGTCGATCGAGCTCATGCTGGGGCCATCGTAGCCACCACCACGGTCTCGCGAAGATGCGGAAAGATCGAGTCCGGGTCAATGTCCACCGTTGGGGACAACATGTGGATAACCTGCTTCCCCGGACGAAAGGTCGTGGAGAAGGGGGATTGCGCCGGCCGCCACGCGATCGGTACAGTGTGGTCGTCCCGAAGGGGCAGCCAACGGCACCGGAGATTGCATCAACGGTCCAGCGGCGGTTCCTTCGGGACATTTCGTTGCCCCGGTGAAGACAGCGGTTCAGCCGCCGCCGCGATTTCGCTGGAGGCGGCGGACGACCTCCGCGGTCTGGTCGTCGGGGCCGTGCCCCGGCTCGGAGGCCGGGCCGGCGAAGGTGCCGAACTGCCGGTCGCCCGCGTCGCCCAGCCCCGGAACGATGTACCCGCGCTCGTTGAGGTGCGAGTCGAGCGCCGCGACATGGATGTCGACATCCGGGTGCGCGGTCGAGAGCGTCGCCACTCCCTCCGGCGCCGCGATGAGCGATACCTGCTTGATGCGGGCGGCGCCCCACTGCTTGAGGATGTCGACGGTGGCAGCCGCAGAGCCGCCGGTGGCGAGCATGGGATCGAGGATGAGGCATACCTGGGCGGTGGCCGCGTCGGGCAGTTTGTTGTAGTACTCGACCGGCTTCAGCGTCCGCTCGTCGCGGTACAGGCCGATGTGCCAGACCTCGGCCGTCGGCAGCAGCTCGAGCATGGCGTCCACCATGCCGAGGCCGGCGCGCAGAATCGGAATCAGGCCGACCCGTGGCTCCAGGCGTGCTGCTGTCATCGGCTCCAGGGGCGTCTCGATGGGCTCCGGGCGGGTGCCAAGGTCGGCCATGGCCTCGTAGCCGAGCAGCCAGGTCAGCTCACGCACCAGCTCCCGGAACTTCTTCGGCTCGGTCGTCTTGTCGCGAAGGATGGCGAGCTTGTGGGCGACCAGCGGGTGGCTGCTGAGGTGGAGGGACATCGGCGCCGATTCTAGTGTGCGTGCCCGGCCACAATGCACCGATGCGACCGCGCCTGCCTCCACTGCCGATCGCGTTCGGCATGTTCGGGCTGGTGTGGGGCGCCTGGCAGGCGGTCCTCCCCGATCTTGCCGCTCGCTTCGAGCTGAGCACCGGCCCGCTCGGCGTGATGCTGACCGCCGGCTTCGCGGTGTCCCTGCCGCTCATGATCGGCGCGGGCCGCCTGATGGACCGCGTGGGCTCCGGTCGCGGCATCGCCATCACCGCCGTCGGCCTGGCGGCCGGGCTGGCGATCGTGGCCACGCTGGCATCGCTCCCGGTGCTGGTGCTGGGCGTCATCGTGTTCGCGGCGGGCAGCGGAGCGTTCGACGTCGCGATCAATGGAGCAGCGCTGGGAGATGAGCGGTGGAGCCGTCCGGCCCGCCTCACCCTGCTGCATGCCGCATTCAGCGGCGGCGGCGTGCTGGGCGCCCTGGGCGGCGGAGGCCTGGTGGCGAGCGGCATGTCGTTCCAGCTGGTCTATCCGATCCTGGCGGCGCTCGTCCTGGGTGTGGCCGGCCTGTCGGCTGCCGGTCGCTGGCGCGCCGCAACGGCGGAGGGATCGGTGCCGCGCGCGATCGCCACGGCAATGCTGCCCCTGGCCGGATTGGCTGGGCTCGCCTTCCTTGCCGAGGGATCGATGGAGACGTGGTCGGCGATCTACCTGCGGGACGTCCTCGGCGCCGCTGCGTTCGTCGGCGCGCTCGGTCCGGGCGCCTTCCACGCGGCCATGCTCGTCGGGCGGCTCATCGGCGCGGGTGTGGCGGGATCGCTGGGCGCGCCGGGCACGCTGCTCGTCTCGGGATCGATGACGCTGGTGGGCATGGGCATCGCGCTCGTCGTCTCCATGCCGGTGGTGGCCATCGCCGGGATGGCCGTCGCGGCGCTGGGTGCCTCGTTCGTCGTACCGGTGGTCGTCAGCCTGGCGGGCCGTCGTGCGGGCGTCCACGCGGGCCGCGCAGCGTCCTATGTGCTTTCGCTGGGCTACGCCGGCTTCCTGGTCGGCCCGTCGCTGGTAGGCGTGCTCGGCGAGCTTGCCGGGCTGCGCATCGGCCTCGCCGTCGTCCCGGTGGCGGCAGGGGTCATCGCGTTCGCGTCCCGGAGCCGCGCCGCGCACGGCTGAGCCTCAGCGGGTGGTACGGGTCCTGCGGTGCGAGGCACGGAACTTTCCCGCGGTGGCGGCATGCTGGTACGCTATCCGTCCGGAGCACGACATTTCGCGCACGGACCGTGTGCCCGCCCGTCGCTCGGATCCGCCACCTGAGGAGGTTAGGAAGCATGGTCTTCGGATCAAAGCGTGACACCAAGCCGGACAGCCTTTCGCGCGAGGACGTGGTCGGGAACCTGTATCCGGATAGCCTGACGAGTGAGGTCGACGTGGCACAGTCACCCAGCGAGTTCCCCCGCCGTGATGAGCGCGGCAACGAGAGCGTCATCGATCCACACGCCCGCTTCAACGGGAAGTACGTCAGTGACCGCGACCTGCGGATCGAGGGCGAGGCGCAGGGTGAGATCGAATGCCAGGGAACCCTGATCATCAGCCCGCAGGCCCGCGTTCGCAGCGCGATCAAGGCACACAACGTGATCGTCAACGGCGATTACGAGGGTGATGTCGATTGCGGCGGTCGCTTCGAGGTCGGCTCGACTGGCCGGGTCAAGGGCAACATCAAGACGCAGGTGCTCGTGGTCAAGGAGGGGGCCCACTGGGAGGGCGGCGTGACCATGACCCGTGAGCCGGGCGCACGTCCGACGCCGCCGGCGGGTCAGCCGGGCACGCAGCCCGCGCAGCGACAGGGCGCCCCGACGAGTGGCGGCAGCATCTTCAGCAAGGGCGAACGCGAAGGTGGCGAGAAGTCGGCCACCGAGCAGCGTGAGGGTCAGCCGGCCGGACAGGGCGGCGGCGGCCAGTAACCTGCCGACCTCATCCAGGACTGGGCGGCGGTCGGCGTCGGCCGCGCCCCCGGTCCTGGTGGAGGTCACCCGCGGTGAGCGCGTGGAGTCGACCCATCGAGGCTCCGTGGTGGCCGTCGCTCCTGACGGGTCGCCGGTGGCGGGCGTAGGAAACGTCGACCAGTTCATCTACCTGCGCTCTGCGGCGAAGCCCTTCCAGCTGGCGCCGTTCGTCGCCTCCGGCCGGTTCGACGAGTACGAGCTGGGCACCGAGGCGCTGGCCATCATGGCCGCCAGCCACAACGGGGAGGACCGGCACGTCCGGCTGGTTCAGGAGATCCTGCGGCGCGCCGGGCTGACCAGCAGCGTCCTTCAGAACCAGGTGCACGCGCCGTATGACACCGAGACCGCCCACCGCCTGGTGCGCGACGGCGAGCAGCCGACCGTTCTGCGCGGCAACTGCTCTGGCAAGCACGCCGGGATGGTGTTGTTCGCGAAGGCCTCCGGCTGGCCGATCGACAGCTACTGGCATGCTGGCCATCCCATGCAGCGCCTGGCGTTGGAGACGATCGCCGCGCTCTCCGACGTCCCGACCGAGCGCATCGCCACTGCCACCGACGGATGCGGGGTCGTCTGCTTCGGCATGCCGCTGCGCGGGCTTGCCCTTGCCTTTGCCCGCCTGGCCGACCCCTCCGCCGTGGCCGATCCGCCGCTGCGTGATGCGCTCACCCGCATCCGGGACGCGATGATGGCCCACCCGGAGCTGGTAGCCGGCGAGCGACGCAGGATCGACACGGCGCTGATGCGCGCGTATCCGAAGCGAGTCGTCAGCAAGGGCGGCGCCGAGGGCGTGCTTGCCATGGGGCTGCCTGACGGCGCCTTGCCGACCGGGGCTCCCTTCGGCGATGGACCGATGGGAATCGCGGCCGTGATCGAGGATGGCAACCTCGCTCGCCGGGCCGGCGACGCCACCGGCGTCGAAATTGTCCGGCAGCTCGGGCTGGCCAGCGACCCGCTGCCGGGTTCGCTCGCCGAGTATGCGTCGCCCGCCATCCTCGATCCGCGCGGCGAGCGCGCGGGGAGCGTCCGTCCAACCTTCAGGCTTGGCTGAGGCGCGGCCTCGCCGTTCAGGCGAGCAGCTTTCGGATCGTGCCGGCGACCCGAAGGGAGGAACGGCCCAGGAGCTGGGCAGGCGGGAAGCTTGCCACTCGCACCGGCTTGAGATCGCGCAGGCACGCTGCGTGCTTCGAGGGTAGCGACCGGCAGGCTCCGGCGTTTCACATTCGGAGGTGACCGTGCGGTACGTCGCGCTCGGTGACTCGTACACGATCGGGACGGCGGTCACCGAGCCGGAGCGCTGGCCGAACCAGCTCGTCGATCGCGTGAGAGGGCTGGACCTCGTAGGCAACCCGGCCGTGGACGGCTCGACCTCGATGGACGTGATCGAGGACCAGCTTCCCCAGCTCGACGCGCTGCGGCCAGAGCTGGTGAGCGTTCTCATCGGCGTGAACGACGTCGTGCAGGGCGTAGGCGATTCCCAGTACGCTGGCAACGTGGCAGTCATCCTGGAGGAACTGCTCCGACGGCTGCCGCCGGGCCGCATCCTGTGCGTCGCGACGCCGGACTACACCGTGACGCCCAGCGGCGAGGCATACGGCGATCCAGCCCTGCAGAGCGACGCGATCGTGCGCGTCAACGCCATCCTGGGCGAGGCCTGCCATGCGCGCGACATCCGCTTCGTGCCCGAGATCTTCGAGATCAGTCAGGCGGCGCTGGACGATCCGACGCTCGTGGCGGACGATGGGCTGCATCCTTCGGGCGATCAGTACCGCCGCTGGGTCGAGGTGATTGCGCCCGTGGTGGAGGAGCTGATCGGCTCCTGACCGGCCGTCCTGCTGCGCCGAGAAGAGGCAGTAGACCGCCGGCACCGAGCGCGCTGATCAGCTGGCCGAGCTCGTCGGCGCTGGTCGTGTCCGCCGAGAGGCGGATCTCGTCGAGCATGCACAGGGCGAGCTGGAGCGGCAGGTCGAGGGCATCCCACGCCGCACGCGCCCGGCGGTACTCGACATGCGCGTCGCCCTCACCGTTCATGGCCGAAAGGCCGGCCCTCATCGTCAGCAGCGTGGCCTCGGTCGCGCGGCCCCACTGCGGCCCCGCGACGAGTCCGGCCACCCCGTCGGCGACCGCATCACGTTCGCCGGCCCACATCGCGGCGCGCGTGGCGAGCGCCCGCTGGTAGGGGGGGTCGTTGCCGACGTAGCCAGCAGTTGCCTCCAACGCCAGGCGCCGCGCCTCATCGGCCCGGCCTGACACGAACGCGGCCCACGCGCGCGCCTGTCGCACGCCCGCAATGACCTGGCGGTCGGTATCGGGCGGCAGGGGCTCGAGCGCGTCCAGGGAGGTCAGGGCCCCGGTCTCGCCGCGCAGCGTGCGGATGGTGGCCGCGTTGGCGGCAAGCACGATCCGGAACGTATCGGGGATCACCCGCTGAGTGAGCTCGTCCATGGTGTCGAGCGCCCAGCTCCAGTCGCCGGTCTCGATGGCGGCCGTGCAGGCGATGTCGGCGAGCGGCACGGCGATGTCTCCGAGGCCCATGGTCGTCGCCAGCTCGAGGCCCAGGCGCGCGGTCTCCATGGCCGCGCGAGGATCGTCTCCCAGGAGCGCCCACGCCTCATTATTCCGCGCCCGCAGCTCGGTATTGAGCAGTCCGATGTCCTGGGAGCGGGCAATGGCGGCTCGCAGGTCGGCAAGCCCCGCTTCCTGGTCGCCGAGCGAGAATCGGGCCGTGCCCCGGGTGACGCGGAGATCGGTCGCGATGGCGTCCAGATTCAGGCGCTGCGCCGCGAGCAGTGCGCGGTCGGCCCAGGCGATCGCCCCGCGATCGTCACCGACTACGGTCCGGGCGCGGGCGAGCTCCGCCGCAAGCGCCACGCCGGAGGCGTCGGAGTCCCAGTTGCGGATCGCGCGCATGGCAGCCTCTAGCTCCATCAGTGCAGGCTCGTTGCGCTGGGCCGACAGCATCACGCTCGCCAGCCGCGCGCGCGAGGTCGCCGCCTCGCGTCGCTTTCCGGCGGTGGTCTGGATGGCGATCAGCGCTCGAAGGTGCTCGTCCGCAACCTCCAGCCGCCCCGCGGCACGCGCCGCATCGGCCGCCTCGGACAGGACGATCGCACCTCCTGCGGCCTCCCCGAGGCGGAGGGCGGCACCGAGGAGCTCGAGCGCACGCTCCGGCGCGTGGAGCGCGAGGGCGCCGCGTGCCGCCTGGCGGAGCGCAGCCACCGCGCGGCGCGCCAGCCTCTCAGCCCCGCGCGACGGCGCAGTGAGCCGATGAGCCTCCACGAGATGGCCGGCCAGCTGCTCGGCAACGTCGTCGTCGAGCCCTTCCAGGTAGCGGGCAGCCGCCAGGTGCAGCGTCCGCCGTTGGCTGTGCGCCAACGTGTGATAGGCGACCTCGCGAACGAGGTCTTGGACGAAACCGAGCTCGCCGTGGCCGGGCGAGCTGAACTCCTCGTCGATGGTCAGCAGCTCGCGGCGGAGGAGCGCGTCGACCCGCTCCCGCGTCCGGGCCGCGTCGCCGCCGGCCGCCGCCACCAGGGCGTCGAGTCGGAATCGGGATCCGAGGACGGACGCGGCCAGCAGCAGCCGGCGCTCCTCGGCTGGCAGCGAGTCGATGCGGGCGGCGATTAGGCCATGCAGCGAGTCGGGCACCTGGATCTGCGCCGCCGCCGTCGGTGTGCGTGACCGACGTGTGCCCTCCCGGTCGCCAAGCATGCGGGCCACCTCGACCGCGTAGAGGGGAACGCCACCGGCATGCTGAAGGATCGGCTGCAGCAGGTCGTGTCCGAGGCCCGGTGCCCGCTCCGCCAGGAGCTCCCGCATGGCGGCGTCCGGCAGTCGCTCCAGGCTCATGGCAGTGAAGCTTCCGACCCCGGCGCCCCACGCAGGCCGTTGGTCGAGCAGCTCGGGCCGGGCGAGCGCGAGCATGAAGATCGGGTGGCCCTTCGACCACGTGGCGATGTGCTCCACGAAGTCGATCAGTCCGGTGTCCGCCCACTGGAGGTCCTCGAAGACGAGGATGACCGGCGTCCGTTCGGAGATTCGCTCGAAGAAGCGTCGCCAGGCGGCGAACAGCTCCTCGCGATCGAACGAGGTGGTCTCTTCTCGCGCCAGGAGCGTCGCCAATCGCGGCTCGATCCAGCGCCGCTCCGCCTCGTCGCGGACAAGCTCTTCGAGGGCGGATTGGAGCTGGCGCCGGGCGAGCTCCGGCGGAGCGCCATCGCCGATGCGCGCTCGCCGGCGGACCATCTGCGCCACGGCCGAAAAGGCGACGCCTTCGCCGTAGGCGATGGCGCGGCCGTCATGCCAGGCGATCTGATCGGGATGCCGGTCCACCCATTGGCCCAGCTCCCAGGCCAGCCGACTCTTGCCGATGCCGGCGATGCCGGTGACCGATACGAGGCGGCTGCGACCCTCGCGCATCACGCTGGTGAGCAGATCCGTCAGCTCGCGGAGCTCTCGATCCCGGCCGACCATGCGTCCGGCGTGCACGCCCCGACGCCCGCCGGCAGGGCCTTCTTCGGCGCTCGTGGCGCGGTAGGCCTCGAGGCGACCGGTCCGGCCCTTGAGCGCCAGCGATCCAACCCGCCGGTAGGATCCGGCCGCCACCGCCCGATCGCGGGTGGTCCGGTCGACGAGCACGCCGGCGACCGGTGCGCGGCTCTGCAGACGGGCAGCAACGTTCACCAGGTCACCCGCCACCATGCCCTGGCCGGTGGCGCCGATGGTGACCGCCGCCTCTCCGGTGGCGACCGCGGCGCGGGCGTGCAGCGCCATGCCCGAGGCCGCCCCACCGATGCGATCCACGGCGTACACGAGCGCCAACGCGGCGCGGACCGCTCGCTCCGCGTCGTCCTCGTGGGCGGTGGGCGCGCCCCAAACGGCCATGACCGCATCGCCGATGAACTTCTCGATCGTGCCTCCGTAGGTGGCCACGATCGATCGGGCCACCTCGAAGTAGCGCGACTGCACCGACCGCACGTCCTCGGGGTCCATCGACTCGGCAAGCGAGGTGAACTCGGCGAGGTCCACGAATAGGACCGAGACCTGACGCCGCTCGGCGAGTGCCTCAGGCTCCGCAGTCGGTTCGGTCTCCGCCTGCGAGACCGGACCGCCGGCCTCCACCCGCTGGCCGCACGAGGCGCAGAACCGAGCATCCGGCGTCAGCTGCTGCCGGCAGCGAGTGCAGATCTGGGTCAGGTGTACGCCGCACCTCGCGCAGAATCGCGCGGCGTCTTCGTTATCCGATTGGCACGATGGACATCGCATGGCCGGGCTCGGCAGGGCGACGGGCGAGCTGTCCCTATTCCTGGCCGGAATGCGTCCCCTGCTTGTCCTCCGGCGGGTGCTTATAGATCATCTGTCCGGCCTGCTTGCCGTCCTCGATCAGGATGACGCTCTGCTTCCAGCGGGCCAGGGTCATCTCATGGTTGATGACGAAGGTCGCGATGTGGGCGTGCTCCGGACCGGGGTAGCGGTCGACCCCGCCGTCAATGTCGAGATCGGCCGGCAGCCCGCCGTCGCGCTTCTGGCTCTCGGCGTCCATGGTCAGGTGCGGCTTGTGGAGCATCCACTCCGATTCACGGGTGCTGCTCTTCGTCTGCGCCCAGTAGATGCTGATTGTCTGGTCCGAATTCACGAATTCTCGCAGCGCGGCGTTGCGCTCGAGAGCCTCGGGCCGGAAGAGGGCGACGTCGTTCAGCTTGACATACGTGTTGAAGCCCTCGCCCGTGCCGTAGCCTTGCTCCCTCCCCTCCGGAAACTGCTGGTAGAGCTCGTTCTCGGGGAATTCGTCACCGCCGTTGGTCGCCATGCTCGGGTCTCCAAATGTGGGTGCGGTGATGATAGGTTCAGCATCGTCCGATGCCTACCCCATCGGGCGGCTGCTAGCATCGACGGATGGACCGACCCATGCGCGTGCGGATGGCGCCAAGCCCGACCGGTCCGCTCCATATCGGCACGGCCCGCACGAGCCTCTATAACTACCTCGCCGCCCGTCACAACGGCGGCACCTACGTGCTGCGCATCGAGGACACCGACGTGGCGCGCAGCACGGTCGAGTTCGAGAGCGACATCATCGACAACCTGCACTGGCTGGGCATCAGCTGGGACGAGGGGCCGCAGGTCGCCGGCGGCGGCGACATCGGTTCATATGGACCCTACCGGCAGAGCGCGCGGATGGAGCTGTACGCGCGCGAGGCGGATCGGCTGCTGGAGTCCCGCGCCGCCTATCGGTGCTGGTGCACGCCGGATGAGCTGGACGTCGTGCGACGGGAGCAGGAGGCGAAGAAGGAGCCACCGCGCTACAACCGGCGCTGCCTGAACCTGACCGATGCGGATCGGGCCGCCTTCGAGGCCGAGGGACGCGCATCGGTCATCCGCTTCGAGGTCACGCCCGACGTCATCCGCTTCGATGACCTGGTGCGCGGCGAGGTCGAATTCGACAATGCGCTGCTCGGGGACTTCGTGATCGTCCGCAACGACGGGGTGCCGCTCTACCACTTCGTGGTCGTGGTCGACGACGAGGCGATGGAGATCACCCACGTCATCCGCGGCGAGGACCACTTGAGCAACACTCCGAAGCACATCGCCCTGATCCGCGCCCTCGGCTATCGCGAGCCACGCTTCGGGCACATTCCGCTGATCCTGAACGCCGATCGCTCGAAGATGAGCAAGCGCAAGAGCCAGACCTCGATCACGGCCTACCGCGAGGAGGGCTACCTCCCCGAGGCGTTCGTCAACTTTCTCGCCTTTCTCGGCTGGTCGCCCGGCACCGAGGAGGAGCTGTTCAGCCTGGATGAGCTGGCGTCGCGGTTCGAGATCGGCAAGGTCCACCACGGCGGCGCCGTGTTCGATCGCGATCGCCTCGACCACCTCAACGGGGTCTACATTCGCGCCATGACCGATGAGCAGCTGGCGCTGCGGGTGAGGCCCTGGGTGCCGGACGCGCTCCGCGACGACGACCTGCTGCGACTGATGCCCCTGATCAAGGAGCGGCTGGTTAAGCTCGCGGACGTGCCTGGCCTGATCGGCTTCGTCTGGGAGCCGGACGAGGTGGTGTCGAGCTGGTATGACGATCAGCAGCTGCAGCCGAAAAAGGGCGGGCCGGACGGGGCGCGGGCGGCCCTGGAGGGTGCGCGCTCGGTGCTCGCCGCGCTCGACGACGCTGACTTCTCGGCGGACCTGCTCGAGCAGCGCTGCCGGGAGGCGGCCGACGCAGCCGGCGTAAAGGCCGGCGACTTCTTCTCGCCGATTCGGGTCGCCGTGACGGGCCGAACCGTCTCCCCGCCGCTGTTCGCCTCGCTCGAGATGCTGGGCCGGGACCGCGCGCTGGCGCGCATCGACCACGCCCTCGGGAAGCTGACCCGGGTGGCCGTATGAGCCTGGATGAGCCGGGGGCGGAGCCCTCGCTCGACGCGCTCATCGACGCCGAGCTGGTCGTCCCGATCAGGTCATCGACCGGCGCCACACCGAATCCGCAGCTGGTCGACGCCGAGGCCTTCCGACACGGGACGGACGACGCGGGCGAACGGTTCATCGCCGCCTTCAGCTCCCCTTCGGCCCTGGTCGAGTTTGGTCCGCCGGGGAGCGACAGCATTCGGATGCCGGCCCGCGACGTGTTCGAACGCGCCGATGCAGTCCAGGAGCGCGTGGTGGTCGACCCCGGAGCGCCCACGGAGATCGAGGTTGCCGTCGGGGTGCTTCCGTTTCTGGCGGCCGGCATCGATCCCAACCGGCCCGACGCCCTCCGCGCGCGACGCCCCCTCGGTGAGCTGCCGGCCCTCGAAGTGCCCGACCAGATTCCCGAGCCCTTCGGGCGGGAGCTGCACGCCGCCCTGTCCGACCTCCCGCACGTCGAGCGCGCCTGGCTATTGAGGGCCGGGACGGCATGGACGGCGGGCGTGCAGCTGCATCCCGACGCGCTGCTCGCGGATTTCGACGCGGTCCGTAATCGGCTGCATGCCGTGGCGACGGAGCACCTCGGTTCGCGCCGGCTCCTCGCCGTCACCGACCTGCGCGCGCCGGTTATCAGGGAGATGTACGACAACACCGCCGCGCCGTTCTACGCCCGCCACGAGGAGCGGAAGGGAATTCTCTCGCGGCTCTTGCGCGGCTGACGAGCTAGGGCACCAGGACCAGGCGTCCCTCCACTTCGCCGGCCCGCAGCCGCTCATGCGCCGCCGAGGCGTCGCCCAGCGGAACGGATTCCACCTCCCAGCGAATCACGCCGTCCTCGGCCAGGCGGACGACGTCGCGCAAATCGTCCAGCGAGCCCCAGGCCACCGTGGTCAGCCACGATTCGATGGGGACGCAATCGAATCCGAATGCCGCCGATCCGCCGGCTTCGCCGATCAGGACGAGCGCGCCATCGGGCGCCACCGTGGCCGCGCCCAGGGCGAGGGTCGCATCTGTGCCCACGAAGTCGAGCACGACGTCCGCTGGTCCACCGAGCTCGTCCCGCCAGTCGCCCGGCGATCCATCGACCAGGCCGAAGTCAGCTCCGAGGCCGCGCGCGCGTTCGACGCGCGTGGTCGACAGCTCGGCCACGCCGACGATCAGCTCGGCACCGGCCGCCGGCTGCAGCCGCAGGTACTGGACCGCGAACTGGCCGAGCCCACCGGCACCGATGACCAGCACGCGCGCCCCCGGCCGCAGCCATCGCTCGGCCCGGCGGACCGCCCGGTAGGGGGTGATGCCGGCATCGGCCAGGGGCGCGGCGCGGATGGGATCGAGCGTGCGCAGCGGCACCAGGTGGCGCGGGTGGGGAGCGAGGATCGCGTCGGCATAGCCCCCGTCGGCCTGGAATCCCGGTGCTAGGGAGCGGTCGCAGCGCTGCTCGGCCCCGCCGTGACACTCTCGGCAGGCCCCGCAGCCCCACGCCCCATGAATGACGACCGCCTGGCCGGGCGCCGGCGCGCCGGCCGCGTCCGTCCCCATGGCATCGACCCAGCCGGCGACCTCGTGGCCGAGCGTGACCGGCAGCTCGACCCGGGTCTGGATGCCATCGACGACGTGCAGATCGGTGTGACAGACGCCGCAGCCCGCGACCCGGATGCGCACCTGGGTGCCGGTCGGCTCGGGGAGCGCCACATCCTCCTGGCGAAGCCGCTCCCCGACCGCGTGGAGCCGGACCGCGCGCATCGGATCCGGCGCTAGGAGCCCGTCGAGGCGTCCTCGGCGGCGGCCGGGATCGGCTCGGACAGGGCTCGGACCGCCTGATCGACCAGCGCATCGGGGTCGACGCGCTCGATGACGGCCCGGATGACGCCGTCGCGGTCGACGGCGAGCGCCATCGGCTGCACGACGTTGACGTTCTCGCCGTCGGCTACGGTCTCGATGCCGAGCATCTCAACCGCGCTGCGGCGCTCATCGCTGAGCAAGAGAAAAGGCAGCTCGTGCTTTGCGGCGAAGGCCGTCTGTTGCTGCTCGGAATCGCAGCTGATGCCCATGACGGCGATGCCCGCCTGGTGCAGCCGCTCGTGCCCGCTCGACAGCGCCTCGATCACCTTCAGCCCGCGGCGCCGTCCCGCGCCGGACAGGGTCGGTGCGCCGAAGAAGAGGATCAGGGCGGGCTGCTTGCTGACGTGGCTGCGAAGGTTGAGGAGGTAGCCGTCGGTGGCGCGCAGCCCGACCGACGGCAGCGGATCGCCCACCGCCAGCTTCATGCTCATGCGCCGATTGTAGCGGCGCCCAGACGTACGACGCCGTGTGACCGATGGACCAGCCCGTCGCGCTCGAGCCCGAGCATGATCCGCTCCCACGCTCCGTCGCCCGGTCCCGGACCGATGCGCCCATCCTCGATCGCCAGGTCGGCGCGCAGCCGCCCCTCGGCGCGCCGATGGCCTTGCGCCGACGTCAGGACGCGGAGCACGGCTCCGCGGTAGGCGCGATCCGAGCCGCGCAGCCGGGGCTGGCGGGCGACCGTGACCACGGCCGGCATGCCTCGCGACGGGCAACCCTGGGCGATCGGGCAGGCCGTGCAGCGCGGAGCGCGGGCGCGGCAGATCGCGGCACCAAACTCCATGGACGCGTGCGTCCAGGCGGAGACGCGGCTGCCGCGCCCCGGCGCCGCCAGCGCATCGGACACGGCCTGCAGGCGCCCCGGCCGGTCAGGCCCGCCGAAGCGGCGTAGGATCCAGCGCCGCACGTTGGTGTCGACCACCCCGACCGGAAGGTCGAAGGCCAGCGACGCGACGGCGCGCGCAGTGTAGGGGCCGATCCCCGGCAGCCGGCGCAATCCGGTGACGTCGCGTGGCCAGCCCTGGAGCGCGACGCCGGCCGCCGCGCGCTGCAGCGCCAGGGCACGCCGGTTGTAGCCGAGGCCACTCCATTCGGCCAGCACCGCGGACGATGGCGCGGACGCGAGAGCCGCGGCGGTCGGGAAGCGCTCGACGAAGCGCGGGAAGCGTTCGGCGACCCGCGACGCCTGGGTCTGCTGCAGCATCACCTCGCTGACCAGCACCCGGTACGGGTCATCGACGCCGCGCCAGGGGAAGTCGCGGTGATCTGCCGCGTACCAGGCAAGGATGCGACGGCGCACGCTGCGAATCGTCGGCCGGTCGAGCGGGGGAGACACGGATTGCAGGGTAACGCCCGAGATCTCGGGACGCATCGGTCTCGCACCGGTGCGCTACCGTTGCGGCCCATGGGCTACCGACTTCTCTGCCTCGATGCGGGCTTCACCATCCTCTCGCCGCGCAACACGCTCGCCGATGCGCTGGGCGACGCGATGGCCGCCCACGGCCGCGAGATCACCGAGGAGGAGCTCCACGCCGGCTGGGAGGAGGCGGACCGCTGGTTCTGGGACGAATACCACCGCCCGGGCAACGACACCTGGAGCGATGACGGCCGGATCGAGGATTACTGGCGTCGCTATCACGGCGTGATCCTCGAGCGGCTCGGCGTCGATGCCCGCCGGGAGGTACTCGACCGCATCCTGGCCAGCCAGTTCGCCGCTGACGCGTGGGAGCTCTACCCGGATGTCGAGCCGATGCTCCGGGCGGTTCGCGCGATCGGCGGCATCAGGGTCGGGATCGTGAGCGATTGGGGCTCGAACCTGCGCGCGATCGTCGCGCAGCTCGATCTGGACCGATACCTCGACTTCGTGCTGCCGTCGGGCGCCGTCGGGCTTGCGAAGCCGAACCCCGCGTTCTTCCGGTTGGCGCTGGAAGCCGCCGGCGTCCGCGCCGACGAGGCGTTGATGGTCGGCGACTCATACCGCGCCGACGTGCGCGGCGCCTGGAGCGCTGGCATGGACGCCGCGTGGCTGGATCGGCACGAGGGGGTGCGGATCACGCCCGCTGACGAGCCGGTCCCTACCGACGTGTGCATCATTCGCTCGCTCGACGAGCTGCCCGACATTCTGCGTGCCGGCGGCCCGCTTCCCCGGGGCGAGGTGCTCGCGGCCGATCCGTCGGCCACCGCCTGAATCACCGAACCGTGACGAGCAGGGCGTCCTCCGAGATCGTCGTTGACAAGTTCGGCGGATCGGTGCTGCGCCGCCCGGAGGACATCGCCGCCGCGGTCGACGTGGTGGTCCGCCAGCGCGCCGCCGGCCTGCGCCCGGTGGTGGTCGTCAGCGCCTTCGAGGGCGTCACCGACACGATCCTCGGGGCGACGCGCGTCCTCCTGCCCGACCGTGGAGACTCGCTGGGGGAGCCGGGCCAGGCCGCCGACTCGGGCCTGGCTCGCGAGACGGACCGCGCACTGGCCACCGGAGAGGCGCTGTCGGCCGCGCTGTTCGCGCTGGGGCTGCAGGGCCGCCACATCCCCGCACGTTCGTTCTCGGGGGCCGAGGCGGGCATCCGCACCGCGGCCGCGCACCTGGGTGCGGAGGTGCGCCGTGTGCTCTCCCGGCCGCTGCGCGCCGCCCTCAACGAGGGGCTGGTCCCCGTGGTCGCCGGGTTCCAGGGCATCGGCACGCACGGGGAGCTGACCACGCTCGGTCGCGGCGGGACCGACCTGTCGGCCGTGGCGCTGGCGGTGGCGCTCCGTGCGGATCGTTGCGAACTGTTCAAGGACGTCGGCGGGGTGCTCGAGGCGGACCCGCACCTCGTTCCGGCCGCGCGGTTCCTGCCGTTCGTCGATGCGCTGCAGCTCGAGCTGCTGGCGGAGATGGGGGCGGAGGTCGTCCATCCGGTCGCCGTGCGGCGCGCCCGACGCGGCAGGCTTCGGCTGGTCGTGCGGGCACTCGAGGACGAGTTGCCGCAGACGATCGTGCGGCCGACGTCCCGCGAAGAGGACGGCGTCCTGATGCTGGCCATCGATCGCAAGGACCGGGTGGCGCGCATCAGCCTCGTCGGGCCGGCCTCGATGACGCCGGAGGTGCTGCCGATCCCAGCGCACGGCGAGGGAGCGTTCGACGAGGGCGGGCTGCGCGTCGTGTGGGCCGAGGTCCCGGTCGGGTCGGCGGCATCGGCCGCCCAGGCGGTGCATGCGTCGTTCATGTCATCCGCCCAGGCCAGGCAGAGCTGAACCCAACCTCCGCGCTGCTACGCGACCGCCTCGTGCTCTGAGGCAGTCCGTCCGCCGAGCTGCAGGAGCACGGCCGCGACGAGGATCAGCGTGCCCCCCACGAGCTGGAGGCCGGCAGGCTGCTCGTTCAGCAGCCACGCCGCCAGCCCCACCCCCACCACGGGCTCCAGCGTGGCGAGGATCGCCGCCCGCGGCGCACCGAGAAGCCGGATGCCGGTGATGAAGCAGAGGGTCGGGATGGCAGCGCCGAGCAGCCCGGCCATGAGCACCGGCAGGAGCGCTTCGCTCGAATCGAGCGGCGCGCCGAGGTCGCCCAGCTGGCCGATGGCCAGCGCGATGACGACATAGCCGGCCGCGGCGCCTCCCATCGTCATGGCCGCAGACTCGATCGGTGGAATGCGCGCGAAGCCGTGGCGGGCGGAAAGGACGTAGAAGGCCTGGGTCATGGCGGCCAGCAACGACAGGCCGATCCCCAGCCCGTCCAGATCTCCCAGGCTGCCGGATCCGGCGAGGGTCAGCACCAGCCCGAACATCGAGAGTCCCAACGCGGCCCAGCGCAGCGCGTCGAGCCGCTCGCCGAACCACAGGATCGATGCCACCGCCACCACGGCGGGGTACAGGTAGAAGACGAGCAGCGCCAGGCCGATCTCGATGCGCACGAAGGCGATGAACATCGCCAGGTTGAGGACCAGGTTGGCGGCCGAGGCGGCGGCGATGAAGCGCCGGTCAGCCGATGGGATGTCGCGCAGAGCCAGTGTCCGTCGGCCGGCTCCACCGCGGAGGACGAGCAGCAGCAGGATCATGGCGGTGGCGCCGAGCCCGGCGCGCCAGGCGACGATGGCCAGCGAGGCGACGCCGGCGTCGTCGGCATAGCGGGTGACCGGCCCCAATGTGCCGAAGCACACGGCGGCGGTGACGATCAGCCCCGCGCCGACCAGCCCGGCCGAGCCCTGCGCCGGCCTTCCCGTCACTCGCTTCGGACCAGCTCCGGCTCCTCGGCCCGCGCCAGCTCTGACCGCAGGCGCGCGAGCTCCGGGCCGATCGCCTCGGTTCGGTCGTGAAGAGCGTTATGCCGCTCGACCAGCCTCTTGACGAGCGACGCATCGGCGTAGATGGAGGGATCGGCCAGGCGGTCGGTGATCTCGGCCAGCTCGCGCTCGGCGTCGGCAGCCTCGACCTCCAGGCGAGAAACCGCCGCGCGGAAGTCACGCGTGCGCCGATGCCGCGCGTTGCGTTCCTCCGCCTGGCGTCGCTTTCGATCGGCGGCGGCCCTGGCCGATTCGCGTGGCTTCGGCGTCACTGCGACCACGCCGCGCGGCGTCATCCGCGCGCCCTCGACTGCGCCCCGCGTCTCGATGTCGACGCCGCGCTTGGCGGCGTAGTACTCGAAGTCGCCGAGATAGACCGTCGCCCGGCCATCGTTGACCTCGATGATCGTGTTGGCGACGCTGCGGATGAGGTAGCGGTCGTGGGTGATGAGCACGATCGTGCCGGTGAAAGCATTGAGCGCATCCTCGAGCACGTCGCGTGACTGGATGTCGAGGTGGTTCGTCGGCTCGTCCAGGCAGAGCAGGTTGGCCGGATCGGCGAGCAGCTTGGCCAGCGCCAGCCGCGTCTGCTCGCCGCCCGAGAGGACGCCGACCTGCTTGTCGACGGCGGTGCCGGTGAACAGGAATGTCCCGAGCAGCCTGCGCATGTCGGTGGTGGACATCATCGGCGCGGCGTCATTGAGCTCGTTGAAGACGGTGTTGTCCGGGTTCAGCGCCTCGATCTGGTGCTGCGCGAAATAGGCGACCCTGACGTTCGAGCCAAGCTCCCTGGCCCCGCCCTCGAAGTCGAGCACGCCTGCCAGGATCTTCAGGAGCGTGCTCTTGCCGGCGCCGTTGGGACCGATGAGGGCCACCTTCTGTCCGCGCTCGAGCATCAGGTCGAGGTCGCCGCCGTACACGACGTTGTTGCCGTAGCGCTTCTCGACGTCGCTGAGCGTGATCACCGTGCGGCCGCTGCGTGCCGGTTCCGGGAAACGGAACTTCACCGACCTCGTGCGCGCCCTTGGTGATGCGACGCGGTCGATGCGCTCGAGGGACTTGACGCGGCTCTGGACCTGGCGGGCCTTGCTCGCCTTATAGCGGAAGCGGTCGATGAAGGCCTGGGTGTGTGCGATCTTGCGTTGCTGGTTCTTCGCCGCGGCCTCGAGCTGCGCCATGCGCTCGGCACGCTGCTCGACGAAAGCGGCGTAGTCGCCCACGTACTCGGTCGCCCGGTTGTCGTGGAGCTCGACGACGCGGTTCGCCACCTCGTTGATGAAGTCGCGGTCGTGACTGACCAGCACGATCGCCCCGGCATAGACGGCGAGGAACCCCTGCAGCCATTCGACCGACGCAAGGTCGAGGTGGTTGGTCGGCTCGTCGAGGAGCAGGACGTCGGGGTTCTGGAGCAGCAGGCGGGCCAGCGCGACGCGCATCATCCAGCCACCGCTGAACTGGCCGACGTCCCGCTCCATGTCCTGGTCGGCGAAGCCGAGCCCGGCAAGGATGCGCCGCGCCTCGGACTCCATGCCGTAGCCGCCCAGCGCCTCGAACCGATGCTGGAGACGCCCGTACTCGTCCATCAGCTCGGCCAGCTCCTCCTCGTCGGAGGTGTCCTCCATCTCGGACTCGATGTGCCGCATCCGTCGCTCGATGCCGCTCACCTCACCGGCGCCGGCCATCACCTCGGCAAGCACGCTGCGGCCGCGGCTCTGCGCGACCTCCTGCCTGAGGTAGCCGATGACGGTGTCGCGCGCTCGTGTGATCGTCCCACTGTCGGGTTGCTGGTCGCCGGTGATCAGCTCGAGCAGCGTCGTTTTGCCCGCCCCGTTGGGGCCTACGATCGCGATGCGACGCCCGGCGCTGATCATCAGGCCGACGTCGCTGAAGAGATGCTGGGCGGCGTGCCCCTTGGACACGGCCGCAAGGCTCACGAGGCTCATGGGCGTCGGGCATGGTACCCGGGCAGCCCCGTGTCCCGCCGATGAGGTGTTTGTGCCCAGCAGAGGTGTGCAATCTCGGTCCGAGCTAGTCGGCGACGAGGCGGGCGCCTCCGGTGTCGAAGCGGAGCCGGGTCGCCATGCCGGCAACGCCGGACGCGTTCCAGGCCTTCTCCACGGCATGCGCGCTCGGCGGCGAGTCGCAGATGGCCAGGACGGTGGGCCCGGCGCCGGAGAGGCAGGCACCGGCGGCGCCGCGCTCGTAGGCCATCTCGATCAGCTCGCGGCTGCCAGCCAGGTATGGGAGCCGGTAGGGCTGATGGAGCTCATCGGTCATGGCGCTGCGAAGCAGGCCGGCATCCGACGTCATGATCGAGGCCGCCAGGAGCGCGCTGCGGCCGGCCTGCCGCGCCGCGGCCGCGTGCGAGACGGTGGCCGGCAGGGCGGCGCGCATCTCATGGGTGCGGCTCTCGCGCTGCGCGATGAAGGCGACCGGGATCCATGCCTCCGGCGCGCGGAAGCGCCGGAGGGTGACCCGTTCGTCGTCGGCGACCGCGACGGTGAAACCCCCGTACAGCGCTGCGGCGACGTTGTCCGGATGGCCCTCCAGGGTGGCCGCCATGGAGAGCAGTTCATCGGCCTCGACGGTCCGTCGTCCGACCGCCGCACCGAGCACGATGCCAGCCACGATGGCGGCCGCGCTGCTGCCCAGGCCGCGTGCTGCGGGGATCATGCTGGATACCTCGATCCGCCAGGAAGCGGACCCGGGGGCAGCGGACGCGCGGAGTCCGTCGCGAAAGGCGCGGATCAGCAGGTTCTCGTCGGGCGGCTCGTCGTCGCGGGGTGCCCCCTCGCCGCGCGCGTTGAGCACGATGCCGGCCTCGTCGCCGGACCACAGCTCGGCACGCAGCTTGAGCGAGAGCGCGGCCGCGAAGCAGTCGAATCCACTCCCGAGGTTGGCGCTCGAGGCGGGTACGTCGACGCTGGCGATGGGCGGCATGCGGTGCGGAGTATAGGGTCGGCCACTACGTCATCCGGCCGGTCCGTCGCTCGGCCAACGTCGGAGTCTCTGACGAGACATCCCCCTGAGTCCGAAACGGTGCGGCTCGCGGAGACTTGGTGGATGACGCGGAACGCCAAGGTCCAGCATGCTGACCGTGCCGCCGGCCACCGGCCGGAGGCGGAGGCGGCGTTGCGCTCGGACCCGGTGGCGTGGCTGAGCTCCGTCCAGAAGGATGGGCGTCCGCACCTTGTTCCCGTCTGGTTCCACTGGGACGGCGAGCGGATCGTAGCCTTCAGCAAGCCGTACGCGCGGAAGATCGACAACCTGCGCGAGCACCCACGCGTGATGTTGGCGGTCGGCACTCCCGGTCCAGAGTTCGACGTCGAGCTGATCGAGGCTACCGCCGAGCTGCCGGACTCGTCCGCCGCCGACGTCATGCCCGCCGGATTCCGTGCCAAGTACCGCGAGCTGCTGCGGCGTGCGGGCCTGACAGTACAGCGCTTCGCGGAGGTGTATTCCCAGCCGATCGTGCTGCGTCCGACCCGCTTCCTCGGATACGGCGGGCGCGGTTGGCAGACGGACGGCGCGTCCGCGACCTGAGCGACCCGGCTGTCAGCCCGCCGGCCTGGCGCGCTCGACCGCGGTAATGAGATCGTCGAATCCGAACGGCTTCGCCACGAATGCCGATGCGGCGATCTCCGATGCCCAGCGCGCGGCGTCGCGTGCGGCGGTCATCACCACGATGGGGGTGCCGTGGCCCCGCCGCCGCAGCTCGCGGGCGAATCCCCAGCCGTCAAGAACCGGCATCCGCATATCGAGGAGGATGAGGTCCGGCTGCTGACGTTCCACCGCGTGCAGCGCATCGGCCCCGTTGGCCGCCTCGTCGACGTCATAGCCCTCGATCTCGAGCATCGCCGAGACGGTGGCACGGATGTCCGGCTCGTCGTCGACGATGAGCACGCGAACGTCATGCATCGGCGGCTGCCTCCGTCGCGGCTGTGGCGTTCCAGCTCAGCTCGGCTGTGGCGACATCGGGATCGGGAGGGTCGTCCGCGATCGGCAGCGCCACGCAGAACGTGCTTCCGCCTCCCGCCGTCGGCTGCACCCAGATCCGTCCTCCGTGCTCCTCGACGATCCTACGGCAGATGTAGAGGCCGAGGCCCATGCCGGTATCGGTGATGCTCTGGGCATTGGAGGCCCGGTAGAAGCGCTCGAAGATGCGCTCGTGCTCCGTGGGTGGGACCCCCACGCCATGGTCGATGACGGTCAGGCGCGCCTCCGACCCCTCCTGGTTGACCTCCACCTCTGGAAGGACGCCGCCGGGGGTGTACTTGACCGCGTTCTCGATCAGATTGTCGAGCACCTGCTCCAGGCGCGCCCGGTCGGCGGAGGTCAGGATCGGCATGCTCGCCGCCCTGACCTGTAGGCCGAGGCCGTGCTCGAGCTGCCGATTACGCGCGGCGTCGACGACCTCCCGCAGGTCGAGCGTGACGCGGTCCATGACCGTTCCCGGCTGATCCAGGCGCTGCGCGTCCAGGAGCTCGCTGATCAGGTCCCGCAGCCGTCGTGCCTCGCTGGTCATGCGCGCGACGCCCGCCCGGTCGACGGGCGCATCGGGGTCGCGATTCAGCCGCCGCTCCAGCAGCTCAGCCTGGCCGAGGACGACCGTCAGCGGCGTGCGCAGGTCATGGGCCGCCGCCGACAGGAACTCCTCCTTGAGGCGCGCCGCCTCCTCGCGGGCCTGAAGGTCGCTCGCCTTCCGGGCGAGGCCACGCGCCTCGAGCAGGACCGCGATGTGGTCCGCCAGCAGCTCGATTAGCCACAGGTCGTCCTCGATGAAGATCGGGGAGCGATCGGCGTAGACCGCCAACGCGCCGATACGGCGATCGTCGGCCGAGATCGGCGCGGCGATCACCGTTCGGGCCCCGGTGCGCTCGTACGTCTCGGCATGGTGCGGATCCGATTCGACCGCGTCGAACGCAACGACCCGGCGCTGGTCGCGGAATGCCCACCCGCCGATAAAGGCATCCTCCGGATGTTCCACCCAGCCGCCGGCGGCGCTCGCATAGCGAAGGACGGGCCGAACTCCATCGGAGATGCCGATGCTGGCGCCGCTCGCCCCGAATGCCGTGGCCGCTGACTGTTGGAGCTCGGTCATCACGCGCCGCTCGTCCGGGACGCCCACGAGATGAATCGAGCGCTCGAGGAAACGGCGCAGGTCCGGCTCACGCCACGCGCGCCGGATCCATGCGGGTGGCGCGAAGCCCAGGAAGAACGCCATCACCGCCGCGAGCCCCGCCAGCTGGCCGATGATCGACAGGCCACCTGCGTCGCCCTCCACCAGGGCGCCCGCGAGGATGCCGACGATTGCGCCGATGAAGAGCACAGCCCCAGCCGCAACCGCTCTCATGCGGCGCTGGGTGATGCCCCGCGTCCGTCCGCTGGCGCGCGCGAAGGCGAACGCCGCATAGCCGCCGATCGCCAGGAACCACGCGATGACGACGAGCTCGAGGAGCGGGACCTGTGACGAGAAGGCCACGGTGAGCGCCGCGATCGCAATGTAGGCGACGCCGCCGCCCACCTGCACCCAGTCCGAGGTGCCACTGAAATCGTCGACCAACCGCAGCATGGCGTACGGGGCCAGGTTGAGGAGCAGGATCAGGACGACCGGGATGATCGGCGATTCGGCCATTCCGGTGAGCTCGGCCCCCACGTCGATCACGACCACCGCGGCCACCGAGCCGAACAGGAGGGCGGTGTCGAATCCCGCGCGGGTTCGGCGTCGAAGGCCGTGCCAGAGCACGACGACGAAGAGCCCGACGAACAGGACCCGGGTGAGGAGGCTGATGAGCTCGAGGGCGGTCATCGGAACTCGGGCGCGAGATTCGGAGCCATTCGAGCACGCTGCGTGCCAGCGAGCAAGCGACCTGTCACCCGGCAAGCACTCGCTGTGGGCAGTGCGGAGAGGCGTTCATGGGCGCATGGTCGCCGACGCAGTGGAGTCCGGCAAGGACCCAAAAGGATGGTCCCCTCACATCGCGAGGACGGCCCTCGCGATCAGAAAGTAGATGACCAGTCCGGAGGCGTCGACCAGGGTTGTGATGAACGGCGCGCTCATGACGGCCGGGTCGACGCCGATGCGTCGCGCGACGAGAGGCAACAGAGAGCCGACGAACGCGGCGAGGGTGCACACGGCGACCAGGGTCAAGCTGACGGCCATGCCGATCTCCCGGCCGGCGAACACCCACGCCGGCCCGAGCGCCAGCACGCCCAGCATGCCTCCGAGCAGCAGGCCGACCCGCGCTTCGCGCAGGATCACGAGGCCGAGGTCGTCGTAACGGACGTCGCCGACGGCCAGGGCACGCGTGACGGTGGTCGCCGCCTGGGCACCGGTGTTGCCGCCCGTGCCGATGATCAGCGGAATGAAGAGGGCAAGGGTGACGACCTGGTCCAGGGTCCCCTCGAAGACCTGAAGGACGTTCACGGTCAGGCTGGCGGCCACGATCAGGAAGAGCAGCCACACCACGCGTGAGCGGGCGATCTGCAGGACGGAGGTCGTCAGATACGGGCGGCCGAGTGGCTCGGCGCCGCCCGCTCGTGCAACGTCCTCGGTGACCTCCTCCTCGAGTACCTCCATGGCGTCGTCGACGGTCACGATGCCGACCAGCCGGTCCTCCGTGTCGACGATGGGAAGGGCCAGCAGATCCGCCTCGCGGATGAGGCGCGCCGCCTCCTCCTGATCCGTGTCGACCCGGGCGGAGTACACGTTGGTGTCCATCAGCTCGCCGACCGGCGTGGCGGGGTCGGCGAGCACGAGGTCCCGCAAACCGAGCGCCCCGACCAGCCGGCGCTGGTCGTCGGTCACGGGCAGCGCATAGATCGTCTCGGCGGATCGGCCGATGCGTCGCAGCCGCTCGAGTGCCTCGGCGGCGGACATGCCGGCGCGCAGGCTCGCCACCTCGGGCGACATGAGGCGTCCGGCCGAGTCCTCGGCGTATCCCAGCAGTGTCGAGGTGAGCCGCCGCTCGTTGGCCGACAGTCCGGCCAGCAGCCGCCGCGCGACCTTGGCGGGCATCTCCTCGGTGAGGCGGGCGCGGTCATCCGGGTCGAGACCTTCGAACAGTTGCCGCACATTCGCCTCACGAAGCCCCTCGAGCAGCTCCTGCTGGAGCGAGGGGTCGAGCAGCTCGAAGACCTCGAGCGCTCGATCCTTGCCGAGCAGGCGGAAGGGCACGGCGCGCCGCTCTCCGGCCAGCCGGGACAGCTCATCGGCGATCTGGACGGTGCCGGCCTGGCCTAGCCAGCGGTCGATGAGCTCCAGATCGCCTCCGTCGAGGAGATCCTCGAGCTCGACCGTCGGGACCGCATCGGGAGTGCCGGTCAGCGTCGGGCGTGTCACGCCACGGAGGATAGCCTTCGCCGCATGCACGCGATGACGCACGAGCCCGTGCCGGCCCAGTCGCCTGGGTGGCCGTGGGCCTCACCTAGGAGCCGGCACGCCTGAAGAGTTGCGCGCGGCGGATGCCGACCCCCCCGTTACGGAGGGTGGTGCGGCTCAGTACGGATAGCGCGAGAGCTTCGGCAGCCAGGCGGCGGTTGGGTCGTCCGCAGCGTGAGCCAGCTCGCGGCGGAAGCTCCGTATCACAGCGCTGACGACGCTCCTCCCGGACCTCCGTTCCGGCCGTGACGGCCGATGCGGAGGCTGCGGGACGAATGCCACGTCGGTGATGCTCAGGGCGATGGTCATCGTGCTGCCTCCTCTTCTTCGTGCGATTCGGTGTCGGACCTCATGCTGAACCATCGAATGCGACGAGACGACGGCCGCCGGTCGCGATCGGCTCGCGATGATGGGCCGACGCACGCCTACGTCATCCGTCGAGGCCATTCGCGCAACCGGCGTCGGGGTCCTTGCGGCGTGCCCGACGATCCAGCCGTGCGTTCCTAAGGGCGCGGCCCTCTTCCCGGGCTGCCCGTCTCCAGGCGCTGGCCCCCGGCGCCGAGCGGCTGCGCGACGTGGCGCAGCCGGAACGGTGCATACTTCCAGCGGACCCGCCGATGACGCGGCACATCCCGAAAGAGACCGAGATGCAAGGGACGCAGACGGTGATTGACGAAGACGGCCCGATTCGCGTGCTGCTGGTCGACGACCACTCGGTCGTCCGTCGTGGTCTCCGCGGCTTTCTGGAGCTGCTGAAGGACTTCGACGTGGTCGGTGAAGCCGACAACGGCCGCGAGGGCGTGGCGGCAGCCGATCGGCTCGCGCCCGACGTGGTGCTGATGGACCTCCTGATGCCGGAGATGGGCGGCCTCGAAGCCATCGCGGCCATCAAGGAGGCGCATCCCGAGATCGAGATCGTGGCCGTGACCTCCTTCATCGAGGAGGAGAAGGTCACCTCGGCGCTGGAAGCGGGGGCGTCGGGCTACCTGCTCAAGGACGCCGACGCAGAGGAGGTGGCCCAGGCCATCCGCGCCGCCTATCACGGCGAGGTGCACCTGGATCCGGCGGTCTCACGCCTCCTGGCGCAGCGACTTCGCCAGCGGAAAGATGCCGAGCCGATTGAGCCGCTCACCGGTCGCGAGAAGGAGGTTCTCGGGCAGCTGGCCAAGGGCGCCTCGAACAAGGAGATCGCCTACGAGCTGGGGATCACCGAGCGCACCGCACGCACTCACGTGTCGAACATCCTCGGCAAACTGGCGCTCGCCTCGCGGACCCAGGCGGCTCTCTACGCGGTGGAGCACAAGCTGGTCTAGTGGGCTCTCGCGTGAGGCAACGCAACGCGGGCCGGGAATTACATCCCGGCCCGCCTTTACCTGCGGGGTAGGGCTATGCGGCGGTCTGGCGGAAGCGCTCCGGCAGGACCGGTCCGACCGACTCGAGGGCCGACCGAACGAGACCCATCGGGCTGCCGTACACCCGGAAGATGTCGACAACCAGCAGTGCAATGAGGGTGATCTCGATGCCCTTGGCGATGAAGCCGAGGGTGAAGTACGGGCCCATCACCACGTAGCCCGCGATGGTCATTGCGGCGTAGCCGATCAGCGCCAGGCGAGGGAACCAGCTGAATCGCTCGACGATGGCCACGGGAGAGGCGGCGCCGATGACGATGAGCCCAGCGAGGCCGAGATAGCCCAGCGCGTTCAGGGTGAAGAGCAGGCCGCCGAGCGTGGAGTGGATGTACGCCGTCGCCAGGGTGAGCCCGACGATGGCGGTGGTGAGCATCACAGCGGTGGCTCGGTTACGAAGAGACGAGGACACGGGCGGAAACCTCCGAACTGCTGGGGTCTGATGCCTGCGTCGGCATCGGTGTAGTTGTGGCTGCGCAGAGATTCGCCCCTCCGCCGCCGCCGAGAATCGGGCGAAGGCGCGAGGTGCCAGCGCGACAAGCGCCGCGCCTCCGACGGCCGAGTGACGTAGGCCGCCCCGCCCGAGGCGATGAGGCATCCCGTGTGGGATGGCGTATCCTCAGCCCGCTCATGACCCGCGCCCCTTCCCGTCCCGAGCCGAAGACCAGGGCACGCGCGACTGGCGAGCAAGACGACAGCCACGCGCTGCTGTCGCGTGCCGTCGAGGAGGTCGCGCGCCTGCTGAATGCCGAGGGCGCCATGGTGTACCTCGTGGATCCCGACGAGAACCGCCTTCGGTTCGCGGTGGGCGCCGGCATCCGCAACCCCGAGGCCCGGCAGCTCATTCGCGACCTGGCTCTGCCGGTCGGGATCGGCCTCTTCGGCCATGCGATCGCGAGCGGGGAAGTGGTCGTCTCCGGGGACTACCGGCAGGACCGCCGGTTCCAGCACTCGCCGGTTGCCGATCGGATCGTGACGATCGCCAACATGCGGTCCATGGCGGCCGCTCCGCTGATTGCGGAGGGCGAGGTCCTCGGCGCCCTCGGCGCGTACTCGTCGCGCATCGACGACTTCGAGGAGGCGGAGATCGCCCTGCTGCGCGCCCTCGCCGACCATGCGGCGACCGCCATCGCCAACCAACGCCTCATCGAGCGCCTGGCGCGCTCCCAGGCCGAGCTCGCGCGTCGCGTGGAAGCGCAGCGCACCCTCGGCGAGATCTCGGCCCGCATCGCGGTCATCCGCCAGCCGCGCGAGATCCTGCAATCGGTCGTCGATGCCGCGCGGCGGCTCATCGGCTCCGACGGCGCCCATCTCACCCTGATGCAGCCCGACGGCCGGTTCCTGCGGCCGACGGTGGTCGTCGGCGCCAACGCGGCCCGCACGGAGGACTGGCTGGCCCAGCTCGACTTCCCGGTGGACGGCGGGATCAACGGGCTCGCCGCCGCGCGGGGCCAGATCATCCACACCGAGGACTATCTCGTCGATCCGCGCATCCCGCACGCGGAGGATGATCAGTCCGTAGCCGAGCGACTCGCGTTGCGCGGCATGGCGGCCGCGCCGTTGCTGGCCCCGGACAGGGAGGTGATCGGCACGCTGGCCGTCTCGTTCGAGGAGCCGCACCGGTTCCGCGACGACGAGCTCGCGCTGCTCCAGGGGCTGGCCGACCAGGGCGCCATCGCCATCTCCAACGCCCGGCTCACCGAGGAGCTCGAGCTCTCGCGGGAGCAGTACCGCTACCTCGTGGACGAGTCGGTCGACATCATGTGGTCCATCGACGCCGACATGCGCTTCACGTACATCAGCGACAGCGTGGAGCGCATGACCGGCTTCCACCCCGACGAGCTGATCGGGCAGCACGTGTCGGTGGCGACCGCCCTGGAGTCGCTGGAGCTGATGACCAGGACGATGGAGGAGCTCCGTGAGCACCCCGAGAACGTCTACCGCCTCCGCATCCTGGAGCCACGCAAGGACGGCACGAAGCTGCCGGTCGAGATCCGGGGCACCGGCATCGTGGATGCCGCGGGACGGCTGGTTGGCGCGCACGGCACCACCCGAGATATCACCGAGATCGCGCGGCTCGAGCAGGACCTGCGCGAGCAGGCGGACGAGCTCGCTCACCGCGTGGAGGCCCAGCGCACCTTGGCCGAAATGGCGGCCCAGCTCACCTCGCTGCGCGACCCGTCGGCCGTGCTGGAGCAGACTCTGCGGGCGGCGGTCCGTCTGCTGAAGGGCCATGGCGGGCAGATCGGCATGGTCACCGCGGATCCCGACGGCGTCCTGCGCTGGGGCGACGGGCACTCGCTGGTCCACGGGGAGCTGGTGCCGTTCACCAAGGAGGACCACACCAGGGCGGACGACGGCGTCTCCGGACGCGCCATCCACACCGGCCGCGCCTCGTGGACCGAGGACTATCTCGCCGACGAGTCTTTCACCCACGAGGCGGAGTCGGACCGGGTCGCCCGCGAGCTCGGGATCCGCGCCGTCATCGCCGCACCGCTGCTCGACGACGACGGACCGATGGGCGCCATTGGCGTCTTCGCCGAGACGCCGGGAGCCTTCGACGCCGATGCAGGCGAGCTGCTCGGCCTCCTGGCCGACCAGGCGGCCATCGTGCTGACCAACGCGCGGCTCAATGCCGAGGCGGAGATCACCGCCGAGAAGCTCGCCCACCGGGTCGAGGCGCAGCGCACGCTCGGGGAGATCGCGGCCTCGATCACGTCGCTGCGCGACCCGTCCGCCGTCCTCAGCCGCGCTGTGGCCGAGACGAAACGCCTCCTCGACGCCGAGCACGTCGTGATTCACCAGGTGCGGGCCGGCACGCGCGAACTGGCTGACTATCGCGAGTCGATCGGTGCGCCGGGCGAATCGCCGCCGGTGGACGACACGGTCATGAGCGTCGGGCAGGGGATCGCCGGACGCGCGGTCGCCAACGGCGCCGTGACCTGGACCGGCGACTATCTCGCCGACCGGTCCTTCCCGCACACGCCTCGCGCCGACGAATGGATCGGTCGCTACGGCTACCACTCGCAGATGAGCGCCCCGCTTACCGGCGAGGCGGGACCGCTCGGCGCGATCAGCGCCTACTCGACCCGCCCGGATGCCTTCGACGCGGACGACGCGGAGCTCCTCGGCGCCCTCGCCAGTCAGGCGGCGATCGTGCTCGGCAACGCTCGGCTGTACGAGGAGCTCGAGCGCCGTGTCGAGGCTCAGCGGTCGCTCGGGGAGATCGCCACCCGCATCACCGCCATCCGTGAACCCGGTGACGTTCTCCAGCGCACGCTCGACGAGGCGGTGCGGCTGCTCGACGCCGACGGGGGACGCATAGAGCTGGTGGCCGAGGGCGGCGGCCTGCACTGGGCGTTCGGCCACTCGGCCATCGACCTGCCGATCGAGCGCGACGAGGCGATCGATCCCGTCGGGCTCGACGAGGGTGTCTCCGGGCGTGCCGTCATCGAGCGACGGGTGGTGCGGACCGGGGACTACCTCGCCGATCCGAGCTTCGCGCACTCCGAGGCTCCCGACCGCTACATCCGCCAGCACGGCATCCGGTCGGTGATGAGCGCGCCCCTCATCGGCGAGGACGGTGCCATCGGCTCGCTCACCATCCACTCACAGGCGCGCGACGCGTTCGATGCCGCCAACGCGGAGCTGCTCGAGGTGCTCGCCAGCCAGGCAGCGATCGCGGTGACCAACGCCCGCCTCTACGAGCAGCTCGGCGAGGAGTCGGCTGCGCTGGCGCGCCAGACCGACTCGCAGCAGCGACTCCTCCAGATCAACCAGCGCCTGCTCTCGACCCTCGAGCCGGCGAGCGTCCTGGAGCTCATCTCGGAGGGCCTCAAGAACGTGGTCTGGTACGACAACCTGGCCGTCTACCGGGTCAAGGAGAACGAGGACATCCTCGAGCCGATGCTGGCGCGCGACCGCAACGCGGCCGCCGTCCTCGCCTTCCGGATCCCGAAGGGGAAGGGCCTGACCTGGTGGACGATCGAGCATCGGGAGCCGGTCATGCTCAATCAGGCGCTCGACGACGAGCGAGTCGTCCAGATCCCCAACACGCCGCGAGAGGAAGAGGCGATCATCGTCGTGCCGCTCATCAGCGGCGACGAGGTCATCGGCGCCATGAACATCAGCCGCACCGGCGGGGCCGAGGTGGCCTTCAGCGATGCCGACTATGAGCTCGTCCAGCTCTTCGCGGCACAGGCGGCGGTGGCGATCACCAATGCCCGCCTGTACGAGGAGCTCCGCGAGCGTTCCGACGCTCAGCGCAGCCTCGCCGAGATCGCGGCGCAGATCGCCTCGCTCCACGATCCGCTGACCGTCATCCAGCGCGCGGTGGCTGACGCGGCCCGACTGCTGAGCGCCGATCGCGCGCAGGTGAACCTGGCGGCGGAGAGCGGCACGCACCTCGAGCGGCCGATCGCCGCCGCGCCGGTGGCCCCGTCGCCGGACGACGTCGTCGTGCCGATCGGCTCCGGCATCGCCGGTATGGCGGCCGCCGAGCGGCGCGTCCGCTGGACCGGCGACTATCTTGGCGACGAGACGTTCCCCCATGACGAGGGCGACACGCGCATCGAGGCGCAGGACATCCACTCCATGATGTCGGCGCCCCTGCTTGGCCCTGACCGCCTCATCGGCACCATCACGGTGCAGGCCGCAGCGTCGAACGCTTTCGATGAAGCCGACGCCGAGCTCCTCAAGCTTCTCGCCGACCAGGCGGCCATAGCGCTCACCAACGCGCGCCTCTACGCCGAGCTGGAGGAATCGGAACGCCGCTACCGACACCTCGTCGACAACTCGCCGGACACGGTCTGGAGCGTGGATGCCGATGGGCGCTTCACCTTCTTCACCGACTCGCTCGAGGCCCGCACCGGTTGGAAGGCGGAGCAGCTCCTGGGCAAGCCGTTCTCGGTCATCGCCGTCCCGGGCAGCACGGAGGCGGCCGCGGTGGCCTGGGAGCGCCTGCGAAAGGAACCCGACAAGAGCCACACCGTCCGCCTTGACCTGCTTCTCCCGGACGGGCGTGTGAGCAAGTCGGAGGTCGCCATGACCGGGACCATCGTGGACGGCAAGTTTGCCGGCGCCCACGGCGCCGTTCGCGACATCAGCGAGCGGGAGCGGCTCGAGGGCGACCTTCGCAGCCAGGCCGCCGAGCTTGCCGCCGGCCAGGAGCGCGCGCACCTCGCCCGCGAGCTCCACGACTCAGTGACCCAGGCGCTGTTCAGCATGGGGCTCACCCTGCGCACGCTGGAGCTGCTCCTCGAGACGAATCCCGAGGCGGCGCAGGCGAAGCTGGTCGAGCTGCGCGAGTTGCAGAAGGACGCCCTGGCGGAGATGCGGACCCTCATCTTCGAACTGCGCCCGTCGTCCCTCGAGTCCGATGGCCTTGTCCAGGCACTCCGCACCCACGCGACCGCGGTCCAGCGGCGTACCGGGCTCACGATCGTCGTCGACGCGGAGCCCATCGAGCGCCTGCCGCTCGTCGCCGAAGAGGCCCTGTACCGCATCGGCCAGGAGGCGCTTCACAACGTCGTCAAGCACGCCAACGCCTCGAACGCCACCATCCGCATCGTGCGCGAGGGGGAACGCGTGCGGTTGGCGGTGACCGATGATGGCGTCGGGTTCGAGCCCGACAAGGTCCCGCGCCTCCACTTCGGGCTGATCGGGATGCGGCAGCGCGTCGACCTCATCGGTGGCGATCTGCGAGTCGAGAGCCAGCCCGGCGGCGGCACCCTGATCGAGGCCAGCGTGCCCGCCGCAGAGCAGGCATCGGACGAATGACGTAGGCGCGGTCGCGCCACACGGCCCCTATCGGCGGTGCCTTTAGCGGGGTACGCTCCTTTACATGTCGTTCAGCACGTGCGTCGAGGTGACCCGCGCTCCCAGGGTGGTGATCGTCGATGCGGATCGCCGAGTCCAACAGAGCCTGTCCGACCTGTTGGGCGTCACCGGGGAGGTGGAAGTCGTCGGTCGCGCCGGCGACGTGCGCGCTGCCCTCGAGCTCGTCGAGCGGGAGCGGCCCGACGTCGTGCTGGTGGATCCGCGGCTCCCCGACATCGAGGCGGGCGTCGCGCTGATTGCCGGCCTGTCGCGCGCCTGGCCGTCAACGCGCATCGTGCTCACCGGATGGGGGGATACGGAGGGCCACGCACAGCTCGCGTCGACCGAGACGGCCTACGTGAGCAAGAGCGCCACCCCCGAGCAGTTCGCCGACGCCATCGCCGACGCCTGCTGCCCGGCCTAGAGCTCCATCGCCTCTCGAATTGCGCCGAGGTCGGCTCGAATCGGGATCAGAGAGCCCTCCTCCGCCTGGACCGCGTCGGGATCCTTGAGCCCGTGGCCGGTCAGAACGCAGACGACCACCTCCCCTGCGCCGATGCGTCCCTCTTGCGTCAATCGTCGAACCCCTGCCACCCCGGCCGCCGACGCCGGCTCGCAGAAGACGCCCTCCAGGCGCACGATCAGCAGCTGCGCGTCGAGGATCTCCGAATCGGTGACCGCCTCGATCAGGCCGCCCGACTCGTCGCGCGCCCCCTCCGCCCGCCGCCAGGAGGCGGGGTTGCCGATACGGATGGCGGTGGCCACCGTCTCCGGTGACTCGACCGGCTCGCCGCGGACGATCGGTGCCGCCCCCTCCGCCTGGAAGCCGAGCATCCGCGGCAGCTTCGCGTCAGGGGTGTGGCCCGCGTCGGCGTAGGCGCGGAAGCCGCGCCAGTAGGCGGTGATGTTGCCGGCGTTGCCGACCGGCAGGGCCAGCGCGTCCGGCGCGCCGCCCAGCGCGTCGACGATCTCGAAGGCGCCAGTCTGCTGGCCCTCCAGCCGATCCGGGTTGATGCTATTGACCACCACGGCCAGCCCTTCCTCGCCGAGGCGGCGCACCGCCGAGAGCGCCGCGTCGAAGTTGCCGTCGACCATGATCAGCCGCGCGCCCGCTGCCAGCGCCTGCGCGAGCTTGCCGCGCGCGACCTTGCCTGCCGGCAGGATGACGTGGCAGGGAAGGCCGGCCGCAGCGGCATAGGCTGCCGCCGAGGCGCTCGTGTTGCCGGTGGAGGCGCACACCACGGCCCGCGCGCCAGCGCTCACGGCGCGGTTGACGGCCAGGACCATGCCGCGATCCTTGAACGAGCCGGTCGGGTTGGCGCCCTCGAACTTGAGGTGCAGGTTGGCCAGGCCGATCTCGGCGCCGAGCCGCCTGGCATGGATGAGCGGCGTGCCGCCCTCGCCCAGCGTGATCGGGAACCTCTCGCCGTCGCGCGCTACCAGGTCGCGATAGCGCTCGAGCAGGGCCGGAGCTGCGGAGGTCGTCACGGGTCGGAGTATGGACCCTCGCCCCGCTGGCCTGGCCTGCGAACCCAGCCCCCGCTGGGCGGCGCTAAACGAAACGACCGAGGCATGGCAGATTGCCGGACCGTAGATCACCGTTCAGCGACGCAGGACGTGAACGAGGAGGCGTTCCAGGCACCGATACCCGGGACTCGATTTTCTTTCGATCGCGATGACCGCCGCTCAGCGGCGCCGCGTTGTTCGGGTGCTGCGTGTCAGCTTCCGACATCGTCCGTCAACGGCCCGTCAGCGCCTCGCGCACGATGCGGGCCTGCTCGAGGTGGTGCGAGGCGGGGTAGCCCTCGGCCGGTCGGGAGCGTTCGGGGCGGGAGATGTCGCCGAGCGGGATCTTGTACGGCACCAGGTGGCGGATCCTCGGGAGCACGAACTTCCGGGCGCCCATGTTTCGGGGCTCCTCCTGGACCCAGGCGAAAGACTCCATCCCGGTGTACCGATCGAGCACGGCCTGCAGCTCCTCGTCGGGGAACGGGTAGAGGCGCTCGACCCGGATGACCGCCACGTCGCCGGCCGATTCGATCTCCGGGGCGCCGACCAGGTCGTAGTAGATCTTCCCGCTGCAGACCAACACCCGGCGAACCGCGCCAGCCGAGCGGGCGTCGGCCATGCGCGGATCGTCGAGGACACCGCGGAAGGTTCCTGCGGAGAGATCCGACGCCCGCGAGGCCGCCTGCGGCAGCCGGAGCAGGGACTTCGGCGTCATGACCACCATCGGTCTGACGTCGCGGTGGCGCGCCTGCCTGCGGAGCAGGTGGAAGTACTGCGCCGACGTCGTGGGGTACACGACCCGGATGTTGCCCTCGGCGCCGAGCGCCAGGAAGCGCTCGAGGCGCGCAGACGAGTGCTCAGGCCCAGAGCCCTCGTAGCCGTGCGGCAGGAGCAGGGTCAGCCGCGAGCTGAGGCGCCACTTGGCCAGACCCGACACGAGGAATTGGTCGATGATGATCTCCGCCCCGTTGACGAAATCGCCGTACTGCGCCTCCCACAGTACGAGCGCGTCGGGCGCCGTGACCGCGTACCCATACTCGAAGCCGAGCGCCGCGTACTCGGAGAGCGGCGAATTGTGCAGCTCGAAGGACGCCCGGGAGCCGGGCAGGTGCTGGAGCGGGACGTGCCGCTGGCCGGTCTTCGCGTCCCACAGCCCGGCGTGGCGCTGGCTGAAGGTGCCGCGCACGGTGTCCTGCCCGGTAAGCCTGATCGGCGTGCCCTCGGCCAGCAGCGAGCCGAACGCCAGCAGCTCCGCGTGGCCCCAGTCGACCCGCGGCTCGTCCGCCTCGAGCGCCGCCGCCCGCCGTTCCAGCTGCTTCGCCAGCTTGGGATGAACGGTGAACCCGTCTGGCACCGCGGAGAGCGCGGTGTTCAGCTCGCGCAGCCGGGTGAGCGGTACCGCCGTCTTCGGGTCGGCCACCTTCTGCTGCGGGATGGCCTCGGAGCCGCGGTCGAGCTCGCCCTCGCTCTCGTCGGCGCCCTTGCGCAGCGACGCCTGGCGAGCGGCAAGGTCGCGCTGCGCTTCCTTGATGCGTGCCTCGGCGTCCGCATCGGTAATGGCACCGGCCTCCACCAGCCGCGCCTGGTAGCGCTCACGGACCGACGGTTGCTCGGCGATCCGCGCGTACATGTCGGGCTGCGAGTACGCCGGCTCGTCCCCCTCGTTGTGCCCGTAGCGGCGGTAGCCGACGAGGTCGATCACGACGTCGTGTCCGAACGCCCGGCGGTACATCATCGCCAGCCGGGCGGCGGCAAGGCACGCCTCGGGATCATCGGCGTTGACGTGGATGATCGGTGCGTCGAAGCCCTTGGCCAGGTCGGAGCTGTAATCGGTCGAGCGCCCCTCGCGCGGCCCGGTGGTGAAGCCGACCTGGTTGTTCGCGATCAGATGGACCGTGCCGCCGGTGGCATAGCCCTCCAGCCTCGCCATGTTGAAGGTCTCGGCAACCACCCCCTGGGCCGCGAAGGCAGCGTCGCCGTGGATGAGCAGCGGCAGTGTCGACGATGGATTGACCGATGCGATTGGCGCCGATCGGTCGGTCTGCTCGGCCCGCGTGCGACCCTCGATCACCGGGTCGACCGCCTCGAGGTGGCTCGGATTGGGAGACAGGACGACGCGCACCTCCTCGTCGTCCGCGGTGAGGTAGCCGCCCTCGGCTCCCAGGTGATACTTCACGTCGTCGAGCCCGCCCTTTGGCGCGGTGGCCGCCTCGCCACCGGCGCGCCCCGCCTCGAACTCGGCCAGGATCGCCTCGTAGCTCACGCCGACCACGTGGGCCAGCACGTTGAGCCGACCGCGGTGCGCCATGCCGATCATCACCTTGCGGGCGCCCTGGTCGGCCGCGTCGCCGATGATGACGTCGAGCATCGGCACCATCGCATCGAGGCCCTCGATGCTGAACCGCTTCTGGCCCAGATACGCTTTGTGGAGGAAGCGCTCGAGCGTCTCGACGCTGATCAGGCGCTCCAGCAGCGCGACCCGGTCCTCGGCCTCCATCGGCAGCCGATGCTCGCCTGACTCGATCACGCGTCGGAGCCAGACGCGCTCCTCGTGCGACGCGATGTGCTCGACCTCGTAGGCGATGGTGCCGGTGTAGGTCTCCTGAAGGTGAGGGAGCGCCTCGGCCAGCGTCTCTCCCGGCACGTAGATCCGCATCAGCTCGGCCGGGACGGAAGCCATGCTCGCATCGTCGAGACCCAGTGGCGCCGGGTCGAGCGCCGGATCGCCGGCCGGTTCCGAGCCGAGCGGGTCGAGCCGGGCAGCCATGTGCCCGAAGTGGCGATACGCCTTCACCAGCGCCATCCCGGCGGCGACCGCCTTGAGCCGATTCTCGAGGCCGCCCTCGGCGGCGGCGACGACGGGGGCGCCGGCTGCCTCGGCGGGAGACGGCATCGGCTCCTCGGTGGTGACGTCGGCTGTCCGTGCGCCCATTGCGGCGAAGACATCGGCGAAAAATCCGTCCTCGCCCGCGAGCAGCCCGTCAATGCGACGCAGGAACGAACCGGACTCGGCGCCCTGGATGATGCGGTGGTCGTAGGTCGACGTGATCGTCATGCGCCGATCGCCGCCGACGCTGCGGATCGTGCCGGTGGCGACGATGGTTCCCTGGTTCGGCATGAGACGTGGAACGCTCATGGTGGTGCCCAGCGTGCCCGGGTTGGTCAGGGTGACCGTGGCGCCCGCGAAGTCATCGGACGATAGCTTGTTGGTGCGCGCCTTCTCGACCAGCTCCTCGTAACGCGCATGGAAGGACGCGAAGTCCATGTCGTCGGCGGCCTTGATGACCGGCACCATCAGGAAGCGGCTGCCATCCCTGCGCTCCACGTCGACGGCAAGCCCGAGGTTGATGCGGCCTGGGTCCACCCGGTAGGGCTGGCCCTCGACCTCGGTGAAGTAGTGGCTCATCGAGCGCTGTTCGGCCGCGGCCTGCACGATCGCCCAGCCGATGAGATGGGTGAAGCTCACCTTGCGCGGGCTGATCTGTCCGTTCAGCTCCCTGCGACGAGCCTCGAGCGTCGCGACGTCGACATCGCGGAAGCTCGTCGCGGTCGGGACCGCCAAGCTGGCCGTCATGTTGCGAGCCAGGGCGGCCGCGGCGGCCTTGATCGGCGTCGCGCCCTCCGGGAGTGCGGGCTGCGGGGCTGGCGCCGCGCCGGGGGTCGCCCCGCTCAGCTGGTTGCCGTTCGTTGCCGGTCCCGCCGCCGTAACCGGCTCGAAGCCGCCGGCGCCCGAGTCGAACAGGTGGCGCCAGCCGTCGTCGACACTCGTCGGATCGGCCCGATATTGCTCGTAGAGGTCGGCGACATAGCCGGCGTTGACGAGATTCAGCTCGTCGAGCGCCGTGCTCGCTCGTTCGGGGTCGTTCGAGGGCATGTCGCCTTCAAGGATACGGCGCGGCGAGGGTCGCTGCCGTCACGAGGACTCGCGGGGCTCCAGCATGCCCCGTCCCAGCACGACCACCCCGATCGCCATCGTCGCCGCGCCGTCGCCCTCGCCGTGGACCGGCGCTCGTGCCGATGGTCGACGTCGCGGTCATGGACCGGTCCTGGCGCCCTCGGCGACGGGGTCGAGGGCTAGCATGTGGGCTCAATGGACCTCAACGCCGACCTGGGCGAGAGCTTCGGCCGCTGGACGCTCGGCGACGACGAGCGGCTGGTGGCGCACATCAGCAGCGCCAACGTGGCGTGTGGCTTCCATGCCGGCGATTTCCGGGTAATGGAGGCCTCGGTCGCCACCTGCCGACGGGCCGGGGTGGCAGTCGGTGCGCAGCCGGGCTACCCGGACCTGATGGGTTTTGGCCGGCGTCCCACCTCGTACGAGCCCGACGAGGTCGAGTCACTGGTGCGCTACCAGATCGGCGCGCTCGACGCCTTCTGCCGCGCCGCCGGGGTCGAGATGCAGCACGTCAAGCCGCACGGTGCTCTGTACAACCAGGCCGCCGTTGATCCGGCGCTGGCCACCGCCATCGCGCGCGCCACCGCCCGCTTCAGCCGCGAGCTGCTGCTGTTCGGCCTGGCATCTTCGGAGCCGATGGCGGCCGCCGCCGCCGATGCCGGTGTGCGCTTCGTCGCGGAAGCCTTCGCCGATCGCCGCTATCTCGCCGATGGCTCGCTCCAGCCCCGCGGCGAGCAGGGCTCCCTGCTTACGGATGCCTCGGACGCGGCGGACCAGGCCGTCTCGATCGCCGTCGCCGGGCGAGTCACGAGCGCGGACGGCACGGACGTGCACCTGCGCGCCGAAAGCATCTGCTGCCACGGTGACACACCTGGGGCCGTCGAGATCGCCGCGGCGGTCCGGCGCGCCGTCGAGGCCGCCGGCGTGACGGTGGTCGCGCCCGCCGCTCGATGATCCGGCAGTTCGGCGAGGGCGCGATCCTCGTCGACGGGTTGGGCTCGGCCGAAGCCGCCCAGGCGCTGGCGGCCTCCATCCGCGCCGATCCGCCGCCGGGGGTTCTCGAGGCGGTGCCGGGCCTATCCTCGCTGCTCGTCGAGCTGAATCCGTTGACGGCCGAGCAGGAGCGCATCACGGCCGAGCTGGAACGGCGCATGGCGCGGCCCGCCCGTCGGTCGGCGCCGGCCAGGTTGCACACGATCGCCGTGACCTACGATGGGCCGGACCTCGACGAGGTGGCTGCCCTCTGCGGCCTCGCGAGCAGGGACGTCGTCGAGCTGCATGCGTCGGTCGAGCTGCGCGTGCTGTTCTGCGGTTTCGCACCCGGCTTTGCGTATCTCGGTGAGCTGCCGCCGGTCCTGCGGGTGGACCGCCTGGCGACCCCGCGGACTCGCACGCCGGCGGGCTCGGTGGCCATCGCCGGATCGATGAGTGCCATCTATCCCGTCGAGCTTCCGGGCGGCTGGCGCGTCATCGGCCACGCCGAGATCTCACTCTTCGACCCACGGCAGGATCCGCCCGCGCTGCTGCTGCCGGGCGATCACGTCCGGTTCGAGCCGGCATGATCGAGGTCGTCGAGGCGGGGATCTTGACGTCCGTGCAGACCGCGAGCGGGCGGCCGGGGTGGCGCCACCTCGGCGTGGGGGTCGGTGGGGCCGCCGACGCGTGGAGCGCGCGCCTGGCGAACCGGCTGGTCGGGAACCCCGACGACGCCCCACTCCTGGAGATGACACTGAGCGGCCCGCTGCTTCGTTTCGAACGGTCCACGGCGGTTGCCATGGCCGGTGCCACGTTCGACGCCACGCTCGACGGCATGCCGATGCCGGCCGGCGTTGGGCGCCTCGTGCGGGCCGGAGGCGTGCTTCGGATCGGCGATGGGGACGGTGCACGCGGTTACCTGGCGGTGGCCGGCGGGATCGCCGAGGAGCCCGTCCTGGGATCCGCTGCGACGGACCTGCCGAGCGGTTTCGGCGGCCACGATGGCCGCGCCCTGCAGGTGGGTGACCGCCTCTCGTGCGGCTCGTCGGAGCCGGTGACCCGTCGCTGGACGGGCCGCGCTCCCGCGGGGCCAATCCGGATCGTGCCCGGGCCCCACCACGGGCGTGCCGCCGAGCGGGTGCTGAACGGCACGCTGTGGGCGGTCAGCAGCCAGGCGGATCGCACCGGCTTCCGCCTCGACGGCGCCGCGGTGGACGCCGGGCCAAAGGAGGTGGCTTCCATGGGCCTCCCGATCGGAGCCATCCAGATTCCGGCCGACGGCCGTCCAATCGTCATGCTCGCCGACCATCCGGTCACCGGCGGATATCCGGTTCCGGCCTGCGTCATTCGCGCCGACCTCGGGCGCGTGGCACGCCTGCGTCCTGCCGACCGGCTGCGGCTGGCATCGGTCTCGCTCGCGGAGGCCCGGGAAGCGCTGCGGGAGGCCGAAGGGGAGCTCGCCGCCCTGGAGGACGCGGAGCCGCTCCGGGACGACGAGCTGGGGTGGACCGGTGCGCTGGACTGAGCGCTAGTTCTGGAGCTCCCCCTGCGGCCTGAAGACGAGCTTGGTGGCTCCGTCGTCGCCGGCAACGTCGATCGCGGCGTCCTCCAGCGGGGTCGCGAGCTCCGGCGCAACGAAGACCTTCAGGCCGTCCTGCTCGGTGACCTGGTCACCCTCAGCGGGCGAATCGGTGAAGCCGAGGCCGATCGTGATCTCGCCGGGCTCCGTCGACTCGGGAAATACACGCAGGCCGTACGTGTCGGGCACCTCCTGTCCTCGACGAAGCTCGGAGAGGAAGGTGGCTGCCCCGTGGGTGATCTGAAGCACTGCTTCTCCTTGGGAATGGGTGTACCGGGCGTTCGGGGCCGCAAGACCGATACCACCCCCCTTTCAGAGGACGGTCCGCAGCGTCTCGATGCTGACGTTGCGCCCGGTCGTCACCACTGCAACGCGGCGGTTGCCGACGTCGAGCGTCGCCGGGCTCAGAGCAGCGATGCTGAGCACGGCACTCCCCTCGAGGAGCAGGTGTGGTACCTCGATTGCCCAGCGCATCGCCTCGGCGATCTGCTCTTCCTCGACCACCACGACCTCGTCGACGAGCTGCCGGCAGAGCCGCCACGTGATGCTCGTGCGCTCGACGTTGCCGGCCACACCGTCGGCCAGGGTCGGCGCGATGGGCATCGGATCGGTCGAGCCGGTTTCGAAGTGGGCGTACATCGGCGGCGACGCGGCCGGCTGGACGCCGATCAGGCGCAGGCCCGGCTTCATCGCCTTGGCCCACAGCCCGATGCCGGCGATCAGCCCCCCGCCCCCGATCGGCACCACGATGGTGTCGACCTCGGGCCAGTCCTCGAGGATCTCGACCCCGACGGTCGCCTGTCCGGCGATCACCTCGGGATCGTTATACGGAGGCACGTAGATCGCGTGCCCCGCGTCGTCACGGCGGCGGGCCTCGACTTCAGCGTCGTCGGTGTCGTTGCCCGTGAGCTCCACGGTGATCCGGCTCGTTTCCAGGGCCCGAAGCCGCTCCAGCTTGGCTGGAGACACGGAGCGGCCGACCAGCACGGTGAGGCGCATGCCGTGGCGGATGGCGGCAGTGGCCACCGCGATGCCGTGGTTGCCGCTGCTGGCAGTGACGAGCGCCGCCTCGGGACGCTCATCGGCGATGACGGCGACCTTGTTGTGGGCGCCGCGGGTCTTGAAGGCGCCGGTCGGCTGCACATCCTCCCGTTTGAGCCGCACCTCCGCGGCGCCGCTCGCGTCGGCGAGCTCGGGGCTCGGCTCGAGGGGCGTGTGCAGCGCGATGCCACGCAAACGCCGGCGCGCGGCATTGACGTCGGCCAGGGTGGGCATGCGCGGCATGCCCCGGAGTGTACGGCGCGTTGCCTATCGGGCCGGACGGCGCTCGATCCACCGAGCCAACCGCATCGATCTCCAGGTCAGGCGGCCGGCGTCGGCTCCGACGTGGCGGCTGCCTCGCGAATCTCGCGCAGCCGGATGCCGATCCGCATGAGCGAGCCGAGCCGATCTTCCACGCGCGCCCGCTCGACGGGCGTCGCCCAGTGGCGAAGCGTGTAGTCGATCTCATGCTTCTGGCGGGTGGCGGTGGCGAGGAGGTCCTCCACCCCTCTGCGCAGGTCAGCGGGATGGTCCTCGCTCATCACGACCCGGTGCGACTCCAGGACGTCGAGGAAGTAGGAGGTCGCCAGGCGGTCGAGATCCCGCTGTGCGCCGTGATCCCACGGCTCCGGCGGGCCGCCGAATCCGAACCTGCGCCACTCGCGCGGCTGCACCTGCTGCATGATCCCTTTCATCACATGGGCGTTTATCCGACACCGATGACGGTACGGGCCGCCCGCCTGCCAGGCGAGTGACCGTTCCGGCTATGCCCGGCCTTACCAACGGCTGCACGGTGACCGCCCCGGACCCGTGCGCACCGCCCACGCGCACCCGGATTGGCCTCCCCGATCGGCACCCGAATGGCTCTGGCAATCGGCGGCTGAACGCTCCAGCATGGATCGATGCATCCGACGACCTCGTCCCGGCTGGACTGGCTGCTGTTCGTTCTGCTTGGCTTCTTCTGGGGAAGCAGCTACCTGTTCATCAAGATCGGTGTCGAAGCCGGGCTCCAGCCGTTCACGCTGGTGTCGCTGCGCCTTCTCATCGGCCTCGCGCTGCTGGGAGTCGTGGTGGCGGTCGCCCGCGAGTCGTTGCCACGCGACCCGAGGATGCTCGGGCACCTCGTGGTCCTGGGCTTCTTCAGCGTCGCCCTCCCCTTCGGGCTCATCACCTGGGCCGAGCAAAGCGTGGACTCGAGCCTCGCCGCGGTGCTTACCGGCGCCGTGCCGCTGTTCGTGATCCCCTTCGCGACGCTCATGCTGCCGGCCGAGCGGATCACGCTCAACGGTCTCCTCGGGATCGGGATCGGCCTGATCGGTGTTGCCATCGTCGTCGGATTCGACCCGGCGGCGCTGGCATCGAACGAGCTGATCGCCGAGATCGCGCTCATCGGCGCGGCAGCCTCCTACGCCGTCGGCGGCGTGTACGCCCGTCGCAACGTACACGGGCTCCGACCGATGATCCCGGCCCTCTTCCAGGTCGGCATCGCACTGGTGATGATGGCAATCCCGGCGCTCCTCATCGAGCGTCCCTGGGAGCGCGGCATTGCTCCGGAGGCAGCCTTCGCCGTCGTCTGGCTCGGGCTGCTCGGGTCCGGCGGGGCCTACCTCATCTTCTTCCGGCTGCTCGGACATTGGGGCGCGACGCGGACCTCGCTCGTCGCCTATCTCCTGCCGATCTGGGGCATCGCGCTGGGCGCCCTCTTCCTTCAGGAGGCGATCGACGCGCGCCTGATCCTCGGCACGGCGCTCGTCATCGGCGGCATCGCGCTGGTGAACATGCGACGCGGCTCACGTCCGCCCTGGGGGCGTCGCGCGTCGTCCGTGGCGCCGACCGAGGGGTGAGCCAGCCCGGCTAGCTTCCGGCGTCACGGTCCCGATGCACCGGGAAGCGGCGCCCCCGAATGCTGCCCTCCCGCAGCGCCTGGATGATGTCGTCCGCGGCGTCGGCGGGAACCTCGACGAGTGCGTACCGGTCGAAGATCTCGATGGCGCCGATGGCCTGGCCGCCGATGCCAGCCTCGTTCGTGATGGCGCCCACGATGTCGGCGGGGCGGATGCCGGCCTGGCGTCCGCCGCCGAGGAAGAGCCGGACGCTGGCATCGCTGCCGCGTCCGTCCCGCCGTGGCGCTCGGGGCGGACGTCGCGGCGACGGACCCTGGCGGGGGCCGCCGATCGACGGCGGGGGTCGCAGGGACAGATCCGGCAACTCGGTCTCCTCGCGCTCGCTGCCCGCGGTCGAGTCGGCCACCGAGGCGGCGGCTAGTGCGATCTCGACCAGATCGAACTCCTCGGCGAGGGGCTCGATAACGCCGCGGTACCGGTCGAGGTCGTTGCCCAGCAGGGCCTCGCGCAGCGATCCCTCGAGCAGCTCCATCCTGCGCGCCCGCAGGTCTGCGACGGTCGGTAGCCGCGCGACCTCGATCTTCCTCGCGATCAACCGCTCGATGTTGCGCAGCAGGCGCTGTTCACGCGGCTCAACCAGGGTGATGGCGACGCCCTTGCGGCCGGCGCGCCCGGTGCGGCCGATGCGATGGACGTACGCATCCGGGTCGGACGGCACGTCGTAGTTGACGACGTGCGACACCTGCTCGATGTCGAGGCCTCGTGCGGCGACGTCGGTCGCGACCAGCACCTGGATCGATCCATCGCGAAAGCGGGACATGACCCGGTCGCGCTGGTCCTGCCCCAGTCCGCCGTGAAGGGCCGCGCTGTCGTATCCGCGGCCGGCCAGCGCCTCGGTCAACTCATCGACCTCGAGACGCGTGCGCGCGAAGATGAGGACCGATGACGGCGCCTCGACGTCCAGGATGCGGGTGAGCGCCGCCAGCTTGTGGCTACGCGGCGCGACGTAGGCTACCTGTCGCACCAGCGGCGATCCGCCGGCCGTCGACTCGCGCGCCAGGTTGATGCGGACCGGGTCGCGCAGGTGACGGCCGGCGATGCGTGCGATCCCGGCCGAGATGGTGGCCGAGAAGAGCGCCGTCTGGCGTTCCGCTGGCGCCTGGCCCAGGATCGCCTCGAGATCCTCGGCGAAGCCCATGTCGAGCATCTCGTCTGCCTCGTCGAGCACGACGAAGCGAACCTCGTCCAGGCTGAGCGACCGGCGCTTCAGGTGGTCGACCGCCCTCCCGGGCGTGGCGACCACCACGTCGACACCGCGACGCAGGCCGCGCAGCTGATGGCCGATCGGCTGGCCGCCATAGACCGGCAGGACCTGCACCTCGAGCCCGCGCCCGTACCGATGCACCGCCTGGGCGACCTGCATCGCCAGCTCGCGGGTCGGGACCAGGATGAGCCCGTCGGGACCGGCGTCAGCGCGCCCTTCGAGGTTTTGCAGGAGCGGGAGGGCGAAGGCGGCCGTCTTGCCGGTGCCGGTCGGAGCCTCCGCGAGGAGGTCGCGGCCGGCGAGCAGCGGCGGGATCGCCTCGCGCTGCACCGGCGTCGGCTCCTCGTACCCGAGCTCGGCCAGGCAGTCGATCAGCTCCGGCCGCAGGCCCAGCGCGCCGAATCCGGTGTCCTGCTCGATGGTCACGCTCGCGCAGCCCGCACGGGCCGTGCCACCGGGGGCGTCAGGCCTCCGGTGCGAAGGCGACGCAGCAGAACCCGGGCCGCGGGTCGAGCAGCGGTCGCAGCCCGGTCACGCCGGCGCCGCGGGCGATGCCGGTCAGCGGGGAGGCGAACCCGCGGTCCCACGCGGCTCGATCGTGACCCCCGTGGGATAGGTGCGATCGGAGACGCTGGTTGCCCACGCGATCGCATCGGATACGTCCTCGGGTGCGAGCTGCAGCTCGGGATCGGTGATGTCAGGCGTCTGTGGACGGCCGACCTGGTGGTCTCGCATGCCGGTCGCCGTGGTTCCGGGTGAGACGACCGTGACCTTGATGCCGAGCGGCTTGACCTCTGCCGCTACCGATTCGCCGAATGCCGCGACCGCCGCCTTGCTCGCCGCGTAGGCCGCCATGTTCGGTGCTCCCTTCCGGCTCAGCACGGACGAGATGAAGACGAGATGGCCGGTGCCCCGCTCGATCATCGACGGCAGCACGGCGCGAGTGACGTAGAAGGCCGCGTCCGCGTTGACCGACATTGTCTCGCGCCACTCGTCATCGGACATCGACACGGTCGGCGCCCAGTGGCCGACCCCGGCGCTCAGCACGCAGATGTCGATCCCACCCGCCACTCCCAGCGCCTGGTCGACCATGGCCCGGCAAGCCTCCGGATCGGTGACGTCACCTGCCCAGGCCGATGCGCTGCCGCCGGCCTCGCCGATGCCGGCGACGGCTGCCTCCAAATCCGGCCCCGACCGGGCGGCGAGGACGACATGGTCGCCCCGGGCGGCCAGGAGGCGCCCCGTGGCGAGGCCGATGCCACGCGAGCCGCCGGTGATGAGCGCCACGCAATCGGTCATGGATTGATCTCCGGCATCACGTCGACGCGGTAGGCCAGGCGCAGGGTCGGGCCGCCGCCCGGGACGGTCAACGCCGCGCGGAAGTGGCGTTGGTAGCGGGTCACGCCGTCGACGAGCGGCACCGTCCCGGACAGGAACACCGTCCCGTCGGGCAGTCCGTCGCCGTATCCGGCTGCGTCGATGAGCGCATCGGGGTCGAGCATCGCGTCGAGCGTACTGCGCTGGTAGGGCTGCCAATCCGCGCCATCGGCGGAGACGTCGCTCGTCAGCTCGATCTCGTCCCATCGCGCTCGAACGTCGTCGAGGAGGACGACATCGGTTCCCAGGACCTTCGCGCAGAGCTGCTTGGAGCGCGGGATCGACGTGCGCTCGAACTCGCGATCGGTCTGGTCGGATGCGACCGTCACGTACGTGCGGCCCGCATGGGCAACGAGCGCGTACTCCACCTCGCCAGAGGTCGACTCGCCCTGCACCTCGATCGTCGAGCCGGTCGTCAGCAGATTGGTGGACATGTGCCAGAAGGCCGGCGTCCTGGCCACGGGCTCGATGCCGATCTCCCGCAGCTCCGCGATGTGACGCTCACGTTCCTCTGCCGACCGGGCGCTGAAACCGCCCAGGATCATCTGCCGGGGCTCCACCTCGATGCTGTCGATCCGCTCGCCCATCGCCGATCGGACGGTGAGAGTGACGCCCATTGGCCGCTCCGATATTTCCATGACTACCGTTGACTGTACTCCGCATAATGGAACTGTTGCGCGGCCTGCGACAACTGCCCGGTACTTTCGAAGGAGACAGGATGTCGAGGAAGTCCCCCATTGCACTCGCCGCAGCGTCGACGGTAGCCCTCATCGTGACCGCCTGCGGCGCCCAGACCGCGTCGCCGACGGCGAACGACGGAGGAGGAGCGGACGCCGACGGCGGACCCACCGGCGAGCTGGTGACGCTCAACGCGTCGCTCACCGGCCAGGGACAGGACCCAATCACCCAGGCGGCCCTCGAGTGGTCGCACAAGCCATGGTGGGATGACGTCCACGACTTCGTCATCGAGCAGGATGCAGAAGGCAACCTCGTGCCGGCGCTCGCCACCGAATGGGAGTCGTCCGAGGACGGCCTGACCTGGACGTTCACGCTGCGCGAGGACGTGAAGTTCCACAACGGCGACACGATGACCGCGGAGGACGTCGCCTGGAGCTGGGACCGGGTCATCTTCGACCCCGCGTCGACGCACACCATGACCGGGCGCGCGCCCGTGGTCGAGTCGATCACAGCTGAGGGCAACCAGGTCATCGTCGTCACCAACACGCCGCAGGCGGCTGTGCCGATGTGGTGGGCCGAGCACGATGGCGAGTCCGGTGGAGCCGTCTACTCGAAAGCCTACTACGAGGAGGTCGGCGACGAGATGTGGAGCAATCCCATCGGTACCGGCCCGTACCAGTTCGTCAGCATGGAAGGGGACCAGTCGGCAACGCTGACCGCATTCCTCGACGAGGAGCGCAGCGATTGGCAGAAGGAACGGACCCCCGGCTTCAAGGACCTGACCATTCGGGCCGCCCCGGACTCGTCGACCCGCGTCGCGCTGCTGCAGACCGGCGAGGCGGACGTGGTGCCGCTGCCGATCTCCGCGGTCGAGGAGCTCGAGGGATCTGGAGTCGAGATTATCGAGGTGCCGGCCGCCACCCAGTCGGTCATGTGGTGCCTGGGCTTCTCGCTCAATCCGGATTCGCCGTGCAACGAGGTGGCCGTCCGCGAGGCGCTGTCGATCGCGATCGACCGGCAGGGCATCGCCGATTCCGTCTACCGCGGGTTCGCCGCACCGCACGTTGGCTACATCGCCGGCCCGGGAGCATTCGGCAACCCCGAGGATCTCGAGCCCCCGCCGTACGATCCAGATCGGGCGCAGGAGCTGTTGGCCGAGGCAGGCTTCGACGAGTCGAACCCATTGACGGTCGAGATCGTGGTGGCCGACGTTCCCGGCGACATGCCCCTGATGCCGACGCTGGCCGAGGCGATTGCCGGCAACTACGAGGCCATCGGCGTCAACGCGACGGTTCGTGTCGGCGACGAGGAGGCCAACAAGGAAACCCTGTTCGGCTTCGAGTTCAACGGCCAGGACCCGGGTGACCCGGCGCTGCCGGTCACGTTGTACATGCGCGGCATGGACAACCGGTTCTACTTCGTCGACTCGCAGGTGACCCAGTTCACCGACGACAGCGAGAACGGCAGCTCGGTCTGGAACGACGAGGAGTTCCCCGACATGACCGAGCGGCTCACCGCGATCGCCGCCGAGTTCGACATCGACACGCAGGAGGAGATGCTGGCCGACTACCATCGCTGGATGGCCGAGAATTGGTTGCAGATCCCGCTGCTTACCGCCAGCGCCGTGTACGGCGTGTCGGAGAAGGTCGCGGAATGGGACCAGCGGGTCGCCGGCAAGGGGTTCGTCCATAACCAGTGGTCGATGCGCCCGGCCGAATAGGGCTCCGCATCGACCACCATTCCCCAGGATTGGCAGCGCCGCTGACGAGTTGCGTCGGCGGCGCTGCTGTTGGACTGACAAGAGGTATCGATGGATCGACCGGTAGAGGCACCGACCGCGACCTTGGCAGCGTGGGCGGCATCAATCCAGCCCGGCGAGATTCCGGACGGGGTGCGCCAACGAGTCGCTCACCTGTTGACTGATGCGGTCGCCAGCGCGCTGGCCGGCCGGCATGCCTCCGAAACGGCACAGGTCGGGGCGGTGGCTCGATACATCGCGCCCGGGGCCGACGCGACGGTCATCGGCGCCGGACGCCTCTCCCGGGTCGGTGCCACGCTGCTGAACGGGTACCTGGTCACCGGGCTCACGCTGTGTGACGTCTACCGGCCGAATCACGTCCACGTGACCCCCGAGGTGGTGCCACCCGCGCTTGCCGTTGCGGAAGGGCGCGGCCTCGCCGGCCGCGACCTGGTGACAGCGCTGGCGGTCGGCATGGAGGTCATGGTTCGGATTGCGCGCGGCATCGATTACCCGGCCTTCCGCCAGCGAGGCTGGCATTCCCCTGGGGTGATCGGCCCATTCGGCGGTGCCGCGGCGGCAGGCAGGATCCTCGGGCTGGACGCCGAGCGAATGCTGTGGGCGATGGGTCTGGCGGGCAGCCAGGCAGCCGGCACTTTCGCTCAATGGGGTACCCCGACCGTCAAGTTCCACCAGGCGCGCGGGGCGGTGTCCGGCCTTGTCGCGGCGACGATGGCCGCCGAGGGGTTCCGCAGCTCCGAGGAGATCCTGACCCATCCCGACGGTGGAATCTTCAGCACATACGCCGGCGCTGGAGACGCCGCGGCGGTGGTCGCGAATCTGGGAGAGCACTGGGAGCTGGAGCGCATCTCGATGCGTCTGTGGCCCACGGCGAGCCTGATCCAGGGGGTGGTCAGCGCCGTCTTCGACCTCATCGAAGAGCATGACCTCCATCCGGAGCAGGTCGAGCGAATGACTATCGGCCTGTCGGAGTCGACGCATCGAATGCACGGCGACATGGGCTGGGAGGATCCCTTCCGGGCGCTGCTCTCGACCCACTACGCAGCCGCGGTCGTGCTGCACGATCGCGCCTGCTGGCTCGAGCAGTTCGCGCCAGAACGCCTCGCCGATCCAGTGGTGTCGCGATTCGCCACCGAACGGATCGAGGTCGTGGTCGACGAGTCCGTTCCCACCACCGGCGCCGTCGTCGAGGCGGTGGTCACCGATGGACGACGGCTGGTGGCACGCCGCGACGTCCCGAAGGGCGATGCGGACCATCCACTCTCCACCGAGGAGCTGGTCGGGAAGTTCCGGCTTGCCGCGCAGGGAGTCGTTCCCGAGACGAACTCCGAGCAGGCTCTCGAGCTCCTGCTGGCCGTCGAGCAGCTGCGGGACGTCGATGATCTGATGTCGGTGCTGGCCAACTCGGAGGCGTGATCGGCGGCTTGCACGGCAACCCAACCGCATGTTGACTGCAATGCTAATAATGGAACTGTTGCGCGTCCTGCGACAACTTCCGGGTTTGGCTTCGGATACGGACCATCGGTAAGGAGTGAGGATGTCGAGGAGATTCTCCACTGCACTCGTCGCGGGACTGACGAGCCTATCGCTCATCCTGGCAGCCTGCGGATCGCAGACGCCCTCGGCGGACGCGAGCGACGGGGGTTCGGGAACCGATGGCGACGGGCCGACGGGGGAAATCGTCACGATCGCCAACTCGCTCGTTGGAGCTGGCCAGGACGTGATCACCCAGGCCGCGCTGGAGTGGTCACACAAGCCGTACTGGGATGACATCCACGACTACGTCATCGAGCAGGACGCGGAAGGAAACCTCGTTCCGGCGCTCGCTACCGAATGGGCTGCCTCGGAAGATGGCCTGACCTGGACATTCACGCTCCGCGAGGACGTCATCTTCCACAACGGCGATCCGCTCACCGCGGAGGACGTCGCGTGGAGCTGGGAGCGTACGATCTTCGATCCCGCGTCGACCCACACCATGGTCGGTCGCGCCCCGGTCGTCGAGTCGATCACCGCCGATGGCAACCAGGTCGTCGTCGTGACGACTACGCCTCAGGCGACGCTGCCGATGTGGTTCTCCGAGATCGACGGCGGCTCAGCCGGCGCGGTGTACTCGAAGGCGTACTACGACGAGGTCGGCGACGAGATGTGGTCGGCGCCAATCGGGACCGGCCCCTTTGAGCTCGTCAGCATGGACGGGGACCAGTCGGCGACGCTGACTGCCTTCCTGGATGAGAATCGCAGTGATTGGCAGAAGGAGCGCACCCCCGGCTTCAAGGATCTCACCATCCGCGCCGCGCCCGATTCATCCACCCGTGTCGCTCTCCTCCAGACCGGCGAGGCGGACGTCGTGCCGCTCCCGATCTCGGCAATCGAGGAGCTGGAGGCATCGGGTTCCGAGCTGATCGAGGTCCCCGCGGCGACCCAGTCGGTGATGTGGTGCCTCGGGCTAACGATGAACCCGGACAGCCCGTGCAACGACATCGGCGTCCGCGAGGCGCTGTCGATCGCGATCGATCGCCAGGGCATCGCCGACTCGGTCTACCGCGGCTACGCGCAGCCCAGCGCGTCGTTCATGGGTGGCGAGGGTAGCCACGGCAACCCCGCCGACCTCGCACCGCCGCCCTATGACGCAGAGCGAGCACAGCAGCTTCTCGCCGATGCTGGCTTCGACGAGTCGAATCCGCTGACGGTCGAGATCGTCGTTGCCGACGTTCCTGGCGACATGCCGCTGATGCCGACCCTTGCCGAGGCGATCGCCGGCAATTACGCGGACATCGGCGTCGAAGCCACGGTCCGCGTGGGAGACGAGGAGGCGAACAAGGAGGCCCTGTTCGGCTTCGAGTTCAACGGCCAGGAGGCCGGTGACCCGCCGACCCCGATCACGCTCTACATCCGTGGCATGGACAACCGCTTCTACTTCGTCGACGAGCAGGCGACGCTGTTCACCGACGACAGCGAGAACGGCAGCTCGGTGTGGAATGACGAGGTCTTCCCCGACATGTCGGAGCGGCTGCGCGCCATTCAGGCCGAGTTCGACTTCGACACGCAGGGCGAAATGATGGCGGAGTACCATCGATGGATGGCCGATGAGTGGCTCCATATGCCGCTGCTGACGGCAAGCGCGGTGTTCGGGGTGTCGGAGAAGGTCGGCGACTGGGACTTCCGGGTCGCGGGCAAGGGCAACGTCCACAACCAGTGGTCGCTGCGGCCGTCCGAATAGGCCGGAACTGACGATCCCAACCCATCGTCCGGCAGTGCCGCAGGGGCTGACTCCTCCGCGGCGCTGCCGGCCACGTCCCTGACGGAGTCATGACCCGATTCATCGCCGGACGTCTGCTTCAGGCATTCATCGGCCTGATCTTCATCACGACGCTCGTCTTCTTCCTGGTTCGGCTCACCGGCGATCCGTCGCGCATCCTGATGAGCGACTTCGCGCCGCTCGAGCTCCAGGAAGAGCTTCGGCGCCGGCTCGGCCTCGACCAGCCGCTCTACGTCCAGTACGCCTCCTACATGTCCGGCGTGCTGACGCTCGACTTCGGCAGCTCGTTCAATGGCGAGCCGGTGATCGACATCCTTCTCGAACGCCTTCCGGCGACGGCGAGCCTCGCTCTCGGCGCGCTGATGGTGGCGATCCTGCTCGGGCTGCCGCTCGGCATCCTCAGCGCCGTGTACCGCGGATCGGCGGTCGATGTCTTCTCGCGCACAGTTGCGCTGTTCGGTCAGTCGGTCCCGGCGTTCTGGTTCGCGATCATGCTGGTGCTGATCTTCGCCGTCATCCTCCGCATCTTCCCGGTGGCCTACAGCGATGGGATCGAGTCGTACGTGCTGCCATCGATCGCCGTGGGCTGGGCGGCCGTGGCCGGCATCGCCCGACTGGTGCGGTCGAGCATGCTCGATGTCCTGGACAGCGACTACGTGCGCATGGCGCGCGCCAAGGGCCTGCCGCCGAGGGTCGTGATCGTAAAGCACGCTTTCCGCAGCGCCATCATCCCGGTCCTCACCTTCTCGGGCCTCGTGCTGGGCAGCTTCCTCAACGGCTCCGTGGTCGTCGAGACCGTGTTCGCGTGGCCCGGCCTCGGCAAGATGACGATGGACGCGGTCACCAGCCGCGACTTCCCGGTGGTGCAGGGGGCGGTCATCATGATCGCCATCTTCTTTATCACGATCAATCTCGTGGTGGACGTGCTGTACGCCTTCCTCGACCCACGGATCCGGTACCGCTGATCGTGGCCATCGCAGGTGCCGCCATCCGTGCCCGCAGCCTCCTCGGCTCCACGCGCCGGATGCCCATCTTCCCGCTCGTCATTCTCGCCTTGCTCATCTTCAGCGCCGCGTTCGCCGAAATCCTCGCGCCGCACGACCCGTTGAAGGTCGAGCTCACGAACGCGCTTCAACCGCCGGTCTACCACGAGGGCGGCAGCGTGGAGCACATCCTGGGCACGGATGAGCTGGGCCGGGACATCCTGAGCCGGCTCATGTACGGGGGACGCGTGTCGATCCTGCTCGCCCTGAGCGTAATCCTGCTCGGCATGGCGGTGGGTATTCCGCTGGGGTTGATCTCCGGCTACGTCGGAGGCGTCACCGATGCCGTCATCCAGCGCCTGGTCGAGGCGGTGCTCTCGCTTCCCACGATCATGGTCGCGCTCGTCTGCGTGTTCGTCCTCGGGCAGACGTATGCCAGCATCGTGCTGATCCTGTCGCCGTTCGTTGCCGCGGAGATCGCGCGAATGGTGCGCGGCGACGCGCTCGCCATCCGGCGCTCGAACTACACGGCGCTCGCGCGAGTGGCCGGAGCGTCGCACCTCCGGGTCATCGTCCGCCACATCCTGCCGAACGTGGCGGGCACGATCATCGTGGTGGCCACGCTTCAGGTCGGCGCCCTCATCCTCGTCGAGGCCTCGCTCAGCTTCCTCGGGGTTGGCGTGCCACCGCCGACGCCGGCGTGGGGCTTGATGATCGACGGGGGGCGGGAGTACGTGGCCACGAAGTACTGGCTGTCGCTCTTCCCCGGACTCGCCATCGTCCTGACCGTGCTGTCCATCAACTGGATCGGCGACTGGTTGCAGAACGTGCTCGATCCGAAGCAGCAGATGCTCTAGCCATGACCGAGCCAGACGGCGTCGTCGCCGACGAGCCGATCCTACGTGTCGAGGATCTGCGGACGCAGATCACGCTTCGCAACGGGCTGGTGAAGGCTGTCGACGGCGTGAGCTTCACGATTCGACGCGGCGAGACCGTCGGCCTCGTCGGCGAGTCGGGGTCGGGCAAGACGATGACGCTGCTGTCGATCATGGGGCTCATGCCGGTGGAGTCGGCCCGAATCGTGAGCGGCCGGATCTGGTTCGACGGTCGGGACCTGCTGCGGGAGCCGGAATCCAAGTTGCGGCAGGTCCGCGGCGCGCGCATCGCCATGATCATGCAGGACGCGCTCACCGCACTGAACCCGGTGCTCACCATCGGCGACCAGGTCACCGAGCCGCTCCGCCATCACCCCGGCCGGCACAGCGGGACGGTCCGTGAGCGGGCCATCGAGGTCCTGAAGTCGGTGCGCATCCCGGGGCCGGAACGGCGGCTCGGCGAGTACTCGCACCAGTTCTCCGGTGGCATGCGCCAGCGCGTGCTCGCCGCCATGGCGCTCGGCCCGTCCCCCGACCTCATTCTCGCCGACGAGCCGACGACGGCGCTCGACGTCACCATACAGGCCCAGTTCCTGACGCTCGTCCGGCGCCTCCAGCGGCAGTCCAACTCGTCCGCGCTGTGGGTCACGCACGATCTCGGCGTCGTCGCGCAGACCTGCGACCGGGTGAACGTGATGTACGCCGGCCGCATCGTCGAGAGCGGCGACGTCCGCCGGATCCTCCACCGGCCGCGGCACCCGTACACGGTTGCCCTCATGGAATCGGTCCCGAAGCTCGGCCAGAAGCGGGAGCGGCTGTACCAGATCCAGGGCCAGCCCCCGGATCTCCTCCGCCTGCCGCCCGGCTGTTCCTTCTACGACCGCTGCCCGCTTCGCATGGACGTCTGCCGCGAGGTGTTTCCGCCGGCGACCCCCATCGGCGACAACGGCTACGTCCACTGCTGGGCAGTCGGCGACGGCTTGTCCAGTGTCCCCGATGTGCCGGCGCCCGTGCCGGCCGGCGAACCCGCGGCATGACGGCTCCGCTGCTCCAGGTCGAGGGTCTCACCAAGCACTATCAGAGCGGCGGCCGGTTCGCCGGCCCGTCGCGCGTCGTCCGCGCGGTGGATGGCATCAGCTTCGCGATCGAGCCGGGGACGACGCTCGCCCTCGTCGGCGAATCCGGGAGCGGGAAGACGACGACGGCGCAGCTGATCCTTCGCCTGGAGAAGCCGACGGCGGGAACGATCCGGTTCGAGGGGACTGACATCTCGAGCGCCGGGCGGGATGGCACCCGGCAGTACCGGCAGTCGGTCCAGGCCGTGTTCCAGGACCCGTACAGCTCGCTCAATCCCCGCATGCGGGTCGGGGACATCATCGCCGAGCCGCTCGAGATCCACGCAAAGCTCGGTCGCCGTGAGCTGCGTGCCCGGGTGGGGGAGCTTCTCGAGCAGGTCGGGCTCCAGCCGAGCGTCGCTCGCCACTTCCCTCACCAGTTCAGCGGCGGGCAGCGGCAGCGCATCGCCGTGGCGCGTGCCCTGTCGCTCAACCCGAAGCTCATCGTGCTCGACGAGCCGGTTTCGGCGCTCGACGTCTCGATCCAGGCGCAGATCCTGAACCTGCTGGTGGACCTCCAGAAGCAGCTCGGCCTGAGCTACCTCCTCATTTCGCACGACCTTGCCATCGTCCAGCACATGAGCCACCGGGTGGCCGTGATGTACGCGGGGCGCCTGGTCGAGCTCGCCACGGTCGACCGCCTCTACGCCGATGCCTCACACCCTTACACCACCAGCCTCATGGCAGCGGTGCCGAGCATCGACCCGGACTCCCCGCTGGAGGATGTCGTTGGTGGCGAGGTCGCCAACCCGGCGGACCTGCCCGCGGGCTGCCGGTTCCATCCACGCTGCCCGCTACGACGCCGGCTCGGGGAGCCGGCGATCTGCGTCGACGTCGAGCCGGAGCTAGTGGAGCTCGGGCCGGACCACGCCGCCGCGTGTCACTTCGCCGCCACGGATCACTCGGCAGGTGCCGCGTTCACGGCTCCAACCGGGGTGGCGTCGGCTCGGGGCGGGTAGTTCGGCTCGGGTGCGGGAAGCGGCGGCAGATCCCAGCTGCCGGTGGCAGGCGGCGAGACGAGGGCGTCGACGCGGACGTCGATGAGGGTCGGCCGGCCGGAGCGGACCGCATCGGCCAGGTGGTCCCGCAGGTCGCCGGGACGTTCGACCGTCACGCCATCCGCGCCCATGGATCGGGCGAGCATCGCGAAGTCCGTGGTCATCAGCTCGCCGTCGCCCTTGCGGCGGAAGCGGGTGGCGATCTCGCGCCCCTGCCCGAAGAACCCGGCCTGCTGGCCGTGGATCGAGCCGTAGCCGTAGTTGTTCCACACCACCCACGTCACGGGAAGCTCGTACTCGGCGGCCGTTGCGATCGCGTTGGCGGTCATCACCATCCCGCCGTCGCCGCAGACGGCAACCACTGGCCGATCGGGGGCCGCGAACTGCGCGCCAAGCGATCCCGCGACGCCGAATCCCATCGCCGCATATCCCCACGCCTGGAGGAACTGCTGGTCACGGCCGATGTCGAGCTGCTGGACGAGCCAGTTGTGATGGACGCCCACGTCGGCCAGGACGATCGCGTCGGCGGGCAGTGTGGCGTTGAGCTCGGCGACGAGACGCTCGGGACGGATGGGGACGGCGTCACTGCCCCGCTCGGAATCCAGGTAGCCGTTCCACGCTGCCTTTCGGGCGGCGAGTCCATCGGTCCATGGCGCGTGGCGCTCGCGAGATGCGGCCTCGCGACCGGCCAGCGCCTCGAGCAGCTGCCGGAGCACGAGCTCGATGTCACCCACGATCCCGACCTCGGCCGGATAGTTGCGCCCGAGCTCGGCGGCCTCGAGGTCGACGTGGATGAGCCTGGTCGGCGGAATCGAATACGTCATGCCGGGGATCCACGAGCTGGTCGGTCGGTCGTCGAAGCGGGTGCCCAGCGCCAGCAGCACGTCGCAGGATCGGGCCGCCTCGTTGGCGGCGTCCGGCCCGTTGCGGCCCGTGGCGCCCAGGCTCAGCGGCGAACGCTCGTCGATCGCGCCCTTGCCGAGCGGCGAGGTGATCACCGGAATGCCCAACTCTTCCGCCAGGCGTCGCAGCGATGCTCCCGCCTCGGCGAGGTGCACGCCGTTGCCGGCAACGATCAGCGGACGCTCGGCTCCGGCCAGCAGCTCTGCCGCGCGGGCGATCGCGGCCGGATCGCCCTGGCCCCGCGACGCGACGCCGAGACGCCAGGTGGCGGGATCCGGGATGTTTGCCTCGGTCTCCTCTACGAAGACGTTGAGCGGCACGTCGATGTGCACCGGCCCGGGGCGGCCGGAGAGCATCAGTGCGTAGGCCTGGCGCACGGTGAGCTCCATCATCTCCGGCCGGAACGCTTGGTACGTTCGCTTCACGTACGGACGCATCACGTTGTTGAAGTCGCCCTGGAAGTGACGTCCCGTCTCCTGGAACGGGCCGCGGTTGAACTGCTGGGTCGGGACGTTGCCGGTGATCGCCATGAATGCCGAGGAGTCATAGAAGGCGTTCGCGACGGCCATGGTCAGGTTGAGCGAGCCGGGGCCGGACGACGAGTAGGTGACCGCCGGCCGATGCGCGACGCGGTAGAACGCATCGGCCATGAAGCCAGCTGCCTGCTCGTCGTGGGTCGTGATCGTCTGAATCGCTTCGCGTCGATCATAGAGAGCGTCGAGGAAGCCGAGAATCCCGTGGCCGCAGACGCCGAACGCGTAGGGCACACCCTCCTTGACGAGGTACTCGGTGAGGATCTCAGCGCCCTTGTATGTGCCCATTCAGCCGATGGTCTCCCATATGCCGCGGCGGCCGCGGTAAGAACGATGACGGGCTTGACGTGGCCCGTAGGGTGGAACTGTTCCAAGAACATCGTATGAGTGGGTCGGGGCCGTGTCAACGACTCGCCCACCTCCGGATCGGACGGTCAAGCCGATCTGGTACTGTCGCTCGCGGGAGGACAATGTGACCAACACCGCTGCCCAGGAAGCCAGCCCGTCCGAGCGCTCATCGACCCGCCTTAAGGGCGATGCGAACGCCGTCTATGCCCTGCGACGCGGCCTGAGCATCCTCGACACGTTCTCCGCCCACCACGGCGACCTCGGCGTGAACGAGATCGCGCGAATCGTCGGCATGCACAAGAGCACGGTCTCCCGCCTGTGCGCCACGCTCGAGAATGCCGGCTATCTCGAGCGTGATCCAACCACGAACCGATTCCGGCTCGGCGCGCGGATCTACCAGCTCGCCGGCTCGGCGTCGCCCACGACGGACGTCCGGGCCGTTGCGCGGCCGGTGATGCAGCAGCTGGTGGAGACGTCTCGCGAGACCGCGACCCTGGGCGTCCGCGAGGGAAGCGACATCGTCACCATCGACGTCGTGGATGGCCTGAACCACATGCGCATGGCGACGCGGGTCGGAATGCGCACACAGGTGCACGCCAGCGCCGTTGCGAAGGCCATCCTGGCCTGGATGCCGGAGGCCGACGTTGACGTCATGCTCAAGGACTGGCCGATGACTCCGCTCACGCCGAATACGATCACCGATGCCGCCGACCTGAAATCCCGACTGCACGAGGTGCGCGAACGTGGCTATGCCTCCGACATGGAGGAGCTCGAGATCGGCCTTCGCTGCGTCGCCGCGCCGATCCGTGATCTCCACGGACGCGTCGTCGCCGGCGTGAGCATCTCGGGCCCACGGCATCAGATGACCGAAGAGGCGATGCGGCGCTTCGGGAAGCTGGTTAAGGAGGCTGGCGAAACAATCTCGGCACGCCTGGGGATGCCCCCAGCCGCCCAAGGGCGCGGAGCCGATGGCAACGCCTGAATCGGCTCACGAATGAGCGCTACCAGCAGATCCGTGGAACTGTCGCGCGAGTCAGAATATCGGACGGGGCTGCCCTCGCTCCCGGACGCCTCGCCGTATGCCGCCGGCAGTCCGCTGCCCTTGGTCGAGCATGCCGAGCTGCGCGATCCGTGGGACGGCACCCTGGTGACCCGCGTCGCGATCTCGACTGACGCCGACGTGCGCGGCGCCATCGATGCGGCCGCGCACGCTCAGAGGTCGGTGGCGGCCCTGGCCACCCACGAACGGGCGGCGATCCTGCGCCGTGCCGCGGACCTGGTCACCGATCGGGCCGATCACTACGCGGTCACCATCACACGGCAGACGGGCAAGGCCCGGAAGAACACCCTTCGCGAGGTCCGTCGCGCGGCATGGACGATGCGCGCGGCTGCGACTGCCGCTGAGACGCTCAGCGGCACCGTGCCTGTGGCGGATATCGCGCCCGAGCACGAGGGCGTGATGGCCGTCACCGTGTGGGAGCCGATCGGCGTCGTGGGAGCCATCACTCCGTTCAACGCGCCGTTCAACCTCGTGACCCACAAGGTCGCGCCGGCGTTCGCCGCTGGCAATGCGATCGTCGTGAAGCCGGCGAGCCAGGCGCCACTTTCGGCGCTTGACCTGGCGAGGGTCATGGAGGAGGCCGGCGCGCCGGCC